>JBBRDT010000004.1:0-74137 GCA_038203635.1 Solirubrobacterales bacterium
CTACCTGCACGAATACAACTTCGACCGCGAGCACCATGGTCGCCTGACCGCCGGCCGACGCCCTGCCGATCTCGTCTACGGTGCCCGCAAGATGGAGCCACGATGAACTGCGACTGTCGGCAGATCTCGGAGTCTGTTCAGCCTAGGCAGCGAGGGCGGAGTTCACGGTTTGGCGTCCGGTTTCCCGAGGAATCCCTCTTCAAGACAATCGGGATGGCATCCGCCAATAGCGTCTACCATGGGTTTCTCGACCCACGGATAGTTCGAGGACACGCCGCCCGCACGACGCAAGGCGGCACCGCAGGGGTCGGAAGTGGGGACCAGCAGGCTGCGCTCGCCGGACCGCGTGCGCACGCCGGCGCAACTGGGAGGCACGATGGCAACGCGCCGTCGCGTGCGCACCGCACGCGACTTGAAGAAAACCGCATCCGCGCTGGCTTTCGCGCTCGCATTCGGGATCGTCACCGTCTTCCTGATCTCGGCGCTGACCAGTGGCGCCGCCGGAGCCGACCCGGCCTGCGACCGCTTCGCCGCGCCCAATGGGCTCGACACGGCCCTCGGGACGGTGCAGAAGCCGTTCCGCACGGCCGGCCGGCTGGCGCGCTCGCTCCAACCCGGGCAGAGCGGCTGCCTGCGTGGTGGGTCCTACAGGGGTGACCTCAACCTCGTGCGCGGCGGCACCAGCGCCGCCCGGATCAGCCTGCGGAGCTTTCCGGGGGAGCGCGCCGAACTCGTCGGGCGGCTGACGATCGCCGCGCCGAACATCGAGGTCGCGGGGCTGAGGCTCGTGGGAGTCAACGCCGCCCGCGACGCGAGCCCGCTCGTGACAGCGAGCGACGTGGTGATCCGCGACAACGAGATCACCAATCTGCGCACGGCGGACTGCGTCACGATCGGCACCAGCGCCCGCCGCGTGAGCCGGGTCGTGGTGAGCACCAACCGCATCCACGGCTGCGGCTTGCTGCCGTCGACCAACCGCCACAACGGAGTGAGCGTGATGTACGCCACCGCGACGCGGGTCGCCGGCAACTGGGTCTACGACAACGCCGATCGCGGCATCCAGCTGTATCCCGACGCGGACGAAACACAGGTCACCGGCAACGTGGTCGACGGCAACGGCGAGGGGGTGATGGTGGCGGGCGACAAGGCCGGCACGTCGGACCGCAACCTGATCGAGCGAAACCTGATCACGAACTCGAAGCTGCGCGAGAACATCGAGTCCCACTGGGCGCCGGAAGGCTCGGTCGGGAGCAAGAACGTGGTGCGCGAGAACTGCTTCGCCGGCGGTGTGCGCGACGACGGCGACGGTGGCATCGCGGACGTGCGTGACGGCCTGGTGATCGACCGCAACCTCGTGGACGATCCGCTTTACGTCGCCCGCGGCCTCAGCGACTTCCGCATGCAACCGAAGAGCCCATGCCAGGCGATCTTCGGGCGCGCACCGGTGGTCACGTGCAACCGCACCGCCTCCACCTACGGCTCGGACGGCGCACAGGGCACCACGGCCAGCCCGTACCGGACGGTGGCCCGGCTCGCCGACTCGCTCAAGCCCGGTCAGACGGGCTGCCTGCGGGCCGGTACCTACGAGGAGAGCGTCCGCGTCGACCGGGGCGGCCGGGCGGGCGCGCCGGTGACACTCACGAGCTATCCAGGCGAGCGGGCGACGGTCAGGGGCCGCTTCCACGTAACCGACAACGCCAACTTCGTGACCGTGTCGCGTCTCAACCTCGACGGCACCAACGCGGCGAACCTGCCGAGCCCGACCATCAACGGCGACGACGTGACGTTTGCGCGAAACGACGTCACGACCCGGCACACCACGATCTGCTTCATCCTCGGCTCGGACGAGTTCGGTCGTGCGGTGCGCACCCTGATCAGGTTCAACCGCATCCACGACTGCGGCGTATTGCCGGCGAACAACCACGAGCACGGGATCTACGTGGAGGCGTCCGACCGCGCGCGGATCGTCGACAACTGGATCCACGACAACGCCGACCGCGGCATTCAGCTGTTCCCCGACGCGCAGGGCACGTACGTCGCCCGCAACGTGATCGACCGCAACGGACAGGGCGTCATCTTCTCCCGCGAATCGGCCGGGAATATCGTGGAGCACAACGTCATCTCGAACTCGCTGCTGCGCTGGAACGTCGAGCACTGGGAGCTTTCGGGCGGGTTGAACGTCGCCCGGCGCAACTGCGTGTGGACCACCCGCAGCGACGAACACGGGCAAAACGGAGGCATCCAGCCCACGAACGAGTTCGCCTCCGGGAACAACCTGGTCGCCGACCCCGGCTTCCTGAATCTCGCCGCGCGCGACTATCGCCTGCGGATCGGCAGTCCGTGCCTGGACGCATACACGTCGTCGTTCGTGATCCCGGGTTCCTAGAATTCCGCGGGGCGCCTGCCAGGTGCCCATGCGATGCCCAAGCCATATCTCTCCATCTGCGCCATCTACCGGTGGGAGGGCCCGTACCTGCGCGAGTGGGTCGCCTTCCACAGGCTGATGGGCGTCGAGCGCTTCTTCCTCTACGACAACCGCTCCGACGACGAGCACCGCGAAGCCCTCGCTCCCTACCTGGGCGACGGCACCGTCGAGCTCACGGAGTGGCCGATGTTCCCGGGACAGGTGGAGGCCTACACGGACTGCATCGAGCGCCACCGCGACGACTCGCGCTGGATCGCTTTCATCGACATCGACGAGTTCCTGTTCTCACCGACGAGCCGGCCGCTTCCCGAGGTGCTCGCACGCTTTGAGCGCTGGGCCGGCGTGGGCGTCAACCGCGTCACCTTCGGCACAGCGGGGCACGAGACGCGGCCGCCCGGCCCCGTGCTGGAGAACTACACGCGGCGAATCGCCCATCCCAAGCCCCGCAAGACCGCGATCAAGAGCATCGTCGACCCGCGCCGGGTCGTCCGCGCGCTGGGCCCGCACCACTTCGAGTATCGCGAGGGCCATCTGGTGGACGAGGCGGAGAATCCGCTGGAGGCTCAGCACTCCATCACCGACTCATGCGACGTGTTGAGAGTGAACCACTACTTCACCCGCTCGGAGGAGGAGCGGATGGTAAAGCTGCACCGGCCGCGCGCCGGAGGCGGAGAGCTGCGCCCCGAGGTGATCCGTGCCGGCCAGGGAATCCGCGAGGATCGCCGCTTCGGGGTCGACGACGACGCGATCCTCGGCCATCTACCCGCACTGCGGGCGGAACTGGCGCGCGTTGCCGACCAGCCGGTCTAGCGACCGGAGGAGCGACCAGAGGCAGCGGCGGCACTCAGCGCGGCGGCCGCATCGGCAAAGAACCTGATGCGCGCCACCTTGCCGTCCACCAGCTCGCAGATCCACGCCGCGGGCTGGTCGAGCCGCACGCCGCTCGACTTCCCGCGGGCGTGAAACCGGCCCAGGACCAGGACCCGGCCCCCGTCGAGGCCGCGCACCTCGTCGGAGTCGATCCGCAGGTCGTCCCAGTCCTCGGCCATATCGGCGAGCCACAGGCGCAGGCCGTCGTGGCCGCGGTAGACGGTGCCCTCGAGCACCGCCCGCAGGGGCACCATTTCCGCGTCGGGCTGGAGCGTGGCAAGCATGCCGTCGACGTCCCGTCTGTTCAATGCAGCGAGCCCGGCGCGGATCGTCTCGACGTCTGCCTGTGACATAGCCCTCGGTTCCGGCAGTATCCCTGTATCGGGGGGTCCAGGGAAGGCGGAATGGGGGGCGGAAACGGGCCTCCCGTGGCTCCCGAGCGGCCTCGGAAGGCTGTGCGCGCGGGTGGCGTCGGTTGCCCAACGTCGGTACGATGAATCGTGCGCGGCCCAGGAGCCGTGGAGAGCAGACTGGACAGCAGGGATCCCGTCTCCGGAAACCTTGGGAAGGCGCCCGGAACATGGGTGATTAATTGGTACCCTAGCCAGGCCCCTCCGAGTGAGATTCAGGGGACTCGGTTACGGCGGGATGCGGGAGGAACGCAGGGATTTTGCACCTCGATAAGCATCGAGTCACCAATGCAGGCCGAAGGGACTCAGGCATCCCTTCCTCAGCACCCTCCAATCGCCTCAAAGCCCATGGGAAAGCCATTTTCCAGGGGGATGCGAAGGTGCACGTTCGCGGCGCCACCTACGGGACCTTTCGTCCCGACGACGAGGGCAGCGACTTTCCGCCGGTCGCCGCGGTCGCCGAGGACTTCGCCGACATGGCTGCTCATGGGGTGAACTCGGTCCGGACTTACACAGTTCCTCCCCGCTGGCTGCTGGACCTCGCATACGAGCACGGCCTCTGGGTGATGGTCGGAGTCCCGTGGGAACAGCACATCGCGTTCCTCAACGACCGCGGCCGCGCGGGAACGATCGTGCAGAACGTGCGGGAGTCGATCCGCTCCTGCGCCGGGCATCCCGCGGTCCTCTGCTACGCGATCGGGAACGAGATCCCCGCGTCGATCGTGCGCTGGCACGGCCGGAGGCGGATCGAGCGCTTCCTGCGCCGGCTCTACGACGCAGCCAAGCAGGAGGATCCGGAGGCGCTCGTCACCTACGTCAACTACCCCAGCACCGAGTACCTCCAGCTGCGGTTCATCGACCTCGTCTGCTTCAACGTGTTCCTCGAGTCGGGTCCCCAGTTCGAGTCGTATCTCGCCCGCCTCCAGAACATCGCCGGCGACCGGCCCCTGCTGGTCACCGAGGCCGGCCTCGATTCCCTGCGCAATTCCGAGGGTGCACAGGCGCAGGCGCTCGACTGGCAGGTCCGCACGGCCTTTGCGGGCGGGTGCGCGGGGATGTTCGTGTTCTCGTGGACCGATGAGTGGCATCGCGGCGGCTTCGACATCGAGGACTGGGCCTTCGGCCTGGTTGATCGCGACCGCGAGCCGAAGCAGGCGCTCGCCACGGTCGGCAAGGCATTCTCGGAGACGCCGTTCAGGGCGGACCCCGCCTGGCCCAGGATCTCGGTCGTCGTTTGCGCGTACAACAGCGAGGGCACGCTGCGCAGCTGTTTCGACGGCCTGCATGCGCTGCACTACCCCGACTACGAGGTGGTCGTGGTCAACGACGGGTCGACCGACCACACCGACGCCATCACCGAGGAGTACGGGTTCCGCCTGATCAGCACCGAGAACCAGGGTCTCGCCAACGCCCGCAACGAGGGGTTGCACGCAGCCACCGGAGAGATCGTCGCGTATATCGATGCCGACGCGCGTCCCGATCCGCACTGGCTCGCCCACCTGGCGACCGGATTCCTGAAGAGCTCCCACGCCGGCATCGGCGGCCCCAACATCCCGCCCGCCGGCGACGGCGAGGTTGCGGAGTGCGTGGCGAACGCGCCGGGCGGGCCGATTCACGTGTTGCTCTCGGACGAGATCGCCGAACACATCCCCGGCTGCAACATGGCGTTCTGGAAGTCGAGCCTGCTCGCGATCGGCGGATTCGACCCGCAGTACTGCGTCGCGGGCGACGACGTCGACATCTGCTGGCGCCTGCAGCAGCAGGGTTGGACGGTCGGCTTCAGCCCCGGCGCCGTGGTCTGGCACCACCGCAGGGACTCGATGACCGGATACCTCAAGCAGCAGTACGAGTACGGCAAGGCGGAGGCGCTCCTGGAGCGCAAGTGGCCCGAGCGCTACAACCGCGCCGGTCACCTCGCCTGGGCGGGCCGGGTCTACGGCGCGCCCCCCTCGAGGCTGCTCAGCGGCCGCTGGAAGATCTACTACGGCACCTGGGGCACCGGTCTGTTCCAGTCCGTCTACCAGGCGGCGCCCGGGATCCTCGGCTCGCTCCCGTTGATGCCCGAGTGGTACCTCGTGATCGCGGGCCTGGCGGGCCTCTCGGCACTGGGCGTGCTGTGGTCCCCGTTCCTCTTCACCCTGCCGCTCTTGCTTGCCGCGATCTCCGCACTCGTCTTCAAGGCGGCCGTGGGTGGAATGCACGGGACCACCTGTGCGGCCGGGTCATGGCTCGGCCGGTTCCGGATGCGTATGCGCACCGGCCTGCTCTACCTGCTTCAGCCGGCCGCTCGCCTCGGCGGCAGGTTGCGTCACGGCCTTTCCCCATGGCGCCGGCGATCGGCGCCGCACCTGGGACTGCCGGTGCCTCGCACACACAGCATCTGGAGCGAGCAGTGGCGCGCACCCGACGAGCGTGTCAGGCGCCTCGAGAAGGCGCTGCGCCGCATCGGCGGGGTGGTCTTCTCCGGGGGCGACTACGAGCGATGGGACCTCTACGTGCGGGGCGGCATGCTCGGCTCGATGAGACTGCGCGTGGCAGTCGAGGAGCACGGCGCCGGACGCCAGCTCGTCCGGATCCGCTCGTGGCCCCGGTTCTCGCGGATCGGCGCGGGCGTGGCGCTCGGCTTCTCCGCGCTCACCGCGGGAGCCGCGCTCGACAGCGCCTGGGCCGCGGCGGTCGTCCTCGCGGGCACGGCGCTGCTGATCCTCGTATCCACGATCAAGGACTGTGCAACTGCCGCCGGTGTGCTGCGCATCGCGCTCACCGAGGAAACCGAGCATGCCGCGCGTGAGCTTGCTCCGCGTACGGAGGAGCCCACGGCCCGGCCCGAACCGCGCCTCGCCGGCGGCACCTTCTCCCCGGCGGTCGAGGTCCCACACCACAACGGCGTGCCGGTGAACGGCATCCCGGGCGTTTCCCGAGGTAACGGCGCCACGCTGCCCTCATCGTTGAACCTCGCGGACAGAGGCTTCAACGTGACGGAGCCAGAGGAGTGAGTCTGCGGTAGTGAAAGTCCCGTTTCGCCGACGAAGCAGCGAGACCGAAGTCGGGGCGTGGGACCAGTGGAAGATCCTTCCGGAGGCGCTTCCCTATCTGCGTCCCTACCGGAAGGTCGTCATCATCTCGTTTGCCCTGACGATCGCCGCCGCGGCGGTTGGCCTTGCCGAGCCATGGCCGCTGGCGCTGATCATCGACGACGTGATCGGGGCAAACTCCCCGCCCGGCCCTCTGCGGCCGCTGTTCGGCGACAACCCGGATCCCTACCGGCTGCTCTTCTTCATCGTCGGGTTCGGCTTCCTGATCTCCACGATGAGTCACGGCGTACGCGTGATCGGCGACTACGTGAACGCCAAGATCGAGCAGAACATCGTCCTCGACCTGCGCAGCGATCTGTTCAACCACGTCACCCAGCTCTCGCTGACCTACCACGACGAGCGCCACACCGGAATGCTGATGGGCCTCATCAACATGCAGGCCGCGTCCCTGGGTGCGATCGTGATGGCGTTCCCACCTCTCTTCGAGAGCGTGCTGATGTTGATCGGGATGCTCACGATCGCATTGCTGATCGACTGGCAGGTGACCCTGGTATCGCTCGTCTGCGTCCCCTTCGTCTACTGGGCGATCGGGCTGTACGGGACACGCATCGTCCCCCGCATCCAGCGCGTGCAGAGCCTGGAGATGCGATCGCTCTCGATCATCTTCGAGGCCATGTCGATGCTGCGGGTGATCACCTCGTTCGGCCGCCGCCGGCTGGAGCACTACCGCTTCTACACGCAGGGCAAGACCGCGGTCGACGCCCGGGTGCGGCTGACGGTCCATCAGACGATGTTCTCGCTGGGTGTTGCCACCGCGATCGCGCTCGGCACGGCGATCGTGCTCGGGTTCGGCGCCTACCACGTGCTGCAGGGCAAGATCTCGCTCGGCGAGATGATCGTCCTGATCTCGTACATCTCCGCCGTCTACCAGCCGCTCGAAGCCATCAGCCACACGGTCGGGAGCCTGCATCAGAGCTTCGTCTTCCTGAACGCCTCGTTCACGATCCTGTCCGAGAAGCCCGAGGTCACCGAGAAGCCGGACGCGATCGACATCGGTCGGTCGAGCGGCGCCGTGACGTTCGAGAACGTGAGCTTCTCCTACAAGGGCCGTCAGGGAACGCTCAGGAATGTCTCGTTCAGCTGCAAGGGCGGCGACCGCGTGGCCGTGGTGGGACCGACGGGCGCCGGCAAGACGACGCTCATGAACATCCTCGTCCGCTTCTACGACCCTGCCGAAGGCAGCGTCAAGATCGACGGTCACGACACCAAGGACCTGACGCTGGACTGCCTGCGCGACCAGATGAGCCTGGTGATGCAGACTCCGCTCCTGTTCTCGGGCTCGATCGCCGACAACATCCGGTATGGCAAGCTCGACGCGACGATGGACGAGATCGTGGCCGCTGCGAGGGAAGCCAACTGCCACGACTTCATCACGAGCCTGCCCGGTGGCTACGAGACCGAATTGGGCGAGGGGGGCGCGCAGCTGTCGGGCGGCGAACGTCAGCGGATCGCGGTGGCCCGCGCATTCATCCGGGCGGCACCGATCCTCATCCTGGACGAGCCGACGTCGGCGATCGACTCCAAGACGGAGGCCGTGATCCTCGACGCGCTCGAGAACCTGATGGAGGGGCGCACCTCGTTCATGATCGCCCACCGGCTGTCCACGGTGCGCAACGCCAACCTGATCCTCGTGATGAACCACGGCGAGGTGGTGGAGAAGGGGACCCACGACGAGCTGCTCGCCACGGGCGGTCTCTACTACCAGCTCTACGAGGCCCAGACCGGCCGCACGGCCGCGATCGAGGCCCAGTATGCGCAGCAGGCGCTGGCGGACGGGGACTCGAAGCTGGGCGTCTCGGACATCCTCGCCGAGGTCGCGACCGCCGAGGCGCTGGCCCGCTACGAGCAGACGAATCCCCGCCCCGAGGAACCGCACGAGCCGGCCGTGGCCGCCGAGCACCATGGAAACGGCCCCGAGCCGGGATCCACGCCGGCGTTGCAGGCGCCGGTGGTCCCGCAGCCGTCTGCGGCTGTGCCTGCCGCCGCACAGGAGCCGGACGGTCAGGCGGAGGTCAGCGACCGTGTGATCGAGACACTTACGGACGCCGTCCGTCAACGCATCCAGCAGGCGCTGTCGAGCAGCACGTCCGATGGAGAGGGAAGCAACGGGGCGCGAGATCAGGACGGACCCGGATCGGATCACCCGGGCTCCTCGCCGTTTTCGGCGGGAAATGACGCCGGCGTCTAAAAAGGTCGTCCTGCTCGGCATGATGACGAGGATCCCGGTTGCCGGGGTCGTCTGGCAGACCGCGCACTACCTGCTGGGCCTCGAGCGTCTCGGCTACGAGGCCTATTACGTCGAGACGCACGCGCGCACGCCGGCGATGCTGATGGAGCGCGAGGAGGACGACAGCTCCGCCCGCGCGGCGGCTTTCGTCGACGGGGTCATGCGGCGGTTCGGCCTCCGCGATCGCTGGGCCTTCTACGCGCTGCACGACGACAACCGCTGCTTCGGGATGAGCCGCACGCAGCTGCGACGCCTGTACGGAGATGCGCTCTGCCTGATCAACCTGCACGGGGGCACCGAGCCGCGTCCGGAGCTGTACGAGACCGACAGGCTGGTCTACCTCGAGACCGACCCGGTGCAGCTGCAGACAGAGCTCCACTACGGAGTCCAGGCATCGTTCGACTTTCTCGACCCGCACTGCGCGTTCTTCACCTACGCAGAGAACCACGGCAATCCGGACTGCGGGCTTCCGAGTCACGACAGGTTTCCGTTCCATCCCACGCGCCAGCCGGTGGTCATGGACCTCTGGCGCGGGCGGGGAACCCCGGGTGAGCAGATGACCACGGTGGGCAACTGGCGCCAGCCGTGGCGTGAGATCGAGCTGGACGGCGAACGCTACAGCTGGAGCAAGCACCACGAGTTCCTGAAGTTCATCGACCTCCCATCGCGCACCGTACAGCCCTTCGAGCTTGCGCTCTCCAGCTACGAGCCCGAGGACAAGCAGATGCTCGAGGGAAAGGGCTGGCGGGTGCGGCACGCGCTCGACTTCTCCACGGACACCGACGCCTACCGCGACTACGTCACGAACTCGCGGGGGGAGTTCACCGTCGCCAAGGACCAGAACGTGCGCCTGCGGACCGGCTGGTTCAGCGACCGCAGCATCACCTATCTGGCGGCCGGGCGGCCCGTGATCAGCCAGGACACCGGCTTCTCCAACATCTTTCCCACCGGAGAGGGCCTGTTCGGATTCTCCTCCATGGACGAGATCCTGGCTGCCGTCGAGGCGATCAACTCCGACTACGCGCGCCACAGCCGCGCGGCCGAGGAGATCGCGCGCGAGTACTTCGCCCACGACGTCGTGCTGGGGCGCTTGCTGAGCGACGTCGGCGCGGACCTCTGCGGCGGGAACGGCTACGCCGTCAAACGCCATGGCACCGCCCCGTTCCCCCCGGGGCTCGACCTGGAGCCCGCCTCGCGGCGGCCCACCCGGCTCGCACCCGAGACCGAGGCTCACCTGGCGGCGCGCCCGGTGCCGGCGCGCACGACCCACCCCTGGCCCGGCTGCACTCCCGTGAGCATCGTCATGACCTCACACGACAACCTGCTCTTCACCCGCATGTGCATCGAGAGCGTGTTGGCGTGCACCGAGTACCCGAGCTACGAGTTGATCGTCGTCGACAACGGCTCTGACGACGGCACGGCCGACTACCTCCGGGAGCTGGCGGCGCGAAACTCGCATGTGAGGTTGGCGCTGAACAGCCGCAACGCAGGGTTCGCGCGGGCCTGTAACCAGGGCGCGGCGCTCGCGGCCGGCGATGTGCTCGTGCTCCTCAACGACGACACGCTCGTCACACCCGGGTGGCTGCCGCGTCTGATCGCCCCACTGAACGATCCGCAGATCGGCCTCTGCGGCGCGGTCACCAATCGCATCGGCAACGAGGCCGAGATCCCGACGTCGTATCGCACCTGGGGCGAGCTGCTCGAGTTCGCCGGCGAGCGTGCGCGCACGCAGGCGGGCATCCTCACCGACATCGGCACGGTCACCATGTTCTGCATGGGCCTCCGCGCGGCATCGTTCGAGCGGATCGGCCCACTGGACCAGCGCTTCGAGATCGGCATGCTCGAGGACGACGACTACTCGAAGCGCGCGCGCGAGGCCGGGTACCGCCTCGTATGCGTCGAGGACGCGTTCGTCCACCACTTCGGGGAGACGTCATTCGGCAAGCTCGTGCCGACCGGTCGCTACGGCGAGATCCTGGAGGAGAACAAGCGCCGCTTCGAGGAGAAGTGGGGAGAGCCGTGGCAGCCATACCAGCGCCGCCCCGATCCCGAATACACGGGCCTGCGCGACCGCATCCGTGAGATCGTCGCCGCTGCCATCCCGGCCGAAGCGACGGTGCTGGTCGTGAGCAAGGGCGACGTGGAGCTGCTCGAGCTCGGCGGCCGGCGCACGCGTCACTTTCCCGAGGCCGAGGACGGCACCTGGGCCGGCCATCACCCGGCCGACAGCTCCGAGGCGGTGGCGACCCTCGAGGCGATGCGCGCGACCGGGGGCGAGTTCATCGTCTTCCCGCGGACCGGCATGTGGTGGCTCCAGCACTACCAAGGGCTGCTGGAACATCTCGAGCGCCGCTACGACACGGTCGTCCGCGAGGACGACGTGTGCGTCATCTTCGCCCTCAACGGACGCGACCCGTGAGCGATCCACGCTGCACGATCGTCATCCCCGTGCACGGCCGGGCCGGGCTCACGCACCGCTGCCTGGACGCGATCCTGACCGACCCTCCCGGCACGCCGTTCGAGATCGTCGTCGTGGACGATGCCTCCACTGACGACACGCCTGTGCTCCTCGCCCGCCAGCCGGCCGAGGTGCGCTCGCTGAGGAGGGAGCGGAACGGGGGGTTCGCAGTCGCCTGCAACGACGGCGCGGCCGCGGCGCGTGGAGAGCTGCTCGTCTTCCTGAACAACGACACGGAGCCCCATCCCGGATGGCTCGACGCGCTGGTGGATCACGCCGACGCGCACCCGGAGGCGGCCGCGGTCGGCGCGAAGCTCTTGTTCCGGGACGGCACCGTGCAGCATGCGGGCGTCGCGATCTGCCAGGACGGGCGCCCCAGGCACATCTATGCGGGCTTCCCCGCCGATCACCCGGCCGTCCAGCGACCCCGGCCCTTCCAGGCAGTGACCGCGGCGTGCATGCTGGTGCGGCGCAAGGACTTCGAGCGGACCGGCGGCTTCGACCCGGCCTTCCGCAACTCCCTGGAGGACGTGGACCTCTGCCTGCGGCTGCGCGAAGCCGGAGCCGAGGTGCACTACTGCCCCGCGGGCGTGGTCACCCACCTGGAATCTGCCTCCCGCGGAAGAGGCTCCCAAGACGTCCAGCACAACTTCGATCTCTTTCAGGAACGCTGGGAGCACCGCGTCCAACGCGACGACATCGCTCACTACATAGAGGACGGCCTGCTGAGCCTGCGCTACCGCGACACGTACCCAATCGGCCTCGAGGCCGCCGCGGAGCTCGCAACGACAAAACCAGGTGGGGCAGGGGAGGCGCTGATCGAAAGCCAGCAACGCCACATCTCTCTATTACTAAGAGAGGTGGTCCGGTTGACCGCCCACATAGCGGACTTGGAGCTAAAAGACCCGAACCGTGTGGTCGGGGACCCTCCCCGGAGACTAAAAACGAATCTAGGGTCTCCGGGGAGGGTCTCCGACCGCGCGGCACAAGCGCTAGAGATGCAAATCTTGGACCTGCAGCAGGAAATCGCAGCCACCGGCAACGGCTTTGAGCCCAGCGAAGGATTGAGCTACAGAAAGCTGTTGGCCGATATACAGGGAGTGATCGACGAACAGGTGCCCAAAGACGCAACAGTGCTCGTGATCAGCCGCGGTGACGACGAAGCGCTCGATCTCGGCGGCAGACGCGCCTGGCACTTCCCCCAGGAGGCAGACGGAACGTACGCCGGCAACTACCCGCAGAGCTCCGACGACGCCGTGGCGCACCTGGAGGAATTGCGCAGCAAGGGTGCCCAGTACCTGCTCGTGCCGAGCACGTCCGCATGGTGGCTCGAGCACTACAAGGGTTTCGCCCGCCACCTGCACGACCGCTGCCGGCCGCTGGCCGAGCGCCACGAGTGTGCTCTTTTCGCGCTGAACGACGAGTCTCGATGACGACCAGCTTCCGCGTCACACAGGGCTCGCCCGACTACTTTGGGCTCGTGGACCAGGTCACGTCGATGGTGACGGCGGTGGTCCCTCCGTCCAAGACGGTGCTGGTCGTGAGCAAGGGCGACGAGAACCTGCTGCGCCTGGGATCGCGCACCGGATGGCACTTCCCGCGCACGGACGACGGCCGCTACGCCGGCCACTACCCGGCTGACAGCGACGAGGCCGTCCGCCAGCTGGAAGCCCTGCGCGAGCGCGGAGCGAGCTATGTCGTCTTCCCCGCCACCTCACTCTGGTGGCTGGACCACTACCCGGAGTTGAGCCGTCATCTGCAGGACCGATACACATGCTTGGTCAGAGATGAAGACACCTGCGCGATCTACGACCTCACCCAGGCGCCCGCAGCCGAGGCCGGCGCGCCGGCAGGACGGAGCGAAAGCAAGCCCACCGCGGCCCCGGCGCGCCCGCCGGACACACGCACCGCACAGTTGACCGCGTTCCTCGACAACCTGCTTCCCGAGAAGGCGACAGTGGTCGTGGCGACCTCCCGCGAGGAAGGTTTGGAGGCATTGCGCGACGAGGGCGTCGAGTTCCTGGTCGTCCCGCGCGAGACGCGGTTGGTGAGGGACCATCCCGATTTCCTCGGCGACGTCGAGCAGCGTCATAGGTGCATCGCTCGCCAGCGATATCTCTGCTCCGTGTACGACCTGGCCCACTCGTCGCCGCTGCGGCGGGAGAAGTCCGCCGGTGCGCAGAAGACAGGTCCGTGGCGGCGGTGGCTGCGTCTGTTCCGGCGCCGCGGCAAGCCCGAGCAAGGCTGAGCACATGCAGAAGACCAAGGTCCTCTACGTCCTCCACAACCACCCGGCGCTCTTCCCGGGCGGGGCCGAGGCGTACGCGCTGGAGCTGTACGAGACCCTGCGGGACTCCACCGAGTTCGAGCCGCTGCTGGTGGCGCGCATCGGTTCCAACGTCTCGTCGTCGCGTGCGTCGCACCCTGGTGCTCCGTTCAGCGCCGTCGGGGACGATCCCAACCAGTACTTCCTCTACACCCAGACGGACGACTTCGACTTCTTCACGATGACCTCCCGCGACAAGAACCTCTACACGCAGTACATCGCGGAGTTCATCCGCGCCCACAAGCCCGACATCGTGCACTTCCAGCACACGCTCTTCATCGGATATGACCTCGTGTCGGCAGTCCGGCGCATGCTTCCGGATGCGCCGATCTTCTACACCCTGCACGAGTTCATCCCCATCTGCCATCGCGACGGCCAGATGTTCCGGACCAACGGCGAGCTATGCACCCACGCATCGCCAAGACGCTGCAACGAGTGCTTCCCGGCCATACCCCCGCAGGACTTCTTCCTGCGAGAGCGCTTCATCAAGCTGCACCTCGACAACGTCGACATGTTCCTCGCTCCCAGCCGATTCCTGCTCGAGCGGTACGTCGACTGGGGCATCCCGCGTGAGCGCATCCGCTTCGAGGACTACGGACGCATCCGCGGCAATCATTCCGTCGCGTCGGTGCCGCCCCCCGACGGTGCACGCAACCGCATCGGGTTCTTCGGCCAGCTGAACTACTTCAAGGGCGTGGACGTGCTGCTGCAGGCAATGGCACAGCTCGGCGACCGTGAGGTCGACGCGCACCTGTGGCTGCACGGCGCCAACCTCGAGCTGCAGCCGCAGTACTTCCGCGACGACTTCGGCGTGCTGCTCGACAAGATCACGGACGGCCCGAACAACGTGACCCTGGCCGGCAAGTACGTGCACGACGACCTGCCGCGCCTGATGGAGGAGGTCGACTGGGTCGTCGTTCCATCCCGCTGGTGGGAGAACTCGCCGCTCGTGATCCAGGAGGCGTTCCAGCACCAGCGGCCCGTCATCTGCAGCGACATCGGCGGCATGGCGGAGAAGGTGACCGACGGCGTCGACGGCCTGCACTTCCGCGCCGGCGACCCGCGCAGCCTGGCGCGTGTGCTCGAGCGCGCAACGACCACGCCGGCGCTGTGGGAATCGCTGCGCGCCGGCATTCCCGACGTCTACGACATGCAGAGCCACGTGGCGAGCCTGCGCACCCTGTACCGGGAGCAGCTGGAAGGTCGCCTCCCGCGCTCGCGAGAGCTCGCGACGTGAGCTCGTCGGGCCTTCACGCCGTTTGGCTCAGCAACCGTGCCATCCTGCTGGCCGGGGGCGTGGACGAGCGCGATCCGGCGACCGTCGGCGACACCGTGCTGGACGCGGCGACCATGGCTTACGACACGAACGGGACCGGAGGCGTGGTGGTCGGGCACCTACCGCCGGGCGCGGGCGGAGGGGGCGAGCCCGCTGTCGTGACGATGGGCCGCCTGTCGGCGCACGCGACGGAGCTCGAGCTCGGCGATTCCGCCCTGCAGGCGCTGATCCGCAACGAGCTGAGCGGCCTGGACGCCGCGCAGCGCGCGCGCGTACTCGAGTTCATCCTGACCTCGGTCGCCGGCGACCTGCGCAGCCCCGGGGCCATCACCCTCGCAGGCCGGCTCGCGCGCGTGCGCGACGGACTGCGAGAGCAGCTGCCCCGCGCGGTCGCGACCGACGACGACCCGTACGCCGTCGACATCGAGGCGATCTACGCCCTCGACCAGGAGTCGTTCTGGATCCGTGGCTGGATACACGACGCCGATCACACCGTCGCGTCGCTGGTGGCCGTCTCTCCCGAAGGAGCCCGCGCGGACCTGCTGAGCGACGCCTACCGGCACGAGCGGCTGGACATCCAGGAGCGCTACGCCGCCTTCGTCGACGCGGCGGACGAACGGCACGGCTTCTTGACCCTGCTGTCACTCGCTGCGCCCAGCCATCTTGCGAACGGCTGGATCGTGGAGCTGCGCACGTCGAGCGGCGCGGTCCTGGAGGTCGAGGCGCCCGCGGTCGAACGTAGGGTCGAACGCGTACGGGCCCACCTGCTCCACGACATGGCCGCGGAGCGCCCGGGCAGTGACGCGCTCGTGGCCGGCCACGTCCACCCGGCACTGCAACGGATCCAAGCACGGCTCGAGGCAGCGGTGAAGATCGAGACCGTGATCGAGATCGGGGACCGCATCCCGCAGGCGCCGGAGGTGACCGTGATCGTGCCCCTCTACAAGAGGATCGACTTCGTCGAGCACCAGCTCGCTCACTTCGCGCGCGATCCCGAGCTGGCCGCAGCCGACATCCTGTACGTCCTGGACTCGCCCGAGATCGCGGACAACCTGCTTGACTCGGCGCACGCCCTCAGCGTCCTGCACGGAGTCTCCCTGCGCATCGCCGTGATGACCCACAACACCGGCTACTCGGGCGCGAACAACGCCGGTGTCTCGGTCGCGCGTGGCGGGCGGATCGTGCTGCTGAACTCCGACGTGATACCCGACCGCCCCGGATGGCTCGGCAAGATGTCAGCGTTCTACGATGCGACCCCGGGCATCGGCGCGCTCGGGCCCAAGCTCCTCTACGAAGACGACTCCCTGCAGCACGCGGGGATGTACTTCTACCGGGACAACGGCGGCCTCGTGTGGGCCAACCACCACTACTTCAAGGGGATGCACCGGAGCTTTGCGGCCGCGAACGTTGCGCGCGCCGTGCCGGCCGTGACCGCGGCGTGCATGATGATCGACCGCGATCTGTACGACCAGGCGGGCGGGTTGTCGCACGCCTATGTCCAGGGCGGGTACGAAGACTCCGATCTCTGCCTGCGCCTGATCGAGATGGGACGGGAGAACTGGTACATGCCGGGGGCCGAGCTCTACCACCTGGAGGCACAGTCCTTCACGGCCGAGCGCAGGAAGCCGGCCGCCGCGTACAACGTGTGGCTGCACACCAGGACGTGGAACGACCGCATCGAGAGCGTCACCAGGGAGTACGGCCGGCATCCGCTGGCCGGCAAGGACTCGGCCCTCGCCGAGCCCTCGCGATGACGAGGCATCCCGCACGCGAAAGAATCTCCGTGCCACTCTGCGAGATCGACAGCGTGCGACCCGGGGCAGACGCGGACCACCTCACATCCGCGGCGGTGGAGGCACCGTCCGCCGGCGACCGGCTGGCGACGTGGACGTTGCCCGTCACGGGGTGGGCGATCGGCCGCCGCTCGCGCGCGCGGCAGGTGCGGGTCAGCCAGGGCGCCGCGCGCTGGACCCTGCCGGTGCACGACCACCGGGCCGACGTCGCCGATCGCCATCCCGGCCACGAATGGGCTCGCCACTCAGGGTTCTCCGGCGCCGTCAACACGCTGCGGCTGCGGCCGCGTTTCGCGCTCGACGTCACCGCGGAGCTCGAAGACGGCGCCGAGACCCGCCTCGGAACGGTCACCGGCCACCGCGCGCCACTGCGGTCCGGCTACGAGCCGGAGCTCCAACCCCTGGTCGTGACGACACTCGGCCGCACGGGCTCCACATGGCTGATCCACCTGCTCGCGAGCCACCCGTCGGTGACCGCCTACCGGCCGTTCTCCTTCGAGCCCCGCGCGGCCACGTACTGGATCGACATCCTCACGAGCCTCGCCGAGCCGGCGTCCTATACGCAGCAGGTGGAGGGGGAGGTGCGCTATCCGGGCCCATGGTGGCTGGGGTCGGGCACGCGCATGACCTCGGAGCTGCTGCCGGACGAGGAGCTTTCGCGCTGGCTCGGATCGGCGCATGTCTCCGAGCTGGCCGCGTTCGCGCAGCAGCGCATCGACGCCGTGTACCTGCGCGTGGCCGCGCTCGATGAAGACCGTCCGGAGTTCTTCGCCGAGAAGTGCCTGCCGGAGCACAACGTGCCCCAGCTGCTGCACGAGCTCTACCCGGAGGGGCGCGAGATCTTCCTGGTGCGCGACTTCCGGGACATGCTCTGCTCGATCCGCTCGTTCAACGAGAAGCGCGGGAACGCCGCGTTCGGTTACGACGGCCCCATCGCGGAGGAGTCGTACGTGCTGGACGTGCTCGCGCCATCGGTTGAGAATCTCCTCGATGAGTGGCGCGACCGTGCCGGCAGTGCCCAGCTGGTGAGGTACGAGGACCTGATCCTGAACCCGGCACAGACGCTGCGCGGCCTGCTCGGTCAAATCGGTGTCGACTCCTCCGAGGAACGCGTCGACGACATGCTCGCGCGGGCTGCGGAGTCGATCCCCGGCATGGCGGTGCACAGGACCACCAGCGGCGGGCCACAGGCGTCGATCGGGCGCTGGCGACGCGACCTCGAGCCGCCCCTGCAGAAGGTGTGCGAAGAGGTGTTCGCGGGAGCTCTTGCCGAATTCGGGTACGAGGCGGGCGGGGCGGCGAGATGACGCTCAGCGAGATCTCGGCGGTCGAGATGCACGCCGTGGACGGCGAGGACCTGTGGGGCTTCCACCTCGACGCGCCCGAAGCCGGAGCTGTGCACGACGCGTACGCGTTCGACGTCCGGGGCTGGGCGCTGGGTCGCAGGGCCAAGGTGACCTCAGTCGAGTTGAAGGACGGGCCACGACTGCTGTGGCGCGTCCCCACGCAGATCGCGCGGAAGGAGCTGTCCGGCCGGTATCCCCTTGCGGAGGGCACCGACGCGGCAGGGTTCTTCACGATCGTGAACTCGCTGAACCTGAGCCGGGAGTTCGAGGTTCTCGTCCGGGCGCGGCTCGACGACGCGTCGCGCGTCGACCTGGCCACTCTGCACGGTCACAGAGAGCCGCTGCGCACCGGCTTCGAGCCGGGGATCGATCCCCTGATGGTCACGACTCTGGGGCGCACGGGATCGACCATCCTCATGAAGGTGCTCGCGACCCACCCCGACATCGTGGCCTGCCCGCCGTTCGAGCACGAGCCCCGCGTCGCCACCTACTGGCTGGGGGTGATGACCACGCTCACAGACCCGGTCAGCTACCGGCGCCAGATCAACCCCACCGGGAGCATCGACGGGACGTGGTGGACCGGCAAGGAGCCGCCGCTGCCGCGGCGCTCGAAGGATGCTCGGCTCGCGCACTGGCTGGACGTGGATGCGGTGAGCCAGGTCGCGGAGTTCTGCCAGAGCCGGATCGAGGCCGTCTATCGAGAGATCGCGGCGGGGGCCGGGACCCCGGCGCCACGTTTCTTCGCGGAGAAGTACCGCGTCGACCGCATCCCGGAGATGATGTGGGAGCTCTACCCCCGCGCGCGCGAGGTCATCCTGGTCCGCGACTTCCGGGACATGGTCGCGTCGATGTTCGCGTACAACGTCAAGCGCGGCCGGGAGGGCTTCCGCCGAGACCGCTTCGACGACGACGCGCAATACGTGGTCAAGCAGATCAAGGAGAGCGTTGCTGCGCTGGCGACCGCCTGGGAAGCCCGCCGGGACAGCGCGCACCTGATCCGGTACGAGGACCTCGTTATCGACCCCGAGAACACGATCGCGTCCCTGCTGCGCTACCTCGGCCTCGACGCGGACACACACGCGGACGCGATGGCGGCGGCGCTGTCAGCGCGCGATCCCGAGACCGAATGGCATCGCACCACGCCCGACCCGCGTGCGTCCATCGGGCGCTGGAGGGACGACCTCTCCGAGGAGGCCCGCCGTGCATGCGAACAGGTCCTTGGACCCGAGCTGCGGGCCTTCGGGTACCCGCTCGAGGAAGTGAGGGTCTAGTGGCCCACTGCTCATGGTGATCGGGAAGGACTTTGCCTGGGCGCACCTACCGAAGACGGGTGGGGACGCAACCCTCTCGATGTTCAGGGTGTTCATCGACCTGGTCGAGTTTGCCGATCGCGAGGACTCCAACGACAAGCACGCGAACTTTCGCGGGCGCGCGCAGCGGATTCGCGGCAAGCTGTTGGTGATGAACATCCGGCGCCTTCCCGCGTGGGTCCTGAGCCGCGCCCAGCACGTCTCGCGCCGGGGCATGTACCCCGACTACGAGCCCATACCGATGGCCAGGGCAAACGACCTCGCGGACAGCTCCTTTCCCGACAGCCGCCTGATGCTCCACACCGACGACGGCTGGTTCTGGCCGGATCACTGGCTGCGAGTGGAGACGCTCGCGGCCGACTTCCTCGACTTCGTGTCCGACCTGCGGGACGTGAGCGACAGCGAGCGCAAACGCGTGATGGCCCTGGGACCGGTCAACTCGGCGGAGTACGACCACCAGCTGGCGCGCTGGTTCACCCCCGAGCAGGTCCGGCGCATGTACCTCAACAACCCCTCCTGGGCCACTCTCGAGCAGGAGCTGTACGGCGACCTCTACGAGCTGGAGGACGAGGTGGAAATCCGGAGGGTCTCCTGATGGCCGTCTGGGAGATCCTCGAGCTGGTCGAGCCCAAGGAGTCCGAGGAGCACCTCCGGACCTGGTTCATCGAGGTCCCGCGCCGCAGCCCGGAGGACGTGCTCGCGCGGGGCGACCGGTTCACGATCGACATCAAGGGCTGGGTGGTGGGCCGCCACGCGCGGGCGACCGCGGTCGAACTCATCTACCACGACCAGCTCGTGCACACGTCGCCGGTGCGGGGAGCGCGGCCCGACCTCGTGCCGGCCTTCCCCGATCTCGACCCCGAGCTCGACATGCACTTCCATTCGATGGTCGGCATCGTCGGGATGCGGCCCGAGTTCGAGCTCGAGGTCCGGGCCGTGCTCGAGAACGGGATGCGGGTGCCGATGGCGCACATGCGCGTGCGACACCAGCCACTGCGCACCGGCTACGACCCCGTGCTCCGTCCCATCGCCGTGACCTGCCTCGGCCGCAGCGGAACGACCTGGCTCATGCGCATGCTGAGGCATCACCCCGACGTAGTGGTGTACGACCGCTACCCGTACGAGCAGGGCTTTGCCAAGTACTGGATGCACATGCTGCGCGTGCTTTCGCAGCCTGCCGACCACATCAACTCGGCCGAAAACGAAAGCTTCTACAACGAGATCTTCGAACTCGGCTACAACCCTTTCTACGACGTGGTCGTATCGCAGCAGAAGGAGGCACGCGAATGGCTCGGCCGCGAATACGTCGAGCAGCTCGGCCGGTTCTGCCAGTCCAGCATTGACGGCCTTTACACGACCATCGCCGCGGCGCAGGGTCAAGGGCCACCGAAATTCTTCGCGGAGAAGCATCAATGGCCCAACTATGTCCCGGTGCTGATGTGGGAGCTGTACCCGCAGGCGAAGGAGATCTTCCTGGTGCGTGACTTCCGC
Organism: Solirubrobacterales bacterium; assembly: GCA_038203635.1. Taxonomy (GTDB): domain Bacteria; phylum Actinomycetota; class Thermoleophilia; order Solirubrobacterales; family JBBDJG01; genus DASRIA01. The sequence continues at coordinate 21,028 of JBBRDT010000004.1, forward strand.
GACATGGTGTTCTCGATCCTCGCGTTCGATCGCAAGCGCGGATACTCCGGCTTCGGGCGTCCCGAGGGAGTCAACGACGAGGAGTACGTGCGCACAGAGCTGCACAAGATGGCGGTTAACCTGCGCAAGAGCTGGATGACCCGTAAGGATCGGGCGCACTTGGTGCGCTACGAGGACCTGGTCCACAAGCCGACCGAGACGGCTCGTGCAGTCCTCGAGTATCTGGAGCTGGACGCCTCGGATGAACAAGTCATGCGGTTGCTTGCGGCCGGCTCGGAGGACACCGACGAGCTGCGCCAGCACCGTACGTCCCAGAAGGCCGAGGAGTCGATCGGGCGGTGGCGGCATGAGGGCGATGAGCACCTCCGCGAGCTCTGCAACGAGGTGTTCGGCGACATCCTCGGCGACTTCGGGTATTCCGACGTTGGCTACGTCGGCCAGTAGGCGACAGGCCTGACGTGCCCACCTTGTTGGTCGGCGGCTCGGTCGCGCAACGCCCGGGCAGCGGAGGGCACACCTGGGTCTTCCTGCAGTACCTGCTCGGCTTCCGGCGCCTCGGCTACGACGCCGTGCTCGTGGACCGGCTGGAGCCGGACATGTGCCTCGACGAGAGCGGTCAGCCGTGTGAGCCCGAGCGCTCGGTGAACGTGAGGTACACCGCGGAGGTGATGGCGCGCTTCGGGCTCGGCGACCGCTGGGCGGTGCTCGTCGACGGCGGGGCCCGCGCGCTGGGCATGAGCCGCGCGGCAGTCGAACGCGCGGCGGACGAGGCGGAACTGATCCTGAACGTGAACGGCTTCGTCGACGATCCGGACGTGATGTCGCGCGTGGGGCTGCGCGCGTACCTCGACATCGATCCCGGGTTCGGGCAGATGTGGAGGGCGCTCGACCTGCACGACATGTTCACCGGCCACGAAGCGTTCGTGACCATCGGCGAACGCATCGGAGCAGCGGACTGCACCGTCCCCGCCTGCGGCCTCGACTGGATCACGACACCCCAGCCGGTGGTGCTGGGCGAGTGGGAGGCACAGCCGCCGGCGCCGGACGGCAGCTTCACCTCCGTCGCGAGCTGGCGCGGGCCCTTTGCCCCGATCGAGTACGAGGGCGTGACCTACGGCCTGCGCGTGCACGAGTTCCGCCGTTTTGCCGAGCTGCCGCGCCGCTCGAACGAGCGGTTCGAGGTGGCGCTGGACATCCACGAGGCCGAGACGGCAGACCTCGACCTGCTGGCCGCGAACGGCTGGCGCCTGGCCGACCCAATTCTGGCTGCGGGCGATCCCTGGGCCTACCGCGAGTACGTGCAGCGCTCCAAGGCCGAGCTGATGGTGGCGAAGGGCATGTACGTGAAGAGCCGCAGCGGCTGGATGAGCGATCGCAGCATCTGCTATCTCGCCAGCGGCCGGCCCGTCGTGGCTCAGGAGACCGGGTTCTCGGAGCTGTACCCGGCCGGGTCCGGCCTGCTCGCCTTCGACGATCTCGACGGTGCGGTGTCGTGCGCCGAGCAGGTCGCAGAAGACTACGCGCGCCACAGCCGAGCGGCCCGCGAGGTAGCCGAGGAGCACTTCGACTCGGACAAGGTCCTGCGGCGGCTCCTGAATGAGCTTGGGATACCCTAGGCCGCCGTGTCCCAGGAGCAGACCCAGACCCAGCAGGAGCAGCAGCCGCACAGCCGGCGGCGCCTCAACTGGGGGTGCGGCGAGTGGGCGCAGCCCGGGTGGATCAACTCCGACATGAAGGAGGACGTCGGCGTGGACATCGTCGCCGACATCCGCGACGGTCTGCCGCTCGAGTCCGACAGCATCGACTACGCGGTGTCGATCCACTCGTTGCCGGAGCTCCCTTTCTCCGAGATCGTTCCCGCCCTGGTCGAGCTGCGGCGCGTGCTGAAGCCCGGAGGGGTCCTGCGGCTGGCGCTGCCAGACCTCGACAGGGGCATCGAGGCGTATCACCGCAAGGACAGCAGCTACTTCAAGGTGCCCGATCAGGATGCGAAGAGCGTGGGCGCGAAGTTCGTGACGCAGATGGTCTGGTACGGCTACTCGCGCAGCCTGTTCACGCACGAGTTCATCGAAGAGCAGCTCCAGAAGGCGGGCTTCACCCGGGTGGACCACTGCTCCTTCCGGCGGACCGCCTGCCCGTACCCGGAGATCGTGGACCTCGACAACCGCGAGCGGGAAAGCCTCTTCGTGGAGGCGGTCAAATAGCCCGGGTCCTGTTCTACCGGGACTTCAAGCGTTTCACGGGCGGCGACCTCAAGGTCTGGGACTACTTCAACCACGTGCGCTCGGAGCCGCGCCATTCCGCGCACGTGCGCTTCAGCGCGGAGTCCGTGTGGGGTGCGGTCAACCCATGGGCTGCGGCCAAGGAATGCGTGCTCGCTCCCGGCGAGGACGTCGACATCGACGTCGTCTTCCTGTCCGGCACGGATTGGCGGCGCGTGATCCCCGAGGACCAGCGACCGCGCTACTCCAAGCCGGTCGTCAACCTCATCCAGCACGTACGGCACGGCTGTGAGAACGACCCGCTCGGGCGGCAAATGCTCCTGCGCTACAGCGCGATCCGCATCTGCGTGAGCCCGGAGGTCGAGCAGGCAATCCTGGCGACCGGCCGGGTGCGTGGGCCGGTGTTCACGATTCCCGACGCGATCGACGTGGCGCACGTCGAACGTCTCGCCGGCTCCGGGACCCGTGACGTGGACGTGCTGGTGGCGGCGAACAAGCAGCCCGAGCTCGGCCGATCGCTCGTGCGCAGGCTCCAGGCCGCCGGCCGCGACGTGCATCTGGTTGACAGCCGCATCCCGCGCGACCGGCTGGTCGCCCTGATGGGCCGCGCGCGCGTCACCGTGATGGTCCCGAACCCGAAGGAGGGCTTCTACCTGCCCGCCATCGAGGGCATGGCGGCAGGCACGGTGGTCGTGTGTCCGGACTGCGTCGGCAACCGCTCCTACTGCATCGACGGCGTGAACTCGTTCCGCCCCGCCTACGACGAAGATGCGATCGTAGACGCGGCCGAGCGCGCACTGGCCAGCGAGTCGCCGACCGAGGATCTGCTGCGCGCAGCGCGCGATACGGCGCGTGCCCACGACCTCGATGTGGAGCGGCGCGCCTTCCTCGACATCCTCGACCGCGTCGACGAGCTCTGGGCGGCCGCGGGCTAACCGCGTCTAAACGGGCTTGCGGAACAGCACGGCGTCCTGCTGGATGTCGAGCGCGCCTCCCGGAGAGAAGTCGAGCAGCTCGAGCCCCTGGCCGAGCACCTCGCGCACGTAGCGCTCGGGGTGATACGTGGCGCATCCGCTGCTGCCCGAGTGCTCGCCGTCGATGACCACGAGCTCGCCGGCCTCGAACCCGGGAGCGATCCGCTCGTGCTCCCCGGGGTGCTCGCGCATGTATTCCACCCGGCTGCGCCCGTGAAAGGTGGGTAGCAGGACCCCTCCGGGCTTGGTCACCCGCGACAGCTCCTCCATCCACCCCAGCTGCAGCTCGGCGTCGAGGTGCGTGAAGATCGACAGGGCATAGACGAAGTCGAAGAGGTCGTCGTCGAAGGGCAGCGGCGGCTCGAGCTGATTGACGCGAAAGTCGCCGAACGAAAGGTTCTCGGCGCACCACTGCACGAGGTAAGGGTTGTAGTCCGACCCGTACAGCTTCGCCTCCGTGAGGTCGGGCCAGTGCCGGATCACACGGCCACACCCACACCCGAAATCGAGGAGGGTGCCGAGCGCGGACGGCTGCACGCCGTTGCGAACGAGCATCTCGGCAATCCACGTCGTCGCGTAGCGTCCGTAGCGGTGGAACTCCTCCGGTTTTATCCAGCCCGCCACCAACGCGACCATCTCGGGCGGAGGGACCGGCAGCCCGTCCTGCGCGATCGCAGGCTCAGCTCCGTCGAGGTCCAGCGCATAGATGTGGCAGGCGTCTTCGTCTGCCGGTATGCGCCGCAGCTGCGTGCGCAGGAATCTCCTCAGCTCGGGGTGGCGCTCCATCCACGGATACACCTCCGAGGGGACCGGGACGTACTGCATCCCGTTCGTCCGGAAACGCTCGATGCGGACACCGACGTGTGCGCTCGTCAACTCCGCCCGCCCGACGTCGAGCACCACCTTGCCCGTGGTCCTGGCGTCGAGGTCGGGCATCTCGCCCGGCTCGTTGACGAGCACGCCCACCCGCGCCCAGTACGGAAGGGTGAAGCGCACCTCGCGTTCCACCGGCCCGAACCTGTCGATCGACCTCTGCGCCCCCACTCTCCCGTACCTTACGCGGCCGCGTCACCGGGCGTGTGGGTGCGATTGCGATAATTGGCAGATGTACCCGCGCGATGCTCTGTCTGCATGGCCACCGTCCTAGTCGGCGGGGCGGTTGCCAACAAGCTGCACAACGGCGGAGAGGCGTGGGTGCGGCTGAGCTGGATACGAGGCCTGCGGAAACTCGGTCTCGACGTATGGTTCGTCGAGCAGATCGACGCCGGCACCTGCGTCGACGCCGCCGGCTCGCCGGCGGCGTTCGGCGATTCCGAGAACCGCCGCTACTTCGAGACCGTGATGGCCGAGTTCGGGCTGACCGATCGCGCGTCCCTGCTGTACGAGGACGGCGCCGAGACGGCGGGACCGTCACTCGACGAGCTTGCCGACGTGGCGGCCGAGGCCGACCTGCTCGTCAACATCAGCGGACACCTGCAGGTACCCGACCTGATGCGCCGGGTGCGACGCAGGGCCTACGTGGACCTCGACCCCGGGTTCACGCAGTTCTGGCACGCCGACGGCTGGACCGGCCTCGCGGGGCATGACTCGTACTTCACCGTTGGGGAGAACATCGGCAGGCCTGGATGCGAAATCCCGACCGGCGGCATCGACTGGCTACCCGTGCCGCCCCCGGTGGTGCTGGAGGACTGGCCACTCTGCGATCACGGGCCCTTTGGGTCGTTCACGACCGTCGGGGCCTGGCGCGGCGCCTTCGGCGTGATCGAGCGTGAGGGGCGCACCTACGGGCTGAAGGTGCACGAGTTCCGCAAGGTGATCGAGCTTCCGACCCAGGTCCCCCACCGCTTCGAGATCGCGCTCGACATATACCCGGGCGACGAGCGCGACCGCGAGTCGCTGGAGGCCAATGGCTGGCACCTGCTTCGTCCCGCCGAGACGGTCCGCGGGCCGCTCGACTTCCGGCGCTTCGTGCAGCGCTCTGGAGCCGAGTTCTCGGTCGCGCAGGGCATCTACGTGGACACGAACAGCGGCTGGTTCAGCGACCGCAGCGTGCGGTACCTGGCTTCGGGCCGTCCCGCGCTCCTGCAGGACACCGGCTTCAGCCAGAACTACCCGGTCGGCGAGGGTCTGGTCGCGTTTCGCACGGTCGCGGAGGCGGCCGCGGGAGCACAGCGCATCGCCGCCGACTACGAAGCGCACCGCGGCGCGGCGCGGGCCCTCGCCGAGGAGCGCTTCGACTCCGACAAGGTGCTGCCCCGTTTCCTGGAGCAGGCAGGCCTGGGCCGGTGACCGGCGGCCGGCTGCGCATCGTGGTGAGCGGCATGATCGCCGCCGTGCCGCACCATGGCGGCGCCACCTGGGCGGTGCTCCAGTACCTGCTCGGGTTCCGGGACCTCGGGCACGAGGTCGTATTCGTCGAGCAGATCGACCCCGGGTCGCTGCGCCCCACCGGGTCGTCCCTCGGCGAGTCCGACAACCACGCCTACATGCGTTCCGTCGCCGAGCGCTTCGGGCTCGGCGACAGTTGGGCGCTGCTCGAAGAGGGCACGTACCGCACCGCCGGCCTGACGTATGACGCGCTGCGAGCGGCCGCCCGCGACGCGGACGTGCTGATCAACATCTCGGGGATCCTGACCGACGAGAACCTGATGGCCGCCGCGCGCACGAAGGTCTACCTCGACCTCGACCCCGCGTTCAACCAACTCTGGCACGCCCAGGGCATCGACATGCACTTCGAGGGGCACGACTGCTTCGTGACGGTCGGCCAGGCGATCGGCACACCGGACTGCACCATCCCCACGTCCGGCATCGACTGGATCCCGACCGTGCCGCCCGTACAGCTCGAGCACTGGCCCGTCGCCGCGGGCGGCGCCCGGTTCACGACGATCGGCAACTGGCGCGGCTACGGCTCCGTCGAGCACGAGGGCGTCAAGTACGGCCAGAAGGCCCACTCCATGCGCGACCTGATGGCGCTCGCCGCGCGCACCGACACGCCCTTCCTGCTCGCGCTCGACATCCATCCGGGCGAGACGCCGGACCTCGAGGCGCTCGATCGCAACGGTTGGCAGATCGTCGCCCCCGCAACCGTCGCCGCAGACCCCGACTCATACAAGGAATTCATCGCCGGCTCGCAGGCCGAGCTCGGGATCGCCAAGAGCGGCTACGTCCTTTCCCGGTGCGGGTGGTTCAGCGATCGCAGCGCCTGCTATCTGGCATCCGGAAAGCCGGTGGTGGCGCAGGACACCGCCTTCGCGCGGTTCCTGCCGACCGGCGCCGGACTGCTGTCCTTCGCATCCGAGGACGATGCGCTCGCCGGCGTCGAGGACGTTCGCTCCGACTACGCCCGCCACGCCCGGGCCGCGCGAGAGATCGCCGAGGAGCACCTCGACTCGCGCAAGGTTCTGGCGGGCTTGCTCGAGCGCATCGGAGGCGCGGCTTGAACGCGGCTCCGGGAAACGACGAGTTGCGCGCACGGCTCGAGGGCGCTCTCGCCGCGCACGAGGGGACGCCCGTCGCGATCAGCGAACTGGAGCGCCGCCCGTGTGAATACCGCACCAGCTTCGCTCTCGAAGAGCTCGAGGTGTCACTCGCGGACGGCAGGACGCTGAGGTTGATGTTCAAGGACCTCTCCCGCGCCTGCCTCGACGCGGACGCGCTCCTGGTGAAGCCCGGCTTCCTGCACGACCCGGTGCGCGAGGTCGAGGTCTACCGCGACCTGCTGGACGGTGCTGCACTCGGGACCCCCGCTTACCACGGCGCCTTCGTGGACCCGGCCACCGACCGTTACTGGCTCTTCATCGAGAACGTCGTGGGTCCCGTTCTGTGGCAGGTCGGAGAGTTCCACGTCTGGGAGGAGGCGGCCCGGTGGCTCGCGCGACTGCACGCGGCCCTGGCGCCCGCGGCCGCTGCGGCTCCGCGTTCGCTGCTGCGCTTTGGACCGGACCTCTATCGCACGTGGATCGAGCGGGCGCGCAATTTCGCCGAGCGCCCATCGACGCCGTGGGACGACGACACGCGAGCGGCGGTGATTCACCTGTCCACACGCTACGAGCCGGTGGTCGAGCGGCTCGACGCGCTGCATCCGACCATCGTGCACGGTGAGTTCTATCCCTCCAACGTGCTCGTTCAGCATCCCGAGGGAGCCGTCAGGATCGCCCCGATCGACTGGGAGATCGCGGGCGTCGGCCCGGGCCTTCTGGACCTCGCGGCGCTCACGATCGGCAAGTGGACGCCGGCGCAACGCGAGGCATTGGCGCACGCCTACCGCGAAGCTGCGGCGGCCGGGCCCGCGGCCGACATGCTCCCCGCCGACTTCGACGCGGCGCTCGACTGCTGCCGCCTGCACCTCGCGGTCCAGGCGCTCGGATGGGAACCCGGATGGCAACCCCCGGCGGAGCATCGCCACGACTGGCTCGCGGAGTCGGTCCGGATCGCCGGCGAGTTGCGCCTCTAGAGTGCAGGACCGGATGCCGGCGAGCCACACCGAGACCAGCCCGCACGTGCTCGATGTGCTGCGATTCGCCGTTCCGTGGGATGCGGCGGTGGCCGTGATCGGAAGCGAGGTCGATTGGATCGGCCGCCGGCTGGTCGTGCCCTTCTCGCCCGACGGCCGGATCGCCACGGAGCTCTCCGAGGCAGAAGCGATCGAACGGCTCGAGGCGCTGCGTGCGGAGGGATGCGAATACCTCGTCGTGGGACCCTCGGCGTATGCGTGGCTCGACTCGCGCTCCGGCTTCAAGCAGCGCCTCGAGACGCAATATCGGCTCGTCGACCACGACCCGCAGGCATGCGCGGCCTACGCGCTGCACGGTGTGGAAGAGCGGGCCGGTGCGGACGGGCTGCCCCTGCCTCCGCCGGACCTGATCCGGATGACCTCCGGCCTTTACCGGCGCGCTGCCGATCCCGAAGCAATGCGCCGCCGCTACGAGGCCACCGGCGCCGACAATGCCGTGTGGATCCGCGACATCCTGACACGCAACGGCGTCGCGCTGAACGAGCCCGTTGCGCTGCTCGACTTCGGCTGCGGCTGCGGACGCGTGATCCGCCATTGGAAGGACCTGCCGGGCAGTGTGCACGGCAGCGACTACAACCCGAACCTCGTGCGCTGGTGTGCCGAGCACCTTCCCTTCGCAGAGTTCCGCGCGAACGCGGCTGAGCCGCCCTTACCCTACGAGGCCGGCTCGTTCGACATCCTCTATGCGATCTCGATCTTCACCCATCTCGACGAGCCTCTGCAGATGCCGTGGATCGCAGAGCTGACCCGAGTCGTCCGGCCGGGAGGGTTGATCCTGATCACCGTCTCCGGCGAGGACTACGTGCACAACATGCCCGGATGGGAGCGCCTGCGCGAAGCCTTCGAGTCCGGGCAACTGGTCGTGAGGAAGCCCGAGCGCACCGGCTCCAATGCGTGCGCCGCGTTCCACCCGCCGGAATATGTGCGCGACACGCTCACCGCGGGCCTCGAGATCGTCGACCACGAGCCCGGCGTCCGCCAGGCGGGCCGGCAGGACGGGCTGCTGCTGCGCACCCCGGTGAAGTGATGGCAGAGCGGGTCCTGATCGTGAACGCCGACGACTTCGGGCTCAGCCCCGGTGTCAACGCCGGCGTCGCGCGCGCCCACGAGCAGGGAATCCTCACCAGCGCGAGCCTGATGGTGCGGTTCCCGGCCGCCGCCGAGGCGGCCGCGTACGCGCACAGCGCCCCCGGCCTCAGCCTGGGACTGCACGTCGACCTGGGCGAGTGGGTCTACAACGACGGCGACTGGGACACGGTATACGAGGTCGTGACGCTCGACGACCCCGACGCGGTCGTCGACGAGGTGGGCAGGCAGGTCGAGTCGTTCCGAAGGCTGGTTGGGCGCGACCCGAGCCACATCGACTCGCACCAGCACGTGCACAACTGGGACCCGGTCGTGACGTCCTTCAGAACCCTCGCCCTGGCGCTCGGCGTGCCGCTGCGCCACTACACCGCCGGCGTGTCCTACTGCGGTGACCTGTACGGCCAGTTGAACGACGGGACACCGATCCCCGGCGCGCTCACTCCGCGCGCTCTGATCGAGATCATCGAGCAGCTGCCGGCCGGGATCACGGAGCTGGCCTGTCACCCCGGGCTCGGCGACGACAGCGGGTCGGTCTACGAACGCGAGCGCACGCAGGAGGTCGAGGTTCTGTGCGACCCGACCGTGCGCGGGGCGCTCGAGCGCGAGCGCATCGTGCTGCGGTCGTTCGCTCACCTTGCGTCCGGGGGCGCGGCCTAAACGCTAGGGTTCCCACTCTGATGGAGCACGAAGGATTCACACTGTGGCTCACCGGGCTGCCCCGATCGGGCAAGAGCACCGTCGCGGGCTTGGTCGCCGGGCGACTGCGTTCGCTCGGCGTCGAGCAGATCGAGGTCCTCGACGGGGACGTCGTGCGCGACGGCCTGTGCCGGGACCTGGGCTTCTCCCGCGAGGACCGCACCGAGAACATCCGGCGCATCGCCTTCGTCAGCAAGCTGCTGACGCGCAACGGCGTCGCGGTGATCGTCGCGGCGATCTCGCCCTACCGTGAGGACCGCGAGCTGGCACGCGAGGAGATCCAGTCCTTCATCGAGGTCTGGTGCCACGCCTCCGCGGACGACTGCGCCGCGCGTGATTATAAGGGCCTCTACGAGAAGGCCCGGCGCGGCGAGATCACGAACCTCACAGGGGTCAACGACCCCTACGAAGAGCCCGAGGATGCCGACCTCGTGCTCGACACGGTCGGCGAGGGGCCCGAGGCGAGCGCCGAGCGCGTGATGTCACTGCTGCGCGACCGCGGCGTACTGCCTGCGGCCTAGTCAGTCCTAGTCAGTCCCGGCTACCGACTACCTGCGCCCGTAGACAAGCGTGACCCGGCCCTTCGCGGTGTTCGCGTCGCCGATCTTGAGGGCCGCGTTCGCGCCGAGGCGCCGGGCCTTGCGGATCTTCCTGACCTCGGACTTCGAGAACTTCACCCGGATCGACTTCGACTTCTTGCCCTTGATCGTGAACTTCCCGGCCCCCGTGGCGCCCTTGGCCTTCAGCGTGAGGCGCCCCTTGCAGCTCTTCGAGCGCTTGCAGCGCACCTTCACCTTCGCCACGCCGCTCTTGGTGACCCGCACCGTCCCGCCGGACATTGACGCCGCGCGCAGGTCGGACTCCTCGCAGCCGCGGATCTCCAGCCGTGGCTTGGTGGTGACCTGCTTGCCGCTGTGCGACGTGAACGTGGCATCGAAGCGGCGATCGTCGTCCTTAGCCGTACAGAGATCCTCGAAGTTGTTGAGGATGCCGCCCTTGCCGCCGTCGAGGTTCAGCTCGAAGTAGGACTGCGGCAGGTCGGGCACCAGCTCGAAGGTGTTGATGATCCGCCGGCCGCCCAGGAAGCTGTTGCGGGCCTTCAGCAGCACCTCGAGACCGGTCGGCCCGCGCAGGTACACGTACACCTTGGGCAGCACGCTCCCGATCTCCTGCACGATGTGGACCGGCCCGGAGATCGGGTACGGCAGCAGCGGCGAGAACGCGCGCGCGTTGCCGACCTTCGACTTCGCGGGGCAGGTGTCGGTCGCTGCCTGCATGTCGTTGCAGAGCGCGCCGGGCTCGTTGAAGAAGGGCACGTTCGGCCGCAGGATCGCCGGCAGCACGACGCGGGCGTTCGTGATGTCCGCCTCGCCGGCCTCCTGCGTCACGATCGCCTGGAACGGCGGGTGGTCGAACTGGTCCGTCTGTCCCGCGGCGCCGGCGATCAGGCGGAGGTCGGGACCGAACGGCAGCGCTGCGCACGCGTCTGCGTCGAGCGCGATGCTCGATGAGGACTCGCCGCCCTCGTCGCCGAAGAATGTCGCCGTCAGGGTGCGTGGCTCGCATCCGGTCGGATTGAGGAAGAAGCCCGGGCGGTCCACGAGGATCTCGACCCGCTTGATCGGCAGCGGCACACCCTCGAGCATCGTCGGGATCTCGGTGGAGACCACCTCGAGGCCGTTGTCGGAGTCGCGCAGGTAGATGCGGTTCATCAGCACCACCTGGCCGAGGTCGATCGGGCCGACCTTGGCCGGCACCCGCACGGCGATCGAGGCCGCGTCACCGGGTTGGATCGCCTCGGAGAGATAGAGCTCGCCCGGCACCGTCAGCAGGCTGCCGTCGACGCCCACCGTGTTGCGGATCGTGCCGATCCGCGTGGACTCGGGGCAGGTTCCTGCCTGGGCGTCGGCCAACGAGCACTGCGGCGCCGCCGCGAGGCTGCCTGCCGCGCCCGCGGGCAGCGACAGCTTCAGGCTCTTCAAATTCTGGTCGCCGTCGGGACGCGAGAACACGATCCGCGAGAGCGAGTTCGCGCCCGCCCGCTTCGGAATGCCCTCGGCAACCTCGACCACGGGGTTGAACGGCCGCGGGGAGGGAGCGCATCCGGTCGTCGTGACCGACGGAACCGGCATCACCGGGGCCTCGGTGTCGACGCTCGGGTCGCTGGAGTTGGTCTTGCCGTTCCAGCCGACCAGGCTCGCTGCCCCTTCGTAGGTCCCACAGTCGTTCGGGTTCCTGAGGATCGCGCGCCCGTCACCGCGCAGGTTCACGTCGAGGCGCGTGAACGGCACCTCGGGCTGGTTCTTGAAGCTGTTGCTGACCTGGCCGTCTTCGGACACGGTCACGTCGCCCGACAGCTTGATGCGCAGGCCTGCGCCCTCGATCAGGAGGAACAGCTTCCACGGGTCGTCGGTCGTCGGACGGCCGGGGCCGCCGACGGGGCCGAAGAATGCCTTCCCGTGAAGCGGCGAGTCGAGTACCGGGCTGGTGACGTCGATCGTGCCGATCTGGGAGCCCTCGGGACACTCGGGCGCAGCGCGGTTGAGCTGCTTGCCGGTGGTGGGATCGACGCCGAACTGCGTGAACGAGCAGGCCTCGAGGCCGTAGCCGCCGGCCGGGTTCAGCACCATGCCCTCGGGCAGCGTGATGTTCGCGTCCTTGAGGTTGGCCTGCCAGATGTCGGCGTCCGCGTAGTCCGGGTACTCGAGCGTCACCGTGTTACTCCCGGCGGCGCCGGACGCGGTCGTCTCCGTGGGGGTCACCGACACGGCCGTGTCGAACGGCTCCGCGTCGCAGCCCGTCGGCGTGAAGCTGCTGGTGAGGGATTTTGTTTCGGGGTTGACCGCCCACGACCTCGCCGAGAGCTTGGCAGTGGCCGGCTTGCACGAAGTCGGGTTGCGGAAGAAGGGCCGCGTCGGCGCCAACGGCTGCACGCTGGTCGGATCATCGGTGTTGGTGGCCTTGCAGGGCACCTGCGCGCACAGCACGGTCTCGATTTGGATAATCGACGCGACCGGTCCGCCGAGGTTCTTGGGAATGTCGATCAGCGCCGAGTCGAGCCCGTAATCGCCCTCCGTGCGGAGGTCGATCTTGATCGGGAGGGGGCCGGACGGTTCGGACGGGAATATCCCCGTCCCCAATCGCGCCGGCTCGAGGCCGAGGGTCGCGACGTTGTAAAGCCTTGTCGGGACGCGGAGCGGGAATTGGGACGCGTTCGCGGTCTCGACCACCGTCGACGTGACCGACTGCCCGAGGATCGACCGGTCTGGACACGAATTGGCGATCCACAGGAACGTGGGACAGGTCTCGAGCGCGGTCGGGTTGCCGAGGACGCCGGGCGGCAGCTCAAGCTTGAAGGCCGCCAGTTTCGATCCATACTGCTCCACGCTGCAGCCCATCGGCGTGTCGCTCGAGGCGATCTGGGCGTACGCGCGGGTTGCGTACACATTGTCGGCATTGCCCGTGAACCTCGTGTGAATCCTGAACCTCAGGGGGTCGGTGCCGCCGGTCCCCGTTATTGCATCCGAAAACCACAGGCCGTTGGCCTCGGGGATGGATGCACCGCGGATCTTCACGGCCGTGAATGTCCCCTGCATACCGTGGGGAGTCGCAGTCGTGACGATGAACGGGCCGGGCTCCGGCGTGGATGTCGGGTCGTCGAGCACGATGTCCGTGATCTCGTTTCCGGGATTGCAGAACCTGAAGAAGAGCCCCATGTTGGGGTTACCGCCCGCCTGCGTGGGCGGGTACGCGTGCGGGGTGCTCAGCGGCTTCATCTGGAACTCGGTGACGTCGAGCTGGGCGGTGTCGTCGGTCACCTGGGCACGCGCAACCGCGCCCCACATCGCGGCGAGGAACATCGCGCTCACCAGCGCCATCGTGATCAGCGGCCGCTTCATCCTCTAGCCCTCACTTCCCCGACGTCCGCAGAGTCAAAGTGGTCCGGTTGGTGCGCATCGCCGCGTTGGCAGCGTCACGGCGCACCTTCAGCACAGCCTGAACACGCAGCCGCTTCTTGCGCTTGATGACGTTGCGCCCGCTCTTCGCGACGCGCATTGACACGGTCAGCCGCCCGAGCGTGCCGGAGAAGGACTTCCGGCCGAGGTTCAGGCGGCGCGCCTTGCCTTTGCCGGACTTCACACGCCCGGCGCTGCGAAGCTGGATCGTTCCCCTGGCTTTGAAGGCGCAGGTCATGCGCAGCCGCACGAGACCGCTGCGCGACATCTTCACCGACCTCGATGTCGGGACACAGATGCCGGCCTGCCGGACTCCGCTGGCCTCGCAGCCGGAGCCGATCTCGTCGGACGGATCCGCCGTGGTCTTGTCGGTACCGCCTCCGCAGGTGGCCGCGCCGGCTGCGCCGTCTGCGATGTTGATCTTGTCGTCGCCCGATCCGGTGCGCACGCTCTCGACGTCGGTGCGGACCTGATCGTTCTCGCCCTTTTCGCCGTCGTCCGGCGCTCCAAGCGTGTCCACCGTCACGTCGCCGCTGCGACTTGCATAGGAGACCACGTCGACCCCGTCGCCGCCGGACATGGTGTCTGCGCCGAGGCCGCCGTCGAGGACGTCGGTCCCCGTGAAGCCGCGGAGGGTGTCGTTGCCCGCGCCCCCGTTAAGCATGTCGTCGCCCTCGGCGCCGTCCAGCGTGTCGCCGCCCGCGTCGCCGTTGATGATGTCGTTCCCGAGGTCGCCGGCGAGCCAGTCGTCACCCTCCGCTCCGGAGATCCGGTCGTTGCCGGCGCGGCCGTTGATGAAGTTGTTCTTCGCGTCGCCGGTCAGCACGTCGTCGAACGCGGACCCGCCGATGCTCTCGACGTCACCCGCGATCACGTCGTTCTCGCCAGCCATCCCGTCGCCGCCCGGTGTCGCGAGGGACACGTCGACCGGGCCGGGGTGCCCAAAGTACTCGGCGGTATCGACGCCCACGCCGCCGACGAGGAGATCCGCTCCACGCCCGCCGTTCAAAATGTCGTTGCCGCCGCCGCCGTCGATGAACCCGTCACCGTCGTTGGCGTTGAGCCTGTCGTTGTCGAGGCCCCCGATCAGGCTTTCGATCGAGCCCGCCACGTTGTCTCCCGCGCCGGTGCTGCCGTCGTCGGCGGCGCCGTTGAGCGTGACACTCACGGGAGTCGTGGCGTCCGAGAAGTCCGCTGTGTCGCTACCGTCGCCGCCCTCATAGGAGTCGCCGCCGAAGCCGCCGAACAGATAGTCGTCGCCGAGGCCGCCGTCCATGACGTCGCCACCCTCACCGCCCTCGAGGGTGTCGGCGCCCGCGTCGCCGCCGAGCTGGTCGCCGCCGCCGTGACCTTGGATCTGGTCGTCTCCGGGGCCGCCGAGCAGCACATTGGGGCCCGAGTCGCCCTTCAGGATGTCATTGCCGTTCCCGCCGATCACACCCTCGACGTCGGGCATGATCTGGTCGCTCACGTTGTTGGCCGGGTTCAGGTCGCGAGCAGACCCGTCGTTCGCCGCGCCGTCGAGCGTGGCAGTGACCGCATCTGCGCGACCCTCGTACGAGGCCGCGTCGAAAAGACCGTCGCCTCCGATCAGGACGTCGCCTCCGAGGCTGCCGTCCAGCACGTCGTTGCCGCCGCCACCGTTGAGGACGTTCTCGCCCGCGGGCTCGACCCGCGGACCCCGACCGTAGAGCGCGTCGGGGTCGTTGCCGACCAGCACGTCGTCGTAAGGAGAGCCGACGACGTTCTCGATGTCCTCGCCTATGCAGTCGTTCTCGCCGGGGACGCCGTCATCGGCCGTACAGTCGCGGCGCAGCTCGGGCTCGCCCGGAGCGAGCCCTGCCGGATCCTTCCGGCAGGACGCGACCGTGAGGTAGGAGTCGGCGAGGCAGGGCTTGCCGTTGAACGAGCCTCCCTTTTGCGTGGGGCGGCAGTCCTTGCGCGCTCCGAGCGACAGAATCGCGTCGGTGGAGAAGACGTCCGGATCGGTCGCGAGCACGCCGTCCAGCGTGACCGTCACGCCCTGGGGGTGGTCCGAGTATTCGACGGTGTCCTTGCCCACACCGCCGCAGATCGTGTCCGAGCCTGGGCCCCCGTCGAAGGTATCAGGGCCGAGGCCGCCGATCAGCTCGTCGTTGCCCATGCCGCCCACGATCCTCTCGATGCCGATGAGGCCGTCGGTCGTTGTGTCGTCATCGGTGGTCCCGCCTGCCCCCGGCTCGAGGTCTACCTTGATCGACCCCGTGCGGTCCTCATATGTGGCTGTGTCGAATCCCCGTCCGCCGTTCACCGTGTCCGCGCACCGACGCGTCCCGGTGGTTCTGCAGGTGGCGGGGTCGATGCCGCCGGTGCCGCTGTTGAGCACGTCGTTGTCGCCGGACTCGCCGTCAGCGGTGTCGCCGAAGAGGTTGTCAGGACCCGCGCCGCCGTGGAGGAAGTCTTTACCGAGACCACCGTTGATCGTGTCTGCGCCGGAGCTGCCCCTAAGGCTGTCGTCACCGTCCAATCCGTTGATGATGGCCTCGTTGACGGTGGCTGAGGTGCAGGTGACGTCGACGCCCGCTTGTAGACACCCGGCACCGGCAGTGACGCCGGCCGCGTCCGACACGGTGTAGACGCCACCGACGCCGCCGGAGACGCTGACCGTGATCACGTTGTTGGCGGCGTCGCCGTCGACGATCACCTTGGCCCCGGCGACCCGCGCCGTCGTTGCGAGCGCGCCGGCCGGAAACGCCGCGAGCAGCACGAGAGCCGACACCACCACGATGCGGAGCGCAGTCGCGCGGCCGCTCAGACCCACTACCTCGATCTTTCTCACTCTCCCAAGAACCTCTCCCGCGTCCCTTGCGAGACGCCCCCTCGAAACATACCTAATTGGAGGGGAAACGCGTCGGCTGTCGACCACGCGGTCGAACATCCGCATTGACTATAGAACCTCTATGCAGGATGTGCGCAATTTCGTCATGCGGTGCAACACCGGTAGCCCTCCCTCTCCGACCGGCACGTTCCAGACGATAAAGCAGCCCTCGAGAAGCTGCGCCAGTCGATTCAGGCGCGGCACACGAGCGGTCGGCGGCACTACTTTTACGCGGCCCTTTTTACGCTGCAAAAACCCCGCTTAGCGGAGCAAATTAAGGGCGTCGGCAGTACCCAAAAGTACGCCACCAGAGCCAAGTTTCTGTGCTAGAGTCGGCCACGGTTCGCCCCTACCTAAGTTTGACGGCGAGGGGTAAATGTAATCAAAGAGCATGGAAGCTCGGACCACCCCCTTCGGGGGAGGGAGGCGTTATATGCGTATCAAGAAGAGGATTGCGCTGCCCATGGCTTTCGCCATGTCGGCGGTCGTGATGTTGGCGATTGCCTCGTTGGGCAACGCCACTCACAGTGTGCCCTTGAATGCAAGTCCAATCAAGGTCTCGTTGGTGCCGGTCTACAACAACTGCCCCGGCACCGGCGGTTTGACTCACGGGACGCCCTTGGCGGCCCCGTCCTGTGCGCCGGTATTGACAGGGACAGGAGCACAGATTGCCGAACCAAGCCCCAATGGCACCTCGGCGGGCAGCGCTACGCTCAAGGTGTTGCCGGGTGTCCCGGGTCCGCCTGACGACTCCGACGTGGCGGTCAAGTCCAAGATCACGGACGTTCGCTGTGCCGCCGGCGCCACAACCGCCTGCGGTAGCGCGAATACGGCTGGGTCCCCCGACTACGTGGGTGGCCTGCAGGGGAGCGCGGTGATCCGGATCACCGACCACTACAACGGCGTGACGGGTTCGTGTCCGCCGACTTGCATAACCCCCGCAACGGTGTTCGACCTGCCGTTCTCAGTCACCTACGCCGTTGCCGGTTGCGTTGCTTCGCCGGGCGACCCCAGCATCGGTACGAAGTGCACCGCGGACACGTCCGCTAACGCAGCGGTTCCGGGTGCGGTCAAGGATGGTCAGCGTGCCGATGTTGAGGTGCGGACCATCTTCATCAACGACGGTGGTCCCGATGGCATCGTGTCCCCGGGTACGACCTCGCAGTTCATGACCCAGGGAATCTTCATTCCCTAGTCACGAGTCGAAGCGCTCACTGAGCGCGATTGGTAAAGACCGGGAGTGGGCCTACCACTCCCGGTCTTTCGCTATTTTGGACCCTGTTTTTCTGATCCGCCTACCAACGATCTCTCGTAGGAGTCAATTGATGAAACCGCCGTTCGTCTGCAGCAGAGGCCCCCGACTGGCGCTGATCGCCGTGCTGGCACTCGGTACTGTCGCCGCGCTCGGATGCGGCGATGACAAGGGCAGTGGCAGCAGCAGTGGCAGCAGCGGCGGCAAGGGCGGTGGCAAAAGCGAGTTCGAAGTGGGTGGGAAGGTCGACCACTTCGCCGGTCCGACTCCACTGGTGGTGCGGTTGAAGGCCACCACCAAGAACGCACAGGGCGACGTCGTTTACCGGTGGCGATTCGACGACGGGACCTCGAGCGCGAAGGCCGAGGTCACTCATACGTTCAAGCGGGCCGGCTACTACCAGGTGCTCCTGGACGGCTACGACGAGACTGGCAAGCGCGACGTCCATGCCTTCGTCTTCGGAGCCTGGCCGCCCGGCCAGTGGGCCAGGGCCCAGGACGCCACGCTTACGCAGAAGGGCGCAGCCCGTACACAGAAGGTGCAGCAGGCGCGCACCGACAAGCGCCGCAAGGAGCTGCTTGTGGAGCTGCGTCGCAAGGCGCGCGAGCAGATCGCGGGCTGAGCGCCCCTAGCGCCTAGCTCTGCTGCTGGAGTGCCGCTTCGAGCACTCCGGCTTGCTGGCGCCCGTCGCGGCCACACTTGCGCAGCGCCGTGGTCTCTTCCTGCATGACCTGCTTCATCGTCAGCGACTTCTTCTCGATCGGGATCTCGAGCTTGGCGTCCGGGTTCTCGCGGTAGACCCTCGCCAGATCACGCACCGAAGTGAGCATCGTCTCGAAGGAGCGGTCGAACAGGTCGCTGGGCTCGGTCTGGTAGAGGGAGCAGAAATCGCCGATGTCGGCGCGCGCCTGGATCACGCTCAGCTTCTCGTTGGCCGACAGGCCGCCCTCGTCCCCGCCGCCGCAGCCTGCTAACAGCAGTGCTCCGGCGACCACTACGCAGATCATCGATGCCCATCTGGCGCTCATGCGGTGCGTAACTGTATAAGGTCGCCCGCTTGAAGCGGATCTTGTTCGTCTTCAACCGTGAGTCGAGCTTTGTCACGATCGACCGGACGGTTCTCGAGCAGCGCTGGAGCGTCGAATCCTGGCGCCAGCAGGGACCGTTGGTCAATCTCCCGCGGCTGGTGCGGGAGGTTTCGCGCAGCGATCTCGTGTTCGGGTGGTTCGCGTCCTGGCACACCTTCCTGCCGGTCGCACTGGCCTGGGTGATGCGCAAGCCGTCGGTGATCGTGATCGGCGGCTACGACACGGCCCGCATGCCGGAGATCGGCTACGGACTCCAGCAGCGGGGGGCGATGCGACGGGTGAGCCGCTGGGTCATGCGGCACGCGACACGCCTCGTGACGAACTCCCACTACAGCCGCGCCGAGGCGGCCGCCAACGTCGGTATCGACCCGCAACGCATCACCGTCGTCTACCACGGCGTGCCGGATCCGTTCGGGGAGCTTTCGTCTACACAGCGCGAGCCCATAGCTCTGACCGTCGGGGTCGTCGATCGTCCCAACCTGGAGCGGAAGGGCCTGCGGTCCTTCGTCCAGGCCGCGACGCACCTGCCGGATGTCGCTTTCGTCCTTGCCGGGCGGTGGGACGACGCGTCGGCCGACGAGCTGCGCGATCACGCGCCCCCCAACGTGACCCTCACGGGCTGGGTGGAGCAGGATGTGCTGAACCGGCACATGCGACATGCCTCGGTGTACGTCCAGGCCTCGGCGCACGAAGGGTTCGGAATGTCGGTGGCCGAGGCGATGCTCGCCGGCTGCATCCCCGTGACAACACGGGCGGGCGCCCTTCCGGAGGTGGTGGACGAGATCGGCGTGCAGGTGGACGACGCGGACCCGCGTCGGCTGGCCCAGGGGATCGAGCAGGCGCTTGCGATGGACTACGGGGCACGGGAGCGCGCCCGGCGACGTGTCCTCGACTGCTTCAGCCTCGACGCGCGCAGCCGCGGCCTGCACGAGGTTGTGGCAGAGGCGCTCGGGGAATCGTGACCCGCCACTTCCGGTTTTCGCTATTTTGGACCCGGTTCTTGATCCGCTTGCCAACGATCTCTCGTAGGAGTCAATTGATGAAACTGCCGTTCGACCGAAGTAGAGGCCCCCGGCTGGCGCTGATCACCTTGCTGGCTCTCGGCGCTGTCGCCGCGCTGGGATGCGGCGATGACAAGAGCGACAGCAAGGGTCGGTTGAAGGTGACCGGCGACGTCGACCACTTTGCCGGCCCGACTCCACTGGTGGTGCGATTGAAGGCCTCCTCCAAGAACGGGGACGGCGACATCCTGTACCGGTGGCGGTTCGACGACGGCACCTCGAGCACGAAGAGCGAGGTCACCCATACGTTCCCGCGGGCGGGCTACTACCAGGTGATCCTGGACGCCCGCGACGAGAGTGGCGAGAACGACCGCGAGTCGTTCCTGTTCGGAGCCTGGCCGCCCGCGCAGTGGTCGAGGGCGCAGACCACTCCACTCACGAAGAAGAGTGCAGCCCAAACACAGAAGGTGCAGCAGGCGCGCACCGACAAGCGCCGCAAGGAGCTCCGTGTGGAGCTGCGCCGCAGGGCACGCGAGCAGATCCAGGGCTGAGCGGTCTAGCTCTGCTGCCGGAGTGCCGCTTCGAGCACTCCGGCCTGCTGGCGCCCGTCGCGGCCGCACTTGCGCAGCGCCGTGGTTTCTTCCTGCATGACCTGCTTCATCGTCAGCGTCTTCTTCTCGGCCGGGATCTCGAGCTTCGCGTCCGGGTTCTCGCCGTAGACCCTGGCCAGGTCGCGCACCGCCGTCAGCATCGTCTCGTAGGAGCGGATGAACAGGTCGCTGGGCTCTGTCTTGTAGAGCGAGCAGAACTCGGCGATGTCCGTGCGCGCCTGGATCACGCTCACCTCGTCGCCCGAGAGGCCGCCCCCGTCGTCACCGCCGCCGCAGCCTGCGAACAGCAGTGCTCCGGCGACCACTACGCAGACCATCAATGTCCATCTGGCGCTCACGCGGTGCGTAACTGTACAGATCTGTCGGGCAGGTGGTCACGGTCCCTGCAGCCACGCGGAAGCACACGACCACGATGCTAATGTCGCCGCCCTTGGGAGCCGTGAGCACCGCCACCGTCAACCTCTTCAGCGATACGCAGACGCAGCCCACCGCGGCCATGCGGCACGCGATGGCGTACGCGGAGGTCGGCGACGAGCAGCGGCTCGCCGACCCGACCGTGAACGCGCTTCAGGAACGCGTCGCCGAGCTGCTCGGCCACGAGGCGGCGCTGTTCCTCCCATCGGGAACGATGTGCAACGCGATCGCGTTCCGCCTGCACGTGCGACCCGGCGGTGACGAGGTGATCCTCGACCGGACGTCGCACCCGGTCTCATACGAGGCGGGCGGGCCGGCGGCGCTGTCGGGAGCGATGCTGAGCGTCCTCGATGGTGACGGCGGCGTCTTTACCGCGGCGCAGGTGGAGGGCGCCGTGCGCCCGGCCGGTGACCGGTACGGCCCCCGCTCGCGCCTGGTTTCGGTGGAGCAGACGACGAACATCGGCGGCGGCCGGGTCTGGCCGTTGGCGGACATACGGGCGGTGCTGGAAGTCGCGCGTCGCAACGGGATGCGCGCGCACCTGGACGGGGCGCGGCTGATGAACGCCGTCGTCGCCGGCGGCGTCCCGGCGGCCGACTTCGCGAGCGGGTTCGATACCGCATGGATCGATCTGACCAAGGGACTCGGCGCGCCCGTCGGCGCTGTGCTGGCGGCGTCGCAAGAGCTGATCGAGGAAGCCTGGCGCTACAAGCAGATGATGGGCGGAGCGATGCGTCAGGCGGGCATCCTCGCCGCCGCAGGCCTGCACGCCCTCGACCACCATGTGGAGCGCCTGGCCGAGGACCACGCCAATGCACGGCGCCTCGCCGAAGGTCTCGCCGAGCTACCCGGTGTCGAGATCGACATCGCGCGCGTCCAGACCAACATTCTCGTGTTTGGAGTGCCCGACGCATACGGGTTGTGCGGCGCGCTCTACGAGCGCGGCGTGCAGCTGGCACCGCTGGGCCCGCAACGGCTGCGCGCGGTCACGCATCTGGACGTCGATGCCGGCGGCATCGACCGTGCCCTCACGGTTTTTCGTCAGCTGCTGGCTCCCTGAACGAGCGCCTGAGGAGCTGCGCCGCGAAGAACAGCAACAGGCAGGCGAACCCGACCTCGAGGGACCGCTCGGAGACGTTGTTTGCGATCACCGTGCCGGCGACCACGCCAAGTGGGGAGAGCGCGCCGATCACGCCCGCGTCCTTCAGGCGCACATTGCCGTACCCGTACTGGCGCCAGGTGCCGACGAGCGCGACCAGCACGATGGACACGAGCGATGTTGCCTCCGCCTCGAGCTGCGACTGGCCCATGAAGATGGACAGGGCGGGGACGAACAGGATCCCCCCGCCGACGCCGACGAGGCCGCCGACCGCACCGGCGAAGAGCCCGAGCAGGATGGCGGCGAGCTCGCTCAACCGATCAGCAGCTTGATTGCGACGCCAACGAGCAGCGCTGCGAACAGCAGCGACACGGCCCGGCCCGACAGGCGTTGCTGCAGGGCGGTGCCGGCAACCACCCCCGCGATGGCGGGAGCGCCGACCAGGAATCCCTTGCCGAGGTCGACGTTGCCGTATGCGCCGTGGGCAATCGCCGCGAACAGCCCGATCAGTACGATCGCGGCGAGCGACGTGCCGGTGGCGACGTGCTCGGAGTACCCGAACCACAGCACGAGCATCGGCACGATCACGGTGCCGCCGCCAACCCCGAACAGCCCGCTGAACGTCCCCGCCACGGTGGCGACGAAAGCAAGCTTCAGGAGGCGCGGCCCGGACTCGCTCGGGGATGGCCCGGACATGGTCCGGGATACTAGAGCCGCATGACGCCGCTTCCCGGCACGGCCACGGCCGAGCGCCTGCTCGCTCCTCTCCGCGAACGACCGCAGCGCTCAGCCATCCTCTGCGACATCGACGGCACCCTCGCGCCGATCGTGGAGCGCCCCGAGCTCGCGACCGTGCCACCCCGCGCAAGACACCTGCTGGAGCAGCTGTCGACCCGTTACGGGCTCGTCGCCTGCGTGTCGGGCCGCCGCGCGACGGTCGCGCGGCAGATGGTCGGCATCGATGGGCTCCTCTACGTCGGCAACCACGGGCTCGAGCGGCTGGAGCCCGGTTCCGAGGTGGCCGTGCTCAACCCGGAGATCCAGCCGCTCGCCGAGCGCGTCCGCCGGTTCGCGGCCGAGCGCTTCACTCCGGAGTTGGAGCGGCTCGGGATCACACTCGAGGACAAGGACGCGATCTGGACCTTCCACTACCGGCGCGCCGGCGACGAGGATGCGGCCCGCGCGGCGCTGGAGGGCGTGGCGCAGGGTGCGCACGCCGCCGGGCTTGACCCGCACCACGGACGGAAGGTCCTCGAGATCAGGCCCACCGCAGCCGTGGACAAGGGCACGGCCGTGGCGGGAGTGCTCGAGGGCCGGGAACTCTCCCGGGCTCTGTTCGGCGGAGACGACACCACCGACGTGGACGCTTTCCGGCGGCTGCGAGAGCTGGCCGGCGAAGGTGCACTCGAGGGTGTGGTGTGCGTGGGCGTCGCGTCGGCCGAGACCCCGGCGGCGGTCGTCGAAGAGGCGGACCTGGTCGTCGAGGGCACGGAGGGCTTCCTGCGGATCCTCGAGAGCCTGGCCGCCTGAGGGGCAGAGGCGCTTGCTCTACACCGACTTCCTCAAGTCGACCGTGCTGCTCGCCGCCGCTGAGGGAACGGCGCTCGCGGTGGTCGCCATCGCCGTGGCCGCCGCCCAGGACGACACCCCGACGATCATCTTCGCCGTCTCGTGGTGGGTCGTTGCCGTCGTCTTCGGTGCGTGGCTGGGACGTCGCCCGCAGACGACGAGAGCAATCGGCCGGCTGCTGGCCTCTGCACGCACGTCGAACACGCTCCCCGACATCAGGCCGGGATCGGTGCTGCTGAACCGGCTCTGGCTCCTGGCTGTGTCCGCCGTGGTGGCCGCCGGCCTGTCGTGGCTGTTTCCCCAGTTCTCCGCGGTGGTTGCCGGCGGTGCGTTCCTGGTCGCGCTCGCATGGCGCAAGCAGGAGCCGGCGGTGACCGCGATCGAAGAGCGCGACGGCGTGCGCTTCTACGTTGTCCCGACCTCGCCGTTCGGCGCGATCGAGCTGACGCGGACCCCGGGACTGAGGCGCGTCGACACCGTCAACGGCGCCGGCTTGTAGCCGCCTTCTTGCGACCGCGCTTGCGCAGCTTGTCGAGCTGCGGCCAGGTGCGCGTGTTCGCGACGTGTTCCTTGGTGAGCCAGGCCCGGCGCGCGGTCGCGACGCCGTAACGGACCACGCTCAGCGTGCGCCTGCTGTGCGCGTCGGAGTCGATCACGATCAACACGCCTGCCTCCGCGGCGAGCCGGGCGTGCACGTCGTTCAGGTCGCGCCGGTCGGGATTTGCGTTGATCTCGAGGAACGTCCCGGTCTCGGCGGCGTGGGCGATCAGCTGCTCGACGTCGACCGCATACGGCTCCCGCCGCAGGATCTTGCGGCCCGTCGGGTGGCCGATGACGTCCACCAGCGGATGGTCCATCGCGGCCATCATGCGCTTCGTCATCTTCTCCTCGCCCATGCGAAAAGACGTATGGGTGGAGGCCACGACCCAGTCCAGCTCCTCGAGCACCTCGTCCGCATAGTCGAGTGACCCGTCGGTGTTGATGTTCACCTCGGTTCCCGCGAGCACGGTGAACCCGTCGAGCTCCTCGTTCAATTGCCGCGCGCGCTCGACCTGCCGTAACAGCTCGTCCGCCTGCACGTCGTTGCCGAACCCGTGCGAGGCGGAGTGGTCCGTGACAGCGAGGTACTTGTAGCCGCGCTTCTGCGCAGCCCTGGCCATGTCCGGGAGCGAGCTGCGCCCATCCGACAGCGTGGTGTGCGAATGCAGGTCCCCCTTGAGGTCGGCCTCGGTTACGAGCTTCGGCAACTCCCCGGCGATCGCTGCCTGCAGCTCGCCTCGTCCCTCGCGCAGCTCAGGCTCGATGCACGGAAGGCCGAGCACCTCGTAGACGCCCTCTTCCGTTGGGCAGCGGTGCACCTTGCCCGACTCGTCCTCCTCGATCCCGTACTCGCTCACGTGCATACCGCGGCGCACGGCGTACTCACGTAGCGCGACGTTGTGCTGCTTGGAACCCGTCAGGTGCTGGAGCACGTTGCCGAACTGGTCCGGCTCGACGACCCGGAAGTCGATCCGTAGACCGTTGTGGGTCGTCCCCCGCGCTCCCGCCTCGCCGCCCGAGCCGACCTCGCTCAAAAGCTCCATCTCGGTGAATGCGCGCGTCAGCTCGGCCGGGTCGTGTGAGGTCGCGATCACGTCGAGGTCCTTGCACGTGTCGGTCATCCGCCGGGCGCTGCCGGCGATCTCGACCCGGTCTGCGGCGGGGTGCTTGCGCAGGTGGTCGACGATCTGCTCGCCGATCGCCAGCACGGCTGACAGCAGGACCCGCTGAGCGGGGCCCTCCTCGACGTGCCTCGAGAGCGCCTTGGCGATGTTCTGCTCGGCCTTTGGCCCGAGTCCGGCGATCTGGCGCAGGCGCTCGTTCTCAGCGGCCTCCTTCAAGTCCTCGAGTGTCGAGATGCCGAGCTCGTCGTAGATCTTGCGAGCCGTCTTGGCCCCCAGGCCCGGCAGCTGGGTGAACCGCACGAGCTCACCGGGAAACTTCGCGCGCAGCTTCTCAGCCGCGGGGATGTCGCCCGTCTCGACCAGCGCGCGGATCTTCTCCTGGAGCGTCTTGCCGACGTTGCGGACCTCAGTGGCCCGGTCCTCCAGCGCCAGCTGGGCGACCGAGACCGGGGAGTTGCGGATCGAATTGGCCGCCTCCCGGTAGGCGACCACGCGATAGATCACCGCCCCGTCGAGCTCGTACAGGTCCGCCAACTCGTCCATGGCCGCGGCGATCTCGGCGTTCTTCATCGCAGACACGTTAGAGACTGGCGATACTCCCGCGATGCCGCGAGACTGGCCTCCCGGCCCGGTGTGGGTCGTGCTGCCCACCTACAACGAGCGCGAGAACCTCGAGCCGGTTGTGACCGGCGTGCGTGCGGCGCTCGACGGCGTGGCTCCGGATCACAGGGTGCTGATCGTGGATGACTCCTCCCCGGACGGCACGGGCCGCCTCGCCGAGGAGCTCGCGGCCCGCGATCCCGCGGTGAGCGTCCTGCACCGGCCGCAGAAGGAGGGGCTGGGCCAGGCCTACATAGCGGGGTTCGGAGTCGCGCTCGCCGAGGGGGCCGCCCTTGTGATCGAAATGGACGCGGACCTCTCGCACGACCCGCGACACCTGCGGATGATGGTGGAGGCGGCGCACAAGGCCGACCTCGTGCTCGGCTCGCGGTACGTCCCCGGGGGACAGGTGCGCAACTGGGGCGCGATGCGGCGGCTCGTGAGCCGCGGCGGCTGCTGGTATGCCCGCGTCGTCCTGGGCGTCGGCGTACGTGACCTGACGGGTGGCTTCAAGTGCTTCCGGCGGGAGGTCCTGGAGGCGCTCGACCTAACTCACATCAGGTCGCAGGGCTATGCCTTCCAGGTGGAGCTGACCTACAGGGCGATCCAGCGCGGGTTCCGCGTCATGGAGATCCCGATCGTGTTCACCGACAGGACCGTCGGCCAGAGCAAGATGTCTCGCCGGATCGTGCTCGAGGCTATGTGGATGGTGCCGATACTGAGGGCGGGCCGCAGGCACTATACGTAATGAAGTATTGACTGTCTAGACTTGTGTGGCAACCGAGCAGAAGGGAGCATCGTGGCTGGCCAGATCACCGACGTG
Organism: Solirubrobacterales bacterium; assembly: GCA_038203635.1. Taxonomy (GTDB): domain Bacteria; phylum Actinomycetota; class Thermoleophilia; order Solirubrobacterales; family JBBDJG01; genus DASRIA01. The sequence continues at coordinate 47,453 of JBBRDT010000004.1, forward strand.
ACAGATGGCACCTTTGAAGTGGAGGTACTGGAAGCAGAGGGCGCAGTACTGGTGGACTTCTGGGCGCCCTGGTGCGGCCCGTGCCGAGTCGTCTCCCCCGTTCTGGAGGAGATCCACAACGAGCGCGAGGACCTGCGGGTGGTCAAGCTGAACGTCGACGAGAACCAGCAGACGGCGGTGAAGTACGAGGTGCTCTCGATCCCCACGATGATCCTGTTCAAGGAGGGGGCGATGGTGAAGAAGCTGATCGGGGCGCAGCCGAAGGCGCGCATCGAGGCCGAGCTGGAGCTTGAGCCTGCTTAGTTTTCCTGCGTAGCTGCGTAACTGCATAACTGCGGCTGGAGCGGGCATTCTGTAGACATGCCGGAGGCGCAGCGAGCACCGGTCGCGTACAAGGCGGTGGTCCTCGTCGCCGTTCGTGGCCGTGCCGATCATCTCGGCTGCGGTGATCCTCACGGAGGAGATCTGGGTGCGCGAGATCGAGGCGTCCCACGAGAACCGCGTCACGACCGACATCGTGATCCCGACCAGCGAGGACCTACCGGAGCGCGGTCCGCCGGAGGAGTTGGCGGCCGAGCGCGAGCGTCTTTAGCGTCGGCTCCATTCATACGAATCGTTCGGCCTTAGCCTCGAAGAGTTGACCTGGCGGCGACGATCCGTCACGCAATCGTGGGCACCCTCCGCCCATGGCCGAACTTTCGCGATCTGCACCCACCCCTCGGGTGCGAAACGCGAAAGTTCGCGTGGTCGGTCACAGCTCTAGCCCGCGCGGCGGAGAGCGATGCCGAGCTCGGAGCCGTCGATGCGAGCCGTCTCCGTGTGCGTGCCCGCGGCGGTTGTGCCGTCGAAGGCCAGGTTGGCGGCGAGCGTCTCGCCTGCCACATAGTCGGCGTGCTCGCGCACGGCGTCGATCAGAGCGTCGTCGCCACTGAGGGTGAGATCGATGCGATCCTCGACCTGCAGACCCGCGCCCTTGCGAGCGTTCTGGATCGCGTGCACGACCTCGCGCGCGGCGCCCTCGCGCCTCAGCTCGTCGTCCAGATCGAGGTTCAGCGCGACCGCGTAGTTGGCCTGGCGCTCGAGCTGGTAGCCCTCGCGCGGGAGCATCACCAGCGAGACGTCGTCCGAGCCGAGGCGCTCCTCTGTGCCGTCGACCTCGACCGTCACCTCGTCGCCCCGGTCGAAGGCAGCCGCCGCAGCCGCCGGGTCGAGCTGCTGCACCGCGCTCGCGACCGCCGGCATGCGGGAGCCGAAGCGGGGGCCGAGCTGGCGGAAGTTGGGCTTTGCCTCGTATGAGGCCAGCTCCTCCGCCTCCTTCACGTAGGAGATTCCCTTCACGTTCAGCTCCTCGAGCACCTGGTCCTCGAGCCGCTCGATCGCGGCCCGCTCGCGCGGATCCGCGACCACGACAGCCTCGCGCAGCGGCTGACGCACCTTCACATTGGCCTGGCTGCGCGCCTTGCGGCCCAGCTCCACCGTGCGGCGCGCCACCGCCATGTCGAACTCGAGCTCACGATCGATCAGGGCCTCATCCGGCTCGGGGAAGTCGCACAGGTGCACCGACGTCTCGGACCCGTCGAGGTTGCGGTAGATCTCGTCCGCGATGAACGGGGTGAAGGGAGCCAGCAGCTGGGACACCGTCACGAGGGCGTGCTGCAGCGTGAGGTAGGCCGCGGTGGTGTCGTCGGCGCCCTCCCCGCCGCTGCGCCAGAAACGCCGGCGGCTGCGCCGCACGTACCAGTTGGACAGATCGTCGACGAAGGTCGCGATCGTGCGCCCGGCCGAGGTCGTGTCGTAGGCGTCGAGCTTCTGCCGCACCTCGCCGATCGTTCCCTGCAGCCGCGAGAGGAGCCAGCGATCGAAGGCCGGCCGGCCCGCGGGCTCAAGCGAGTGCGCGCCGTGGTCGAACTCCTCGGCGTTCGCGTAGAGGACGTAGAAGCAGTACGTGTTCCACAGCGTCAGCAGGAACTTGCGCACGCTTTCGCCGACCGTCTCGAGGGAGAAGCGATATCCCGACCACGGCTGCTGGGAGGTGAAGTAGTACCAGCGCAACGCGTCCGCCCCGTGGCGGTCGATCACGTCCCAGGGCGCGACCACGTTGCCGCGGCTCTTCGACATCTTCTGCCCGTCCGGGTCGAGGATCAGGCCCAGGCAGAGCACGTTGCGGTAGCTCGCCGAGCCGAACAGGAGCGTCGACTCCGCCAGCAGGGAGTAGAACCAACCGCGCGTCTGGTCGAGCGCCTCGCAGATGAAGTCCGCCGGGAATCGCTCCTTGAAGAGCTTCTCGTTCTCGAACGGATAGTGAAACTGCGCGAACGGCATGGCGCCCGAGTCGAACCAGGCGTCGATGACCTCGGGGACGCGGCGCATCTCCTTGCCGCATTCGGGACACGGGAAGGCGACCTCGTCGATGTAGGGCCGATGCAGATCATCGGGGACGTCGCCCGCAAGCTCGCGCAGCTCCGCGATCGACCCGATGCAGTGGACGTGGCCGTCCTCGCAGCGCCACACCGGGAGCGGCGTGCCCCAGTAGCGCTCGCGCGACAGCGCCCAGTCGACGTTGTTCTCGAGCCACTTGCCAAAGCGCCCGTGCTTGATGTGGAACGGGTACCACTCGATCGACTCGTTGGCCGCGAGCAGCTCGTCCCGGCGTGCGGTCGTGCGGATGTACCACTCCTGCTTCGCGTAGTAGAGCAGCGGCGTGTCGCAGCGCCAGCAGTGCGGGTAGGCGTGCTCGTACTGCTCGGCGCGATAGATGAGCCCGCGGGACTCGAGGTCGGCGATCAGGTCCGGGTCCGCATCCTTGACGAAGCGCCCTTCGTAAGGGCCGATGCGCTCGTCGTAGGTTCCATCGGCGCGAACCGGGTTGATGACGTTCAGCCCGTACTGCTCACCGAGCCGGAAGTCGTCCTCGCCGAATGCGATCGCCGTGTGCACCAGCCCGGTGCCGTCCTCCGCGGACACGAAGTCGCCGGCCAGGACGGTGTGACCGCGCCCCCCGTACTCGGGTCCGGCGATGAAAGGGAAGGGGGGCTCGTAAGCGGTGCCCTCCATCTCGCGCCCGTGGAAGCGTTCGATCGCCTCGACTCCCTCTCCCAGCACCGCCTCGACGCGCGCCTCCGCCAGGACATACACCTGGCCGTCCTGGCGCGCCCTCACGTAGGTGAGGTCCGGGTCCATCGCGACGGCGGCGTTCGAGACCAGCGTCCACGGCGTGGTCGTCCACACGAGCAGCGCGTCGCCGTCACGCAGCGGCCCCTCCGGATGGACGACGGGGAACCGGACATATATGGAGGGATCGACCACGTCGTGGTAACCGAGCGCGACCTCGTGCGAAGACAGCGCGGTGCCGCAGCGGGGGCAGTAGGGCACCACCTTGTGACCCTCGTAGAGCAGGTCGTTGTCCCAGATCTGGCGCAGCGCCCACCAGACCGACTCGATGTACGCGTCGGCAAGCGTGACGTAGGCGTCGTCGAGGTCGATCCAGAATGCGATCCGCTCGGTGAGGCGGTTCCATTCCTCTACATAGGAGAAGACCGACTCCCGGCACTTCCGGTTGAACTCGGCGATTCCCATCGCCTCGATCTCGTGCTTGGAGCTGATGCCAAGCTGGCGCTCGACCTCGAGCTCCACCGGCAGGCCGTGGCAGTCCCAGCCCGCCTTGCGGGGCACGTGGTAGCCGCGCATGGTCTTGTAGCGCGGGAAGATGTCCTTGAAGACTCGCGAGAGGACGTGGTGCGAGCCGGGCTTTCCGTTCGCCGTCGGCGGGCCCTCGTAGAAGACATAGAGCGGGGCGCCCTCGCGGCGGCGCAGAGTCTCGTGGAAGACGTCGTCGCGCTTCCACCGCTCGAGCACCTGCTCTTCGAGCGCGGGGAAGCCCTGGTTCGTGTCCACCGGGAGGTAGCGCGGCATTGGCGGGTGATTCTAGGCTGCGCGTTCGAGCTTCCGGCACAGCCGGGCGAGCTCGCGCTTCTCACCGTCGTCCAGGACGGTGAACGTGTCCTGGACCCGGTGGGCGTGGCCGGGGAAGAGGTCCTCCACCAGCGCACGGCCGGAATCGGTGAGACTGATCATCAGCGCGCGCCGGTCCCGCGGGTCCGTCTCGCGGCGGATCAGGCGGCGCTGCTCGAGGGTCGAGGTGACCTCGCTGGCGTTGGCCTTGCTGAGGCCGAGACGCTGGCGGAGCGTCCGCAGGCCGAGGACGCCCCCGGCCGATTCGACCACCACCAGCATCCCGAACGCGGTCGGAGAGAGCCCGCGGCGCTCCAGCTCGCGGCCGAGCTTGCGCGTGACCCGGGTCTCGGCACGCACGAGCGCATCGAGGGCGCGATGCGCCAGCGGGTCCTGCAGCAGGGTCGAAAGGTCGCTCACCTGGAGGGACGACGCTAGGCGTCGGTCCGGACGAAAACAGCCAGGTGCGAGCGATTTGGCGATCGACGGTAGAGTTAGGGCGGTCAGGGGGGCGCTCAGGCGCCGTCGTACAAGTCTCGCGGAGCGATCCGCAGCGGGGTAGGTTGTCTTGATGGGAACGAGATGGTTGCTGTTGGCGGCTCTCGCCGGGGCAGTGACGGCCGGGACACCCACCGTGGCCCAGGCCTCCTTCCCGGGGACGAACGGGAGGATCGCCTTCGGGCGCGCCGTCGACACGCCGACCGAGACGCGCTGCATCCACACGGTCATCTTCAACGGCGCGGGCGACACGATCCTGCTCCCCCCGTGCGACCCGGAGGCCGAGAGCAAGCCGCGATGGGCCTCCAACGCGGGCCAGATCGCGTACGAGGGGTGGGCCGGACAGCTCGACATCGTCAATGCCGACAGCACCAACCTGCGCGAGTTCGTCTTCGACAGCGGAGTGGGGACCACCGGCTTTGGCTGGTCTCCCGACAGCGCCCAGATCGCCGTCAGCTGGTTCGATTGCCCCGACGGGGGAACATGTGGATCCCGGATCGAGAAAATGACTGCCGCGACCGGGAGCTACACCACGATCCTGAACACCACGGACTACGTGTCCGGAATCGACTGGTCGCCCGATGGAACGCTGATCGCGTTCGCGCGTCAGTTCCAGCTCTACAAGATCAATGCCGATGGGACGGGTCAGGTGGCGATCGCACCGGGCTCGCCGGGAGACAACTACGCGCCCAGCTGGTCTCCGAACCAGACCAAGATCGCCTTCGTCAGCACCCGTGACGAGAACGAGGAGATCTACGTCATGAACGCGAACGGCACGGGGCAGACCCGGCTGACCGACATGGTGGGGTCCGACACGTCGCCGCGATGGTCTCCGGACGGTACGAAGATCGTCTTCGAGAGCGACCGGGACGGCAATCAGGAGATCTACACGATGAACGCGGACGGCACGGGCCAGACGAGGGTCACCAACGATCCCGCCGCCGACACGGCACCCGACTGGCAATCCCTGCCGATCAACGGCTACGTGCGGCCCAAGAACGCGACCACGGTTCGCGCCTCGCTGGTGCCGGCCTATAACCAGTGCGTCTCTTCAAACCGTCTTCACGGGCCACCGCTCGGATCCGCGTCGTGCAACCCGCCCGGCCAGGTCTCGAACGAGCTGACGGTCGGCGGTCCCGAGTCCAACGGGAAGCCGGCGAATTTCCAGGGCTTCGTGCGCTACACCGCCTTGCCGGGCAATACGGGCACGCCGGCCGACGAGGCGGACGTGCGCATCACCATCCAGCTGTCCGACATCCTCCGGCAGGGGACCCTGACCGACTACAACGGTGAGCTGGCCGCAAAGACGGTCATACGAATCACGGACAAGTCGAACACTCCGCATCCAAGTGGACCGGGTCCAGGCACCGTGTTCGACCACCCCTTGCGCGCCACGGTCCCGTGCACACCCACGGCGGACGTCAACGTAGGCGCAACCTGCAACCTGGTCACGACCGCCGACGCAGTCCTGCCCGGCACCGTCACCGAGACCAAGCGGACGGTCTGGGGAATGGCCTCCGTGCAGGTCGAAGACGGGGGGGCGGACAGCGACGCCGATACCTTCGGCGACAACGTCGTCTTCCTGACGCAGGGAGTCTTCGTCCCCTGACGGGGACGCGCTAGCTCAGGTTCCCCCGCGCCATCTTCGAGAGGTCGAGCGCCTCGTCGAGGATGGCCTCGTCGACGCCCTGCTCGCGCGCAACCTCCCGCACCGTCCTGCCGGACGCCGCCGCCTCCTTCACGATCTCGCCTGCGCGGTCGTAACCGATGTGCGGGTTCAGCGCCGTCGCGGTGATCAGGTTGGACTCCGCGTGGCGCTGTGTCATCTCGCGGTTCACCTGGATGCCGGCGATGCATTTCTCGGCGAACAGCGTGACCGCGCTCGATAGCAGCTTGATCTCGTCGAGCACGTTGCGGGCGATCAACGGCACTCGCACGTTGAGCTCGAAGTTGCCCTGCGTGCCGGCGACGGTCACCGCCGTGTCGTTGCCGATCACCTGCGCGCAGACCTGCAATACCACCTCGGGTATGACGGGGTTGACCTTGCCGGGCATGATCGAGCTGCCCTTCTGCAGCTCGGGCAGGAACAGCTCGGACAGGCCGGCCCGTGGACCGGAGCCCATCCACGCGATGTCGTTCGCGATCTTGGTCAGCGAAACCGCGAGCACCTTCAGCATCGCTGACAGCTCGACCAGGGCGTCGCGGCTGCCCTGCGCCTCGAAGGCGTGCTCGGGCGGCCGGATCTCGAGGCCGGTGTCGCGCGCAAGGCGCTCGCGCACCCGCGCGGCGAACTCCGGGTGGGTGTTGAGCCCCGTGCCGGTCGCAGTACCGCCGAGCGGGATCTGCGCCACCCGCGGCAGGGTGTCCTCGATGCGGCGGCGGCCCAGCCGGACCTGCGCCGCGTAGCCTCCGAACTCCTGGCCGACCGTGACCGGGACCGCGTCCATCAGGTGGGTCCGGCCCGTCTTGACCACGTCGGCGAACTCGTCGGCCTTGCCCTGCAGCGCCACCTCCAGGGTCTCCAGGGCGGGGAGCAGGTGGGCGCGCACCTCCCCGAGCGCTGCGAGGTGGACCGCCGACGGGAACACGTCGTTGGAGGACTGCCCCATGTTGACGTGGTCGTTCGGGTGCACGCCCCCGTCGGCGAGGTTGGCGATCACCTCGTTCGCGTTCATGTTCGACGACGTGCCCGAGCCGGTCTGGAAGACGTCGATCGGAAACTGCTCGTCGTGCTCGCCCGCTGCCACCTCGTCACCGGCGGCGGCGACGCGCTCGGCGATGTCGGCCTCGAGCAGGCCCAGCTCGGCGTTCACCCGCGCGGCCGCGGCCTTGATCCGCCCGAGCCACCGGATCACAGGCACGGGGACCGGCTCGCCCGAGACCGGGAAGTTGTCGACGGCCTTGCGCGTCTCCGCGCCCCAGAGCTCTTCAGCCACGGTCATGCCTTCCTCCTGTCGCGGGGTCAGTCCTTACAGCCTATTGGGCTGCTCGTGCCGAGCCGGGTCAGTAGGAGACGGCGCAGTACTTCGTCTCGAGGTACTCCTCGATGCCCTCGTAGCCACCCTCGCGGCCGACTCCCGAGTGCTTGATGCCGCCGAACGGGGCCGCGGGGTTGGAGACCATCCCCTGGTTCAGCCCGACCATGCCGTACTCGAGCTGCTCCATCACCCGCATCGCCCGGCCGAGGTCGCGCGTGTAGAGGTAGGCGACCAGGCCGTACTCGGTGTCGTTCGCCCACCGGATCGCCTGCTCCTCGTCCCGGAATCCCTTGACCGGAGCGACCGGGCCGAAGATCTCCTCCTTCAGGAGGCGGGCATCGTCGGGGATGTCGGCGAGCACCGTCGGGGCGTAGAAGTATCCGGCCAGGTCGACGGGCTCGGCGCCGACGACCGGCCTCGCCCCCTTGGAGATCGCGTCCTGCACCAGCTCCTCGACCTTGGACACCTGCTCGTCGTTGATCAGTGGACCGACGTCGACGTCCTCGTCCGTACCTCGTCCGACCTTCAGGGCCTTCATCCGCTCGGCGAGCCCCTCGACGAAGTCCTGCGCGATCGAGTCCGCGACGTAGAACCGGTTTGCCGCCGTGCACGCCTCACCGATGTTCCGCATCTTGGCGATCATCGCGCCTTCGATCGCGGCGTCCAGATCGGCGTCCTCGAACACCAGGAACGGAGCGTTGCCGCCCAACTCCATCGAGACGCGCAGGATCTGTTCGGCCGCCTGCTCCGTCAGCTTGCGGCCGACCTCGGTCGAGCCGGTGAAGCTCAGCTTGCGCAACCGTAAGTCGGCGATGATCGGCTTCGACACGTCGCTCGAGCTGGAGCTGGTGATCACGTTCAGAACGCCTCCGGGCAGACCTGCCTCCTGCAGGATCTGCGCCACGGCAAGTGCGCTGAGAGGTGTCATGCTCGCCGGCTTCAGCACCATCGTGCAGCCGGCCGCGATCGCCGGGCCGATCTTGCGTGTCGCCATCGCCGCGGGGAAGTTCCATGGCGTGATCAGGTAGCAGGGGCCGACCGGCTGCTTCATCACGAGCAGGCGGCCCTGACCCGTGGGCGCGACCTGGAACCGGCCGTCGATCCGTACCGCCTGCTCCGCGAACCAGCGGAAGAACTCGGCCGCATAGGTGACCTCGGCCTTGGACTCGGCGACCGACTTGCCCATCTCGAGCGTCATCAGCAGGGCGAGGTCGTCGGCGCGGGCGACCATCGACTCATACGCCCTGCGCAGGATCTCTCCACGCTCCCGGGGAGGGTGCTCCCGCCAGGCCGCCTGCTGCTCGTGGGCGGCCGCAAGCGCCGCAAGCGCATCGTCAGGCGTGGCGTCGGCGACGTCCGCGATCGTTTCGCGGGTGGCGGGATCCTCGATCGGGAAGGTCTGCCCTCCGGCGGCGTCGACCCATCTGCCGCCGATCAGCAGCTTCTTCGAAACGCCCTCGACGACGGCTCGCTCACGCGACTGTGCCGCTACCGCCATGCGGCTCGCACCTGGATGGGACTCAAGTGATGGGGCTGCATGTCGATGTCAATCTAGAGGATCAGCGCAGGGTCCCGGCGGGGTAGAGATACTGAGCCTTAATCTGAGGTCCCAAGCGCGACTTCGGGTCGCTGCCCGCGTTAGTAAGCCTCGAACTCGAATGTTCAAGCGTGCCGTCACATTGATCGTTCTGGCCCTGGCTGCCGCCTACCCGGCCGGCGCCGGCGCCGCCGAGCGCTGGTCCGTGCGCGGAGCGGGCTGGGGCCACGGCATCGGCATGAGCCAGTGGGGCGCATACGGCTACGCGCAGCACGGCGCCGACCACCGCGAGATCCTCAGTCACTACTACCGCGACACGCAGATCGGCTCGGCGCCCGCCGGCGCTGTGCGGGTGCTGCTGCAGTCGAACCGGCCCGCCATCTACTTCAGGCACGCGACGCTGGCCGGCGATCACACGCTGGTCGAAGACTCGGGATACCGCGCGACGCGCGAAGGCGACAACGTCGTGCTGCGCAGCTCGTCCGGCCGCCGCCTCGCGAGCTTCCCGGAGGTGATGCGGGTGGTGGGAGGCAAGCACGTGCGTTTGATGGGACGTGCACAGAACGGCGTTCGCGACGGCCTTTACCGCGACCACCTCGAGATCCGAACCGCTTCCGGCTCCGGCCTCAACGCGATCAACGCCGTCGACCTGGACGACTACCTGCTGGGCGTCGTCCCGAGCGAGAGCCCGGCGGCGTGGCCGGCGGCGGCGCTCGAGGCCCAGGCCGTCGCCGCGCGATCGTACGCGCTGGCCTCGAACGTCAACGGCAAGGGCTTCGACCAGTACGCGGACACGCGCAGTCAGATGTACCGCGGTTATCTGGGGGAGACGCCCGCGACGAACGCAGCTGTCGCCGCGACGGCGAACGAGGTCGTCACCTACAACGGCGCGATCGCCACGACCTTCTTCTTCTCCACGTCGGGCGGCCACACCGAGAACGTCGAGAACGTCTTCACCGGCGGCTCTCCGAAACCGTGGCTGAAGGGCGTCGACGACCCGTATGACGGTCCTTCGCCGTACCACCGCTGGGGCCCGATGAGCTACTCGCGCTCCGCGCTGACGAGCAGGCTCGGTGGCTTGGTGAAGGGGCGGTTGAAGAGCTTCAAGGTGCTGAAGCGCGGCGTCTCGCCGCGCGTCGTGAAGGCGCGCATCACGGGCACGCGCGGCAGCACGGTGGTGACGGGACCGCAGATCCGGACCCGGCTCGGCCTGCGCGACACCTGGTTCTTCTTGCGCCGGGTGACGACGCAGCGCCACGGCGGTGCGAAGGCGCGCACGCTGCGCGGTGTGCGCCCGCTCGTTGCCCTGTACGGCGACGTCGGCGCGGCGAAGCTGGACTCCGTCACGCTCGAGCGGCAGGTCGGGGATGACTGGAGGAAGGTCGGCATCTTCCCCGTGCAGAACGGCCGTTACCGCATTCACGTTGGCACCGCCGGCATCTATCGCGTGAAGGCGGGCTGGGCACCGGGGCCCGCGCTGCGCGTCGCGCCGCCGCTGGTCGGCTAGCCCCGGCTCCCCGGTCAGGGAGTGAACTTGATCGTCACCACGTCGCCGTCCGCCACGACGTAGTCCCGGCCTTCTACGCGCAGGCGCCCGGCGTCGCGGGCAGCCGCGAAGGATCCGGCGTCGAGGAGCTCCTGCCATGGGATCACCTCTGCGCGGACGAAGCCGCGCTGGATGTCCGTGTGGACCCGTCCCGCAGCCTCGAGCGCCGTGCTGCCCTGCTGGAGGCTGCGGGCACGGATCTCGTTGCCGCCCACGGCCGTGAAGAACGTGATCCGGCCGAGCAGCCGGTAGGCCTCGCGCACGATCTGCTCCAGTGCCCCCTCCGCGATGCCGAGCTCGGCGCGCATGATGCCGGCCTCCTCGGGGTCGAGCTCTGCAAGCTCGGCCTCGTCGCGGGCGCAGACGCCCAGCGCGCCCCGCGCCGCCAAGGCTTCCGGGACGGCCTCGCCCTCGCCGACATTCGCGACGATCAGCGCAGGCTTCGAGCTCAAGAGGCCGGCCTCGGGCGGGGCCGGGCGCCCGGCTGAGAGCTCGGCGAGCGTGCCCTCCCACAGCTCGCGTTCGGCGATCGCATCCTTGTCGCCGCTGCGCGCTGCCTTGGTGGCGGACTCCAGGCGCCGCTCGGCACTGTCGAGGTCGGCCAGCATCAGCTCTGCCTCGACCGTCGCGAGGTCGTCGAGCGGGTCGAGGGCGCCGTGCGGATGCGCGACCTGCGGATGCTCGAAGGCGCGCACGACGTGCACGATCGCGTCCACGTCGCGAATGTGGCCGAGGAACCGGTTGCCCAACCCCTCCCCCTCGTGCGCGCCGCGCACGAGCCCCGCGATGTCCACGACCTCCAGATGCTCGGGGACGCGGCGAGCGATCCCCAGCAGGTCCCCCACCTGCTCCAGCCTCGTGTCCGGCACGGGCACGACGGCGACGTTCGGCTCGACCGTCGTGAAGGGGTATTCGGCGGCCTCCGCACCGGCATGTCCGAGCGCGTTGAACAACGTCGACTTGCCCGCGTTGGGAAGGCCCACGACGCCGACCTTCACGAGGCTGCCGCCTCCAGAGTGAGTCCCACGAAGGTCCCCGCGGCGGCGCCGGCGACCACGTCGGAGGGATAGTGCACGCCGAGGTATGGGCGCGTGAACGCCATCAGCGCGGCTGCGACCAGCAAGGGCACCCGCGCAGCGGGTACCAGCGCCCCGATCCGAACCGCGCCTGCGAACGACGTGGCGGCGTGGGCAGACGGGAACGAGTGTGATCGCGGCACACGGCCGAACGGTTCGAGGCCGGCTATCTGCGGCCGCTCACGCGCCACGACCACTTTCACCACGTAGTTGGCGCCCAAGGTGAACGGCACCGTGCCGGCCGCCGCCAGCCAGCGGGTCCGGCGCGCGGGGTCGGTTGCGGCACCGGCCAGCGCCAACGCGATCCACAGACCACCGGACTCGCCGAGCCGGGCGTAGGCGGCGGCGGCCCGGTCCAAGCCGGGCGTGCGCATCCGGGTGCGCAGCAGCACCAGCAGACGGCGGTCGAGGTCCGAGAGGGCGGTCAACCCGCGCCGCGGTGATCCGTCTCAGACAGTTGACTCGGTCGGCGGCGTCTCGAAGCGCTCGAAGAACGCGAGAGGATTGCCGAGCCGGCGTTCGAAGCCGAGGCCGGCACCGCCGGCGCGATCCCTCAGCTTGCCGGAGGTCACCATGTGGGGGTCGCCGAACAGCTCGCCGACCACCAATCGCCCACCTGGGCGCAGTACCCGGGCGATCTCGCGCAACGCCTGTTCCTGATCCGGAATCTCTCCCAGCACCGTGACGAGCACGGCCGCGTCGAAGGTGTCGTTGTCGAAGGGCAGGTTCTGAGCATCGCCGAGCGTGGGCTTGACGTTCGTGACGCCGCGCCGGTCGGCCTCCCGGATCACGTGGTCGAGCATCTCCTGCTGGATGTCGAAGACATCGACCTGTCCAGCCGGCAGGGCGGCCGCCATGTCGAACGTGTAGTAGCCGGTGCCGGGCCCGACCTCGAGCACGCGCTCGTCGGGCGCGAGGGCAAGCGCCTCGAGCAGCCGGCTGCGCGTTATGAACGGGTGCGGCGCCTGGACCCAGAAGCGCTGGTTGTAGGGACAGGCGGAGGGATTGCGGCGCCACCAGAACGCGGCCGCCACCGTCCCGAGCGCTCCCAGCAGTAGGCCTGTCCTCAGCGGGCGCACGAGAGTCATCTACTAAAGGCCCGAGAAGCCGACCTTGTGGTCGGGGGACTCGAGCTTCATGAACACGACCTGGCCGAGATCGAGCGAGACCACACCGTCAGCCGTCTCCACCTCGATCCATCGCTTGGCATCCTGGACGGCGCGCCGCAGCTGCTCATAGGCCTTGTTTTCCAGCCGCACGAGGATCACCTGACCACCCGAAAAGCCGACCTCGATGCGCCGCATCTCGCCGCCATCGCGCGCCACGATCAGTGAGCCCCCTCGGCCGGCTGCACGAGCTCGGTCAGCACACCGCCGGTGGAGGCAGGATGGAGGAACGCCACGAGGCTGTCGCGAATGCCGCGGCGCGGCACCTCGTCGATCAGTCGCAGCCCTCGCGAGCGGCATTCCTCGATCGCGATCGCGACGTCCTGGCAGCGGTACGCGGTGTGATGCAGGCCGGGACCCTTCTTGGCGAGGAACTTGCCGACCGGCGTGTCGCCGCCGAGCGGGGCCAGCAGCTCGACATGTGACTCGCCGACGCCGAGGAGAACGGCCTCCACGCCCTGCTCGGTCACGGTCTCGCGGTGCTGGACCGGCATTCCGAAGGTGTCGGCGTAAAGCGTGACTGCGGCGTCGAGGTCCTCCACGGCCACGCCGACGTGGTCGATCGACTGGAACATCGGCCGGGGAGTCTAGTGATCGGCCCCCGCGGGGCCGATCACTGCAGCCGGTGGTACTACCGAGTGGTCCGCGAGGAGGTGGGCAGCATCGGCGGCGGAACGCTTTCGCGATGCGCACGCGGAGCCCCCATCGGCTCGGCGGCGTCGGGCACGAACTCCTCGTTGAACACCTGCTCGGGCCGCCTGCCGATCGACGGCAGGGTCACGACCACGTCGAACGGGCTGTCCTCACGCGGGCGGGCGCTTACGCCGGTGACCAGCTCGGTGAGCTCGTCGCGCTCGATCGACTCCTTCTCGAGCAGCGTCTGCGCGATGCTGTCAAGCAGCTCGCGGTTCTCGCTCACCAGCACGTGAGTCTCGAACAGCGCCGCATCGATCAGCATCTGCTGCTCTTGGTCGCGCGCCTCCATTGTCGCCTGCGAAGTGTTCTCGCCGATCCCCTCGAGGTGCGCCAGCAGCTTGCTGCCCATGCCGTACTGCGCGATCATCGAGCGGCTGATCTCGGCGACACGCCGCAGATCGTCAGAGGCTCCGGTCGTGACACGCTCGAACACGATCTGCTCGGTGACGTAGCCACCCAGCAACATCTTCATGTAGTCGAGCAGGTCCTCCTTCGACATCAGGTAACGGTCCTCCTCGGGCAGGTTGAGCGTGTAGCCCAGCGCCTGTCCGCGCGGCACGATCGAGATCTTGTGCACCTTCGGCACCGAGGGGAGCATCTCGGAGACCATGGCGTGACCCGCCTCGTGATAGGCGATGATCCGCTTCTCGCTCGGCATCATGACGCGACGCGTCTGCATCCCGGCGATAACACGCTCCAGAGCGTTGTCGAAGTCGACCTGGTGAATCGTGTCGCGACCTTCGCGACCGGCGTGAATCGCGGCCTCGTTGCAGAGGTTCGCGAGGTCGGCGCCCGTCAGCCCTGACGTGCGACGCGCCACCATGACCAGGTCCACGTCGGCCACAGGCATCTTGCGGCTGTGCACCTTGAGGATCGCCTCGCGACCGTCGAGGTCGGGCGGCGACACCAGCACCTGGCGGTCGAAGCGGCCGGGCCGCAGCAGAGCGGGGTCGAGACCGTCGATGCGGTTCGAGGCCGCGATCACGATCACGTCGCTCCTGTCCGCGAAACCGTCCATCTCGACGAGCAGCTGGTTCAGCGTCTGATCCTTCTCACGCGAGATGTCGAAGCCGCGCTTGAGGCCGACCGCGTCGATCTCGTCGATGAAGATGATCGCCGGAGCGTGATCCTTGGCGATCTGGAACAGGCGCCTGATCCGGGCAGCGCCCAGGCCGGCGAACATCTCGACGAACGAGCTCGCCGACTGGCTGAAGAAGTGCGCGCCGGACTCCTTGGCGACAGCCTTCGCCAGCAGCGTCTTGCCCGTGCCGGGCGGGCCGTGCAGCAGGATTCCCCGCGGTACGCTCGCGCCCAGGCTCTTGAACCGGTCCGGCGTGCGCAGGAATTCGACGACCTCGCGGAGCTCGTCCTTGGCCTCTTCGCAACCCGCCACGTCGTCCCAGCCGATGCCACCGGAGGACTCTGGCTTGACCTCCTGCGGCTTCGTGCGCGGCATCATCTTGAGGCTGCGCCAGATCAGGTAGACCAGCGCGCACATCAAGATGATGGGCATCCAGGTGAGAGCCCAAGACTCCACCTTGTCCATCAAACTCATGCCTGCTGCGAGCGGAAGCATCCTTGCTCCAATCCATCGCGCAACCCGGGGGAGGGTTTGCTAGTCAGCCAAGGGAGCCACGGAGGTGCGGCTCGGATTCAGCGTAAAGGCGATTTCGAGCGATTGCTAGTAAATCTGTCCACTGCGCTCAAGTTTCTCGGCGGAGTATCTCGATCATCGCCGCACGACCCACTTCGAGCTGCTCCGGAGTCGGCTCGCGGGTCGCGAACAGGCGCTGTATCTCGTAGCCGGGCCTGCGGAAAGCCTGAGCGAGCGCGGTGTCGTGGTGGCGTTCGGACCAGGCGAACATCTCGACCGACACCGCGACCCCTGCCAGCGTGACCGCAGCGCCGGCCACCGGGCCACGCAGGCCAAGCACGGAGCGCACCAGCAGATTGCCCACCACCGTGGAGACGATCATCGGGGCAACGAGGTTGGAGCCACACCGGTCGTGCTCCTTCGCGACGAGCGCGGCGTCGGTGTCCTGCTCATAGCCCGCGATCGCCTTGTGCTCCACGCCGTGGTAGGCGGCGAGCTGTGAATCGTGCAGGGCAAAGGCCGTGGGCGCGAGGCCGAGCGCGGCGACGGCGAGCTCGTTGCCGGCGGTGCGGCCTCCCAGGCGCCGAGCGCCGGCCGTGACCACCGACGATGCGAGCATGGCGGCCAGCACCTTCCCGTCCTCGAACGGAAGCTGCACCTCGGGCACGCGCCGCTTGATCACGGGCAACAGCGCAAACGCCTCGCCCAGGCGGGCAATGCCGCGCACGCCCGGCAGGTCGGCGAGGCTTCCTCGGAAGCGCGGCTTGGCGCCGGACTCCACGCGCAGGGCACCGTCCTTCGAGCGCAGCGCAACAGCCCAGTGGTCGGGCCCGTGCACGAGCAGGCCGTTGCGCAGCGCCATGCCGCCGAGTCGCACCTTCACAGGCGACGTCTCCGGACCGGCGCCGTTGCCGGCGAAGGCCGGCATCTCGTCGTGGTGGGTCACTCCGGCAATGCTAGTGACCAACTACGTCAGCGCGTCCGCCACCATCGCGGCCGCGGCCACGAGCAGGATGCATCCGACGGCTTGTAGCAGCGCCCTGTCGGACAGGCGCCCGGTCAGCCGCGACCCCAGCAGGGCGCCGGGGATCGACGCCGCCGCGCCCACGGCGAGCACGTCCCAATCGGGCGGTTTGGAGGGCAGGTGCCCGATCACACCCGCGACGCCGACGAGGAACCCGATCGTGACGTTGGTGCCCACGGCACGGGCCGGGACCTCCCCAACGACCTTGACGAGCGCGGGCATTCGCAGCGACCCCAGGATCAGGCCCACGATGCCGCCCAGCACGCCGATCACCAGGCCGGTGACCACGGCGGCCCGGATGTCGAGGCCGTCCTGCTCTTCGCGGCGGGGCTTCGGCTCCGGCTTTCGCAGCAGCTCGATCCCGCTGTAGAGGAGCACGGCGGCGATCACGAATAGCAGCAGGTTCCCCGGCAGCACTCCGGATACGTAACCGCCGGCCAGCGCTCCCACGATCGAGGGCGGGGCCATCCACCGGAACAGGCGCCAGTTGACGCGGCCCGCTCGGATGTGGGCGATGGATGCGGTGCCGGCCGCGACCGCGCTGATCCCGATGTTCGCGCCCGTCCCCGCCCCCGGAGAGGTGGAAAGAAGGAGTACGGCGGGCAGGCGGATGTTGCCAAGCACGAGGCCCACCAACCCCCCGGCAAGGGCCACGGCAAAGCACCAGATCGCGAGCAGCACGTATTCCATTGGGGATACTGAGGACGTTGGAGAGGCTTTTCGACACGGACGACAGCGCCCCGCGGCGCACGCCGGTCCCGCTCGAGGACGAACCCCTCGCGGCGCGTATGCGGCCGCGGGAGCTGAGCGACTTTATCGGGCAGGACCACGTGCTTGCTGCGGGGTCCGCGCTGCGCACGGCGATCGAGACCGGCGAGCCGCACTCGATGATCCTGTACGGGCCGCCGGGGAGTGGAAAGACGACACTCGCTCGGATCGCCGCCACCCATGCCGGTGCCGCCTTCGAGGAGGCGAGTGCCGTGAACGCCGGCCGTGCCGAGGTGAGAGCTGTGATCGAGCGTGCAAGGGAGCGCCGCCGCTCCTCCGGCACCGGCTCGCTGTTCTTCCTGGACGAGATCCACCGCTTCAACAAGGCACAACAGGACACGTTGCTGCCCGCCGTCGAGGAAGGTCTCGTGATCCTGATTGGCGCCACGACCGAGAACCCATACTTCGAGGTCAACTCCGCACTGCTCTCCCGCTCCCAGATATACGAGCTGCGGCCACTCACGGCCGAGCAGGTCGCCGACCTGCTGCGCCGCGCGCTGGCAGACCCGGAGCGGGGCATTCCCGACCCGCCGCAGGTGCCCGAGGAGGCGATCGAGTTCCTCGCAGCGCGTTCCGGGGGCGACGCGCGGGCCGCCTACAACGCCTTGGAGCTTGCGAGCGACACCGCACGGCGACTCGGGCGGCCGGTCTCGGTCGAGCTTGCCGAGGACGCGATGCAGAAGAAGGCGGTCCTCTACGACAAGGGCGGGGACAAGCACTACGACTACATCTCGGCGTGGATCAAATCGACGCGTGGCTCGGATGTCGACGCATCCCTCTACTACCTGGCCGTGATGCTCGAGGGCGGCGAGGATCCGCGCTTCATCGCGCGCCGGATGATCGTGCTCGCGTCCGAGGACATCGGCAACGCAGACCCGCAGGCACTACTCGTCGCGGTCGCTGCAGCGCAGGCGGTCGAACACGTGGGCATGCCGGAGGCTGCTCTCAATCTCAGCCAGGCGGCCGCCTACCTCTCCCTTGCGCCGAAATCCAACGCGAGCACCACTGCCATCGCGCGAGCGCGCGGTGACGTGCAGCGCGACGGTGCGGCAGACCCGCCCCCGCATCTGCAGGACTCCCACTATCCCGGTGCCAAGCAGCTCGGGCGGGGGGTCGGATATGAATATCCGCACGATCTCGCCGAGGGCGTATCCGAGCAGAACCTGATGCCCGAAGGGCTCGAGGATCGGCGCTACTACGAGCCCACCGAACGGGGCTTCGAGGCCACGTTGCGGGAGCGCCTTGTCAGTCTTTTGCGGAAACAGCGCAAATCGGGCAATTAGCCACTAGTCTGATTGAGCCGATGGGATGTAGTCGTAGGCAGGGATCGGCCACGCTTTTGCATGTCCGAGTGGGGGTACTACGCCTGGGTCTGACCCTGGTTGCCTCACTCATGCTGGCGTTGGTCGTGGCCAAGCCGGCAATGGCCGGAACGGCCCGCGTGATAGCCGCGGGTGGCAAGGTCACGCTCGAATACGTCGCCCTGGACGGTGAGACGAACACCGTCACGATCACCCAGAACACCGGCTCGTACACCGTGACCGATGCGACCGCGCCGGTCAGTGCCCCGGTCGGAGAGGGATGCACAGTCGCGGCTGGCGTGGCGACCTGCGCCGATCCGAGCACGCTGGGCGCGATCCAGGCGATCAAGGTCGACCTGGGCAACTTCGACGACGCGGTCGACATCGATGCTTCCGTCCGCTCAGAACTGCTCGGCCGTGCAGGCGCCGACAATCTCACCGGAGGCGATGGCGTTGACTTCGTCAACGGGAATGCCGGCGCCGACACGATCAACGTCCGCGGCGCAGGACGGGATACGGTGCTGTCATGCGACGACCCCGGTGACGCGGTGATCTCCGATCCGGACGACACCGTCGCGGCCACCTGTACCGACAACAACGTCGCCCCCGCGACCACCGTCACCAGTGGCCCGGCCCCGGTCACGAACGACACGACGCCCTCTTTCTCGTTCGCCCCGGTGCTGCCCAAGGAGAACGTGACCGGCTTCGAGTGCATGGTCGAGCCGATCGACGACGGTGTCTTCGGCTGCGGCACACCGTTCCAGGAGACGGCCGAGCTTGCGGACGGCCCCTACGTCCTCCGGGTACGAGCTCTCGACGACGCCCCGGGAGCAGGGCCTTGGACGCTTTACGGCTTCAGAGTCGATACGACCGAGCCCCAGGTCAACGTGACCGGTCCGCTGGCCAGCACCACGGCGCAGACGACCTTCGACCTCTCGTCGAACGAGACCGTCACCTTCGAGTGCGCACTCGATCAAGCTGCCTTCGCCGCGTGCGGCTCCCCCTACACCACCCCCGTGCTGGCCAACGGCTCATACGTCATGGCCGTGCGTGCCACGGATGCGGCAGGCAACCAGGCCACTGCCGAGTTCTCGTTCACCGTGCAGGTGACGGCGGGTGGAGGAGGTGGCGGCGGCGGCGCGCCGAACCCGCCGGTCCAGCCACGGCGCATCATCATCGAGTCCCTCGTCTTGATTTCGGGCCGGGCAGTGAAGATGTCGCGCAAGGGTGAGGTGTCGATCGGGCTGCAGTGCGCCGGTACCAATAGCTGCAAGGGCCGCATGACCATCACGACCGCCGAGCCCACTAAGCGCAGGAGCAGGAAGCTGGAACGGCTTGGGTCCGTGAAGTTCTCGATCGCAGCAAACAAGAAGAAGAACGTGAAGGTGCGCTTCTCCAAGAGCAAGCGCAAGCTTGCCAAGCGGCTGAAGCGCTTCAAGGCGAAGGTCGTGATCACCGAGGTCGACCAGCGCGGCAACGCGCGCGTCTCGAGTCGCGTCTTCGTTCTGCGCGCTCGCTGACCGCCTTCTGGGCGCCGGAGGGCGCGGAGTAGAATCGCGCCCGACCGCTCACTAGGAGGGCAGCTGGATGGCCGTCACTACGGGCACTGGGAACAGACCGGGCGTCGCCGGCAGCGACGCGAGCCAGGGCCGGCTCGACTCGTTCAACCCGGCGACCGGTGAGTTGGCCGGCTCGGTCCCGACGATCACTCCCGATCAGGTGCAGTCGATCGTGGACGATGTCGCCGGCGTCCAGCCGTTCTGGGCCCAGCTGTCGCTCGCGGATCGCGCTCGCTACCTGCGGCGTGCGGCGCAGGTGCTCCTCGATCACTCGGACGAGATCGCCATGTTGATCTCGCGCGAGCAGGGCAAGCCTCGGCTCGAGGCGTACACGATGGAGCTGCTCCCCACGATCGACGCGCTGCACTGGTGCGCCGACAATGGGCCGCGCATCCTGGGCGACGAACGGATCCCGCACCCGCAGCTCATGCTCAAGCAGAAGAAGAGCAAGTTCGTATACGAGCCGATCGGTGTCGTCGGCGTGATCGCACCCTGGAACTACCCGTGGTCGATCCCGTTCGGTGAGGTGGCAATCGCGCTGATGGCGGGCAACGGAGTGGTGCTGAAGCCGGCCTCGCTCACCCCCCTGATCGGCCGGCGGATACAGGACGTGTTCGAGCGCGCAGGACTTCCGGAGGGCCTGCTGCAGACGGTGCATGGGGGCGGCGCTGTCGGCCAGGCGCTCGTCGAGTCTTCCGCCGGAAAGATCTTCTTCACGGGATCGGTCGACGTCGGCCGCGGCGTCGGCGAGGAATGTGCCCGCCGGATGAAGGGCTGCGTGCTTGAGCTGGGGGGCAAGGACCCGCAGATCGTCTGCTCCGACGCCAATCTGCTCCACGCAATCTCAGGTGCCGTGTGGGGCGGATTCTCGAATGCGGGGCAGACCTGCTCCGGGATCGAGCGCACATATGTGCTGGAGGACGTGGCCGATCGCTTCATCGACGGTGTCGTGCGCGAGGCCGGCCGCCTGCGCGTCGGTGACCCGACGGACTGGAGCACCGAGATCGGACCCATGGTGTCGAAGGAGCAGTACGACCTCGTCATGGAGTTGGTCGACGACGCCGTCACATCAGGCGCAACGGTGATGTGCGGGGGGCCCGTGGACGTCGACGGCCTCACGGGCCACTTCATCGCCCCGATCGTGCTCACCGGCGTGACCCACGAGATGCGGATCATGCGCGAGGAGATCTTCGGTCCGGTACTCCCGATTCTGACGGTGGAGAACGAGCAGCAGGCCATCGAGTGCGCCAACGACTCCCGCTTCGGCCTCGGCGCGTCGGTGTGGACGCTCGACCGCGATAAGGGCGAACGCATGGCTCGACAGATCCAATCGGGGATGGTGTGGATCAACGACCACTCCTACTCACATGGCGCCTGCCAATGCTCGTGGGGTGGTGTGAAGGAATCCGGGCTTGGCCGATCCCATTCGAAGTTCGGCTTCTACGAATGCGTGAACATCAAGCTGGTCTCGTGGGAGCCCTCACGCATGCGGGACGTCTGGTGGCATCCGTACGACGAAGTGCTGGGAAAGGCAATCCGCGCGTCAGCCCGGATCCTCTACGGCCGGGACGGCCAACGCGCCGAGGCATTGCGCGAAGGCGCGCTGCCACTGTTGCGGGTCACGCGTCGCATGTTGCGTAACTAGCTGCTGACGACCTGCGAGGTAGCCGAACCGACCTGAAGGAGCTCGACGTATGCACCCGTTGCAGTGGGCGCTGTCCCAGATAGCGATTCCCGGTAACACCTGAGATTGGCACTCCCAGGGGTTGCGACCGTCACGTTAAACGTAATCGTGACTATCGAATGAGCGGAGTTGCCGGCGTTGGTGCCAATGTTCACGGTTCCCTGCGCTGATTTGCCGGCCAATGACGCCTCGCACGTGATCTCGGACGCAAGTGTGGGCACCGAGTTCAGCTGGGCACGCGCTATCAGCAGGTAGTTGCCCGGATCGACTCCGCTTTGCGTGACCAGAGAGTTGGCCGAGCCACCGTCGGTGCCGGTGATGGTTACCGGGCCGAGATTGCGGGCCTCAGTTGAATTGGAGGGACCAGTAGGTCCGGTTGAGCCGGCAGGTCCGGTCGGTCCAGTCAAGCCGGTAAGCCCAGTAGGCCCTTCGGGACCTGCGACTCCGGCACCTGACTGACTGGGGGTCGTTCCAGTCGGGCCCGCTGGGCCTCGAGAACCGCGTTGGCCTCGGGATCCCTGACGATTCAGAGTGATGCTCCGCTCTCCTCGCCTGCATGCCTTGCGCCCTTTGGCGACGCGAACAGTGCCTGTCTTTTTCTTGTAGCAGGCCTTGACCCCAGCGGTACGAGAAGCGGCTCCTGACATGGGAAGGCTCGATGTCGATGCCAGTGCTAGGCCAGCGGTGAGAGCTACTCCAACGAGTAGCTGGTGTCTGCTCACTTGAGTGAGGATGCCGTTTCGCCGTGTGTCGCAAACGCAGTTTGGTGAAATTCGACGAATGGTGGACCGGCAACGCCATGCCCCAACCGACCAATGCCGCGTCGAGGCGACTCGCCACAAGACACGCGACGGTGAGCGTTGCTGGGGTCGACTGGACACTTGATTGCCCTATAGGGGTACAAACTGTCCACTCGGCGAAGTGGGATCCCCACGCGACCCTGAACCACGGCGCGTTCGCCCCGCGCCCCGCACGCCCATCGCGACGCGTTACGTTTCTCCCATGGCGGACGAGCCTCGACTTAGCCATCTGGACTCGCGCGGTCGGGCGCGCATGGTCGATGTGGGAGGAAAGCCCGAAAGCGATCGCCGGGCGCGGGCGCGGGCTCGTGTTCGCATGAGCCCGGAGACGGCCGCCATCGTGCAGCGGGGGGACGCGCCCAAGGGCGACGTCCTCGGCACGGCCCGAATCGCCGGCATCCAGGCGGCCAAGCGCACCGACGAGTTGATCCCGCTGGCGCATCCGCTGCCGCTCTCGTTCGTCGACGTCGAGGCCGAGATCGACGCTCAGGAGGGCACCATCACCTTCACGGCCGAGGCCAGGACCACGGCCAGGACCGGAGTCGAGATGGAGGCGCTGACCGCCTGCACGGTGGCCGCCCTGACCGCCTACGACATGGTCAAGGGCCTGGAGCGGGGAGTCCTGATCGAGGAGGTCGCACTGTTGCAAAAGACGGGTGGCAAGGAAGACTGGTCACGGGATACGTAACCTGTGACTGCGGATGCGCGCCGCGATCATCACCATCAGCAGCTCTCTGAGCCGGGAGCAGGGAGCGGACGAGAGCGGTCCCGCACTGGCCGAGTTCGCGCGCGGCCTCGGGGCCGAGATTGCTGCGACCGAGGTCGTTCCCGACGAACGCGCGAAGATCGAATGGGCGCTGCGCCACTACGCGGACAGTGACGTCTGCGATCTGGTCCTGACGACGGGCGGCACCGGCTTCTCCCCGGATGACGTGACGCCCGAGGCAGCTCTCGCGGTGATCGATCGCGAAGCGCCCGGAATCGCGGAGGCGATGCGCGCCGCTTCGCGCCCCCACACGGACAAGTGGATGCTGTCCCGCGCCGTCGCCGGCATCCGCAAACGCACTTTGATCATCACGTTTCCGGGCAGCCCGAAGAGCATCGGTCAGATCGGCCAGGAGATCGGGCCTGCCCTCCCCCACGCAATCGCGCTGCTCAATCGAGACCCGACGGAGCACTCACGTGGAGGTTGAGCAGGTCGAGCCGGCGCAGCAGCCGGTGAGCGCGGGCTCCGGCGAGGCGATCCTCCTCGGCGACGTCACGAGGCGATACGGCGAACGCGAGGCACTCCGTGCCGTCAGCACCCGGCTCGCGGTGGGACACACGCTTGCCGTGTTCGGCCCTAACGGGGCCGGGAAGACGACGCTCCTGCGGATGCTCGCGACGCTGTTGATCCCACATGAAGGGACACTGCGTGTCTTCGGGTCCGACCTCCCGCGCGAGGCACATCGAGTGCGGCCCCTCGTCGGCTTCCTCTCGCACGACCCCCTCCTCTACAGGGACCTGTCCGGGCGCGAGAACCTCCTCTTCTACGCGCGGCTCTATGACGTGCCCGAACCCGCGTCCCGGATCGCGTACCTGCTCGACGTGACAGGCATGGGTCGGCGGGCAGACGACCCGGTCGCCAGCCTCTCGCGGGGGATGGCTCAGCGCCTGGCCGTCTGCCGGGCGGTGCTGCATCGACCGCAACTCCTCCTGCTGGACGAGCCGCGAGCGCATCTCGACCCGCAGGCCGCGACGGCGGTCGACGACCTGATCGGCCCGGGCAGCGATGCGACGCGCGTGCTCGTCACGCACGATCTCGAGCATGGCCTGGCCGAGGCTGACCAGGTGCTCGCTCTGCGCGACGGATACGTCGTCGCCGATGCGCCGGTGGATCAGATCAGCGCGAGCGACATCCGCGGTGTCTACGGAGGGTCGGTGACATGAGGCCGGTCGCCGCCATCCTGCGCAAGGACCTGGTCGTGGAGCTACGGACCAAGGAGTCGGTGCCGTCGATGGCCATCTTCGCGGTGACGACCTTCGTCATCTTCCACTTCGGCCTCGACCGCGACCGGCTCGAGGGCGAGCTGGCGGCCGGAGTGCTGTGGGTGACCCTGCTCTTCGCCGCGATCCTGGGGATCAATCGCCTGTTCGTGGCGGAGCGCGAGCAGGGCGGGTTCGATGGGATCTTGATGGCTCCGATCGAGCGCACGTCCCTGCTGATCGCCAAGGCTGGGGCACTGTTCTCCTATCTCCTGGCGCTGGAGCTGATCGCGCTCCCGATCTTTGCCCTGTTCTTCCTGTCGGACGGGTTCTGGGAAGCCTTGCCGCGACTGCTCGTGGTGGCGATCCTTGCCGACTTCGGGCTTGCGGTCATGGGCGCCCTGCTGGCTTCCATTGCGGTCCACACGAGAGCGCGCGACCTGCTGCTGCCCCTGCTCTTGCTTCCGCTCACCGTGCCGGTCATGATCGCCGCCGCATCCGCCACCAAGCCGCTTCTGTCCATCCCGATGGAGACGTCGGGGGTTGGGAAATGGCTGGCTGTGCTCGCCCTCTATGATCTGATATTCGGGCTGCTGGCGTACGCGGTATTCGACTTCCTCATGGAGGATTGACCT
This sequence comes from Solirubrobacterales bacterium, assembly GCA_038203635.1. Lineage (GTDB taxonomy): Bacteria > Actinomycetota > Thermoleophilia > Solirubrobacterales > JBBDJG01 > DASRIA01. The sequence goes on from JBBRDT010000004.1 coordinate 72,231, forward strand.
GGACTCGACGCTTTTTGGCAGGGGCTTACGGGGTCTTGCGCTCGCCTCGACGGCGGTGCTGGCCACGGCGCTCGCGCTTGTCTTCTTCTACGCACCCAACGACGCCGATCAGGGTTTCGTCCAGAAGATCTTCTATGTGCACGTGCCGCTCGCGATCGTTGCCCTGATCGGGTTCGTGGTCGCCGGTCTGCTGGGTGCGATGCACCTGCGCACCCGCGACGATCGCTGGGACTACCGCTCCTACGTGGCCATCCACATGAGCGTGATCTTCGGGGTCGGCGTCCTGATCACCGGAGCGATCTGGGCCAAGGCTGCCTGGGGCAAGTGGTGGGTGTGGGACGAGCCCACCCTCGTCAGCTTCCTGATCGTCTTCCTGCTCTACGTGACCTACTACCCGTTGCGCTACTCGATCGAAGACCCTCAGCGCCGAGCGCGTTACGCATCGGTCTTCGCGATCACCGCGGGTGCGTTCGTGCCCGTCAACTTCATCGCGGTGCGACTGGCCGAGAACCTGGTGCACCCGCGCGTGCTCAACCAGACCGCCGGCGACATGCCGGGAGAGATGCGGCTGACCTTCCTGATCGCGCTCGCGGGGATGGCTTTGCTGTACGTGACGCTCGTGAAGCTCGAGCTGACCTCCAAGCACGCTCGTGGGCAGCTGCGCCGGCTGCGCAGGCTCCTCGAAGAAGAGGGATCTTCCAGCGGTGCCGCGCCGCCGCCGATCGTGACCGTCCCGGCGAAGCCGGAATAGGCGGCGACCCGCGTGCCCGCGCTTCCCCTCGACGAGGCCGGAAAGTACGTCGCCGGCGCCTACGGGGTCTTCGTGACGCTGATCCTCGTGTACGTGGGGATCATGGGAGCCCGCCTGCAGCGCATCGAGCGCGAGTTGCAGGAGTTGACCCACCTGGCCGAGCAGCGGCTGAAGAGGCGTTCGTAGTGGCGGGCACGGTCGCCTCCGCCGGTCCGCTGGAGCGGGTCCGCGGTCTTGTGGCGAAGTGGGGCAAGCGCGGTCGCCGGTGGAGCACCCGCCCGTACTACCCGGCGATCCTGGACATCGCGGGCCGCAGCGCGGTGGTCGTGGGCGCCGGCAAGGTCGGTGAGGGCAAGATCGAGGGACTGCTGAATGCGGACGCGAAGGTGAAGGTGATCTCCCTCACCGCCACCGACCGCGTGCGCGGCTGGGCGAGAGAGGGACGGATCGACCTCGTTGAGCGCCCCTACGACACCTCCGACCTCGATGGATCCTTCCTGGTGATCGCCGCGACCGAGGACAACGACACCAACGTCCGAGTGTTCGAGGACGCAGAAGCTCGCCAGATGCTGTGTAACGTCGTGGACGTGACACACCTGTGCAACTTCATCCTGCCCTCGATCGTGCGCCACGGTGACCTCGCGATCGCTGTTTCGACGGGCGGCGCGAGCCCGGCGATGGCGCGCCGCATCCGGATCTCGCTGGCACAGTGCTACGGAGACGAGTACGCGGTTGCGCTGGAGCTGCTCGGTTCGCTGCGCGAGGAGCTGAAGGGGATGTACCCCAGCCCCGACGACCGCAAGATCCTGTTCGAACGCATGGTCTACTCGGACTTCATGGAAATGGTGCGGAGCGGCGACACCGAACGGATCGAGGCGTGGGTCCAGACGTGCATCGACGAGGGACCCGGCTATGCGTCACACGAGCAGCACCGCGCAATGCTGGAGGCTGCGAGCCCCGAGTGCAAGCTGCGCTTCCAGCCGCTCGTGATCGAGAACGCCGGGAACGGGAGCGCCGCATGAGACGCCCTGTGTCAACCCCTGGCTTCGATCAGTCGAGTGAGGTTGCCGTGGCGAGCGGGGTCGTAGGGAGCGCCGTCCTGCCAACAGCGCCAGAGCACCCGGCACCAGGCGCGCCCAAGCGTGCGGATCGCATG
>JBBRDT010000005.1:0-63141 GCA_038203635.1 Solirubrobacterales bacterium
CCGGCCGCAGGTGCCCACCGTCGCGCACCAGTGGCTCCAGGACGCGCCCGTCCGGGCGCGTGGATTGATAGCCCCAGCGGCCCTTGTCGCACAGCCAGCCGTCGTCGACGGCGTCGTTGTCGCGCGGCTGCACCCGCTCGACGCGCTCGTCGCGGATCGTCAGCTCCACGTTGCATTGGCTCGGGCACAGGGTGCAGATCGTGCCCGCGCCCTCGATGTCCCACGGGCGCGCGCGGAACCGGTAGGCGGTGTTCGTGAGCGCGCCCACCGGGCAGAGGTCGACCACGTTGCCCGAGAATGGCGCCTCATAGGGGCGCCCATCGAAGGTACCCACAAAAGTGTGGTCGCCGCGCTCGAGGAACATCAGCTGGTCGTCCTCGGCCACCTCCTGCGAGAAGCGCACGCACCGGTAACAGAGGATGCAGCGCTCACGGTCGATCGCGATCAGCGGCGAGAGCGCGATCGGCTTGGGAAAGTTGCGCTTGTCCTCGACGAAGCGGCTGCGTCCCGGGCCCCAGCCGAACGCGATGTCCTGCAGCGGGCACTCCCCGCCCTTGTCGCACACCGGGCAGTCGAGCGGATGGTTGACGAGCAGGAATTCGACCACCGCGTTCTGCGCGCCCTTGACGCGGTCGGTCTGCGTGTACACGACCATGCCGTCCTTGACGGGGGTGGAGCACGAGGTCTGCAGCTTCGGCATCCCCTCGACCTCCACCATGCACATGCGGCACGCGCCCACAGGTGCGCCGAGCTTCGGCTCGTAGCAGAAGTAGGGAACGTCGACGTCGCCACGCTTGGCCGCGTCGAGCAGCCATTCGCCCTCGGGGGCGCGCACCTCGCGCCCGTCGATCGTGAAAGTGATCCAGTCGCCCTGACTCATCACGCGGCCTCGTCCGTGGCCGGAACAGAGAGTCCTGCCTCATCGGACAGAGAGATCGGGCCGTCTTCCGGCGAACGGCGAACGGCGAACTGCGAACGAGCCGCTTCCTCGATATGCGCCTCGAACTCTCCGCGAAACTTCGCGATCATCGATCCCACCGGCATCGCCATCGAGTCGCCGAGCAGGCACAGGCAGTTGCCGATGATGTTCGTTTGAACGTCCGTCATCACGTCGAGGTCCATCGGCGTGGCCTCGCCGCGATCCACGCGCTCGAGCATCTTCACCGTCCAGTTGGTTCCCTCGCGGCACGGCACGCACTTGCCGCAAGATTCGTGGCGGTAGAACTCGGCCAGGCGCAGCGCGACCGAGACGATCGGCACCGAGTCGTCCACGACGATGATCGCGCCGGACCCCAGCATCGAGCCCGCCTCCGCCATGTGCTCGAAGTCGTAGGGCAGGTCCAGATGCTCTTCGGTGAGCACGGGCGCCGATGACCCGCCGGGGAACCACGCCTTCACGCGCCGGCCCTCCGGCGGCCCGCCCGCCAGCCCGTAGATGATGTCGCGCGACGACACGCCCAGCTCGATCTCGTAGTTGCCGGGGCGCTGCACGCAGCCCGACACGGACACGACCTTCGTACCGGGCGAGCGCTCGGTCCCGAACTTCCGGAACCAGTCGGCGCCGTTGGCGATGATGTGCGGGACGTTGGACAGCGTCTCCACGTTGTTGATCAGCGTCGGCCCCTGATAGAGGCCCTGGTTGGCGGGGAACGGCGGCTTCAGCCGCGGGTTGCCGCGCTTGCCCTCCAGTGAGTCGAGCAGCGCGGTCTCCTCGCCGCAGATGTAGGCACCGGCGCCCCGGTGCACGACCAGCGGGCACCCGAACCCGGTGCCCAGGATGCTGTCCCCGACGTAGCCGCGCGTGTACGCCTCCGTGACCGCGGCGTCGAGGATGTCGGCCTCCTCCTCGTACTCGCCGCGGATGTATATGAACGCGTGTGTGATGTCCGCCGCGTACGCGGCGATCAGCACGCCCTCGATCAACTGGTGCGGGTTGCGGTGCATCAGCTCGCGGTCCTTGAAGGTCCCCGGCTCGGACTCGTCCGCGTTGCAGCACAGGTACTTCTGGATCTGGCCGTGAGGCAGGAAGCTGGCCTTCTTGCCCATCGAGAAGCCCGCGCCCCCGCGGCCGCGCAGGCCGCTCGCCTCGAGCTCCTTGAGGACCTGGTCGCCGGTCATCTCGGTGATCGCCTTGCGCAGCGCGGCGTAGCCACCGACCCGCTCGTAGGTCTCGATCCGGTTGAGGTCCGGCACATCGACGTGCTTGAGGAGGATGCCGCCGGCGGAGCTCATTGCGCCTGTCCCTCGTCCAACCCGACCGCCGGCTTACCGGCGGTCGGCAATTTCTGCGGCAGCACCTCCGCGGCGGCTCCGCCGGCGCGGAGGTGGTCCGCGATCACGGTCGCATCTGCGACCGTGAGCGGACCCCGGTAATGCCCCTCGATCGACGCCATCGGCGCGATGTCGCAGGCGCCGAGGCACTCGAACGCGCGCAGGCGGAACATACCGTCGGGGCTCGACCCGCCGACGGGTGACCCGGTCGCCTCGGAGAGGGCGGCGAGCACATCCTGCGCTCCGCGCATCTGGCACGAGAGGTTCGTGCACATGAAGATGGTGTGGGTGCCGACCGGCTCCAGCTCGAGCATGTCGTAGAAGCTCGCCACCGACTCGAGATAGGCGGGGCTGAACTGCATCACCGCGGCCACCTGCAGCATCGCCTCGGGCGACAGCCAGCCGTGCTCCCGCTGCACGGCGGACAGCGCGGGCAGGACCGCCGAACGACGGTCCGGGTACAGGGAGATGTGGTGCTCGATGGTCGCGCGCAGGTGGTCGGGCACCCGCACGTCGCTCGGCTCGGGAACCTCCGCCGGGTCGGCCTCCACGCGCGCGCCCTCCCAGACCTGCGCGGCCAACCTGCTGCGCGAGCCCGGGACTCCGCGCAGGTGGTCGAACTTGCTCACCTGTCGATGCCCCCGAGGATTGGATCGAGCATCGCGAGGTTCGTGATCATGTCGGCGATGTAGCCGCCCACGACCATCTCCCGCAGTGCCTGCAGGTTCACGAAGGAGGGGTCGCGCATGTGCACGCGAGCGGGCTTCGCGGAGCCGTCCGACAGCACGAAGCAGCCCATCTCTCCGCGCGGGCTCTCGATCGGGACATAGGCCTCCCCGGGCGGCACCCGGAAGCCCTCCGTGACGAGCTTGAAGTGGTGGATCAGCGCCTCCATCGACGTCGCCAGCTCGTGCCGTGGGGGCAGCGCCACCTTGCGGTTGGTCGTGATGTGCGGTCCTTCGGGCAGCCCTTCGATCGCCTGGCGGACGATGCTGCAGGACTCGCGGATCTCCGCCAGCCGCACGCGGTAGCGGTCATAGCAGTCGCCGACGGTGCCGACCGGGATCTTGAAGTCGAACTTGTCGTAGGAGGAGTAAGGGGTCGCCTTGCGCAGGTCCCACGGGTTGCCCGCGGCGCGCAGCAGCGGTCCGGTGACGCCGAGGTCCAGGAGGCGCTGCTGCGGCACGATCCCGACGTCCCTGGTGCGCTGCAGGAAGATCTCGTTGCGGTCGAGGATCGCCTCGTACTGCCCGACGCGCTCCTCCATGTCCTCGGTGAACCGCAGCGCCTTCTCGGCCCAGCCCGCGGGAATGTCGTCTGCCACGCCCCCGACCTGGATGTAACGCGTGTGCATCCGCTGGCCCGACGAGTACTCGAACAGGTCGAGGATCTTGTCGCGCTCCCTGAAGCAGTACCAGAAGATCGAGATCGCGCCGAGGTCGAGCGCCGACGTGCCGAGCCACACCAGGTGCGAGTGGATCCGGTTCAGCTCGCAGTGGATCACGCGCAGGTACTGCGCGCGCTCGGGAACGGGCTCGTCGAGCAACCGCTCGACGGACATGCAGAACGCCATCGCGTTGAAGTAGTAGGCGAGGTAGTCCATGCGCTCGACAAGCGGGATCACCTTCCAGTACGACTTGTCCTCGCACGACTTCTCGATGCCCGTGTGCACGTAGCCGATGTAGGGGATCGCCTCGAGCACCTCCTCGGCACGCAGCGTCACGAGCAGCCGCAGCACCCCGTGCGTCGCGGGGTGGTGCGGGCCGAAGTTGATCGTCATCAGCTCCGCTTCGGTCTGGGCGTCGCCGGCCGGCTCGGCCGTCACGCCCGTCGCCAGCTGCCGCACGCTCCCGGCGGGCTCGCTCACTCGTACCACCGCGGCGTCTGGTGCTCGTTGTGGGTGAACAGGACCGGCTCGCCGCCCATCGGGAAGTCGCGACGCTGCGGAAAGCCCTCGTACTCGTCGGGCATCAGGATGCGACGCAGGTCGGGGTGGCCGCGGAACACGACGCCGAACATGTCGTAGATCTCCCGCTCCTGGAAGTTCGCCGTCGGGAACAACGCGGCCACGGAGTCCATCTCGGGCAGCTCCGGCTCGCCCGGGTCCTCCAGCAGCGCCTTCACGTGCAGGCGCTCGACCCGCTCCATGTTGAGCAGCTCGTAGTGGACGCCGAAGCGCGGCGCGTGCGGCAGGTAGTCGCAGCCGTGGACGCTGGCGAGGAAGTGGTAGTCCTGGTTCGGCGTCCGGCGCAGCCAGGTCAGCACCTGCATCACGGCCTCCGGGTCGATCACGAGGGTTGCCGTGCCGCGGTGGTGCTGGGTGCCGGTGACCGAGCCCGGGACCTGCTCACGCAGGTCGTGGGCGATCAACTCCAATCCGGTCGCGTCAGGCAAGGGGCTAGACCATCTTTGGGGTCAGGATCCGTTCGATTCCGGCCCGTCCCCGAGCTCCTCCGTGCCATGGGCGCCATACCGCTCGCGCCAGCCGAGCGTGGGATCTCCCTTGATCTTGGCTTGCAGCTTGATGATGCCGTGGAGCAGCGCCTCGGGGCGCGGCGGGCACCCGGGCACGTGGATGTCCACCGGCATGAACTTGTCCGCGCCCTGCACGAGGGCGTAGTTGTTGAAGACGCCGGCGCTCGAGGAGCAAGCGCCCATCGCGATCACCCATTTCGGCTCCAGCATCTGGTCGTAGATGCGGCGCACGACGGGCGCCATCTTGATCGACACGCGGCCCGACAGGATCAGCAAGTCCGCCTGACGCGGAGAGGCGCGGAACACCTCGGCCCCGAACCGCGCGCTGTCGTAGCGGGCGGTGACGATCGACATCATCTCGATCGCGCAGCAGGCCAGGCCGAAGGTGGCGGGGAACAGCGCGTTCGAGCGCGCCCAGTTGAGCGCCTTCTCGAGCGTCGTCGTCAGCACCCGCTCCTCGACGTACTTGTCGAGGTCGGCGCCGGACATGTCGATGCCACGAAGCATCTCGCTGGCGCGGTGCTGGCGCGCGCGCACGTCGGTCGGCGCACCAACCTTCTCCCGTCTTATTTCCATTCCAGCGCTCCCCTGCGCCACACGTAGACGAACGCCACGGACAGCAGCGCGACGAAGATCAGGGTCTCGATCAGCACGAACGTGCCGGACGCCTTCAGGTGCACGGCGACCGGGTAGAGGAAGATGACCTCGACGTCGAACAGGATGAAGAGCATCGCGATCAGGTAGAAGCTGATCCCGAAGCGAAACCCGCGCTGCACGTCGGAGGGCAGCCCACACTCGTAGGGCGCCGACTTGATGGGGGTGGGGTTGCTTGGACCGAGGACCCGGTTGAGCGACGTGAACGCGATACCGACGATCGCGCCGAGCGCGAGGAAGACCAGCACCGGCAGGTAGCTCTCGACCAACTCGTTACCCCTCCTGGTGCGGGTCCGGGGGAGCCATATTCCGCACTGGAATCGAGTTTATATCAGCTTTGTAACAATGTGTTACATAGTGCTTTCTGGCTCAATCTACAGCCCTCGGGCGGCCGTCGTTGACTGAGGTCCACCTCGTCGTCGGCGTCGCCGTGCTGGTGCTCAACGTCGTGGCCGGCCTGTGGGGCGCGGGCGCCGCGCTCGCGCGCGCCACGCCCGTGTCCTTCTGGTACGTGCTGCGCGCCGCCCAGATCTCGGTGGTCGTGCAGGTCCTGCTGGGGGCGATCCTGCTGATCGCCGGTCACGAGCCCAAGGACGCGATCCACTACATGTACGGCACAGCACCGCTCCTCGTGAACCTGGTCGCCGAGGGCATGCGCGTGGGCGCGGCGCAGCGGGAGCTGCCCGAGGGCGTGGAGTTCGCGGGACTGCCGGCCGGTGAGCAGCGCGCGATCGCGCTGCGCATCGTGCGGCGGGAGATGACCATCATGAGCATCGCTGCGCTGCTCGTCGTCGCCTTCGCGGTGCGCGCCGCCCAGGTCTCCGGCGCGCTGTTCTAGAGAAGGACCGGAATTTCCTTAGCCGGAAATTCCGGGAGCTCTGTAATTCGCTTAGCCGGAAATTCCGGGAGCTCTGCGGCGCGGCGATCAGTCTGGGCCCTCGAGCGCGCGATCGACCTCCGGCGGCGCCTCTTCGCGCTCCGCCAGCGACCAGTAGTCGCCGCTGAAGAAGATCAGCGGCTCGCCCTCGCCGCGCCACAGGTCGACGACCTCGCCCACGCCGATCATGTGGTCGCCCCCTTGGCGCAGGTCCTGCAACTCGCACCCGAGCCAGGCGAGGCACCCGTCGATGGAGGGCACCCCGACGCGCTCGCTCCAGGCGAGCCCCTCGAACTTCTCGCGCTCCGGCAGCTTGGAGGCGAAGCGCGCAGCGACCTCCTCCTGGTCGTGGGCGAGAAACTGCACGCCGAAGCGGCCCGAGTGCTCCACCGCCGCAAGGGTCCGCGCCGTGAGCGCGAAGCACACGATCATCAGCGGAGGCTCGAGTGACAGCGACGTGACCGCGTTCGCGGTCATCCCGCTGGGGCCGTCGGCCCCGAGCGACGTGACCACGCACACCCCGGTCCCGAAGCGCCCGCAGGCGTCCCGGAACTCCTGCTGGTCGATCGCGGCCGCCATGGCGCGCAATCTTCGCACCAGGGCAGATCGGGAGGAATATCCGGCGCCGACCCATTCGCCGCCGTCATGTGCGAGCGCGCCTCTCGAATAGTGGAGGCCGCACTCGAGGCGGACAAGCCCATCAGAGCCCGCTCCGCCCGACCGGCGCCGGATGCCGTCTAGTTCGCTCTGGGCACCGCCTTCCCTTCCACGGGCTGGGTCGTCCCCCGAGTAACTAATATGCCGCCCGGATGAGGCCTCCCCGCATGGCAATCGGCGTCGCGCTCGTGGCATGCGCCCTGGCGGCCGCGGGCTGTGGCGAGGACGGGCGGAAGGTCGACACCCGTGGCGCGAAGTTGTTCTCCGAGCGCTGCGCGGGCTGTCACACGCTCGATGCGGCCGGCACCGAGGGCAGCAACCAGGACGAACGCGTCGCGGGACCGAACTTCGACAACCGCCGCGAGACGAAGGACCAGGTGCTCTACGCGATCCGCAACGGCGGGTTCTCGGGGGCGATCATGCCCCAGAACATCGTGGTCGGCGACGAAGCGAAGGCGGTCGCGGCGTTCGTCGCCGAGTACGCCGGCAAGTCCGCCACGGGTCCACCCGGCCTGACGCCGGGGGGCGGGGCGAACGAGGCGGGCAGCTCCAAGGCGGGCGCGACCGGCCGGTCCGGCAGCGGCTCCGAAAAGTAGACGGCTAGACGGGCCGGCGCCACGCTAGACCTAAAGCTGATCCGCACCGATCCGGACGGCGTCAAGGCCGCCCTCGCGCGCCGGGGCGCGGCCGACAAGATCGACGAGCTGCTCGAGCTGGACGCCCGGCGCCGGGCGCTGCTGCCCGAGGTCGAGGGCCGCCGGGCCGCGAAGAAGAAGGTGTCGGAAGGCATCGCCCAGGCCAAGCGGGCAGGGGAGGAGGCTACCGAGGCGATCGCGGAGTCGAATGCGCTTGCCGACGAGATCAAGGCCCTCGAGCAGGAGCTGTCGGAGATCGAGCGCCGCATCGAGGAGCTGCTCGTGGAGCTCCCCAACCTGCCGGACCCGTCCGCTCCGGACGGCATGACGGAGGACGACGCCGAGCTGGTGCGGGTCGTCGGCGAGCCACCCAAGTTCGAATTCGAGCCGCGCGACCACCTCGAGATCGGGACCGCCCTGGACCTGATCGACATGGAGAGCGCGGCGCGGGCGTCCGGCTCCCGCTTCGCCTACCTGAAGGGCGAGCTGGCCTTGCTGGAGCTGGCGCTGGTCCAGTACGCGATGCGCAAGCTGGCCGGACACGGCTTCCGGCCGGTGATCCCGCCGGTCCTGGTGCGCGAGGAGCCCATGTTCTGGACGGGCTTCCTGCCGACGGACCGCGCCCAGATCTACGAGGTCGCCGGTGACGACCTCTATCTGGTGGGAACGTCGGAGGTGAGCCTCGCCGCCCTGCATGCGGACCAGATCGTGTCCGCGGACGATCTCCCCCTGCGTTACGCGGGCTTTTCGACCTGCTTCAGGCGCGAGGCGGGCGCCGGCGGCAAGGATACGCGCGGCATCTTTCGCGTCCACCAGTTCGACAAGGTGGAGATGTTCTCGTTCGTGGAGCCGTCGACATCGCGCGATGAGCACGAGCGCCTGCTCGCGATCGAGGAGGAGATCCTGCAGGACCTCGAGATCCCGTACCGGGTCGTCAACGTTGCCGCCGGCGACCTCGGGGCGTCCGCGGCCAAGAAATACGACTGTGAGGCATGGCTGCCGGGCCAGGGGCGATACCGGGAGCTGACGTCGACGTCGAACACTACGGACTACCAGGCGCGGCGCCTGCGCTGCCGCTTCCGGGCGCCCGAAGGCGGCTCGCCCCTGCCGGTCCACACCCTCAATGGAACGGCAGTTGCAGCGGGCCGCACATTGTTGGCCATCATGGAGAATCACCAGCTTCCCGGCGGCGGTTTTCGTGTCCCGGCGGCGCTTCACACTTTTGGGGCGCCCGAGGAGGTATCGGGCCCCTCAAAGTCGAATTAGGTGAAACCGCCCGCTCTGTCCGGCGTAACTCGCCCTACGGACGGCGGCGTGTCGAGCCGAAACAAGAACCAGATGAGAAAGGTTCGACGCCACCGGAGTCGTTGTTTAGAATGGCTGTGCCGCCCCCCCGCGAGTCCGCCACGATGGTCGCCTCACGGGGACAGGGGCAAGGAGGTCTGTGCTGATCGTGATCTTGGCCTGATCCGCGTCGGGGAATGCCCCCGCGCTGATCCTTGGCCGAGAACGTTCAGCGCATTCAAGTCATCGCGAACGAACCGAACATTGCGAAACGGATTTCAGCAAGTTTCGGACAAGTTCAACGTTTGAAGGAACGGGCGTTGTGAGTGGTCATGGGAACTAACGACCTATTTTCAAAGGAGATCGGCTCGGCACTGAGGCTAGGGCTGCTGCGCGGACCCACGATGGGCGCGCTGCGACTCGGCTGGCACGCCCGCCGGCGCCAGGCCCGGCCGTTCCTCGTCGACTTCCTCATGGTCCTCACCGCCGGCGGCGCGACTCAGGCGATGTCGCACCTGCTGGGCGAGCCGGCGATGCCGGTCAAGTGGGTGGCCGTCTTCGGAGTGCTCGTACTCGTGATGTTCGCCATTCGCGGCATGTACAGCGACCGCCTGCGTTCGCATCTGCTCGACGAGATGCGCTCCATCGTGTCGACCACGGCGATCGCGACCATGGCCGTGATCTCTCTGCGCGTGGTGCTCGAGGACGACCCGTACACAGCCGCGCAGACCGCTCAGACGTGCATCCTTGCCGCCGTGGCGCTTTCGGCCGGCCGCACCGGTCTCTTCATCGCCCGCACCCGTGCCATCGCCAGCGGCAAGGGCGGTCGTGCGACGCTGATCGTCGGCGCCGGCCGCGTCGGCCAGCTGGTCGCCAAGCGCATGATGGACCGATCCGAGTTCGGCCTCCGCCCGGTCGGGTTCCTCGACAACGACCCGCTCGAGATCGACGGCTCCGCCGTCACCCTGCCCGTCCTCGGCGCAAGCTGGGACTTGGAACGGGTGCTCGAGGAGCACGGCGTCGAGCACGTCGTCTTCACCTTCTCCACGGCACCGCACGCGGTGATGCTCAGCATGGTCCGCCGCTGCCGCGAGCTGGGCGTCTCCGCCTCGCTGGTTCCGCGTCTGTTCGAAGTCTCCGTCGAGCGCGTGTCGGTCGAGCACCTCGGCGGCCTGCCGCTGCTCGAGATGCGGCCGATCGACCCGAAGGGCCTGCAGTTCCTGGTCAAGTACGCGATCGACCGCGTCGTCGCGGGAATCGCCGTGATCCTGATCTCGCCCATCCTGATCGCGATCTGCGCCGCGGTGCTGATCACGTCGGGCCGCCCGATCTTCTTCCGTCAGCGCCGCATCGGCCTCGACGGGCAGGAGTTCGACATGCTCAAGTTCCGCACGATGAAGGGCAGCCCCGAGGCGTCCGGCCACAACCACGGCCACTGGGTGTTCGAGACCCTCGACGCGGGCGACTCGCTGATCGCCGACTCGCACGGGAACGGCAACGGCAACGGAAACGGCAACGGGAACGGGTACGTCAACGGCACCGGCAACGGCAACGGCTCCCACGAGCACGACCTGGTGCCCGCCGCGGAGCCCGAGACGGTCGTCTCGACCGCGACTCGGCCGGAGGACACCGACGACGTCGGGGTGGAGACGTCCGAAGAGGACAGGCGCACTCCGATCGGGCGCATCCTGCGCCGGTACTCACTGGACGAGCTCCCGCAGCTGCTCAATGTGCTGGGCGGCGACATGTCGCTGATCGGCCCACGTCCCGAGCTCGGGACCTTCGTGCGGCTGTTCGAGGAGGCGGTCCACCGCTACGGTGATCGTCATCGGGTCAAGTCGGGTATCACCGGCTGGGCCCAGGTTCACGGCCTGCGCGGCAACACATCTCTTACCGACCGGGTCGAATGGGACAACTACTACATCGAGAATTGGTCCCTATGGCTCGACATGAAGATCGCCGTCATGACAGTTGGCTCGCTCCTGCGCTGGCGGGAGGACTGACGAACCCCATAACTCGCCAAGTGGCCGGCCGCGTGCCGGCTCATCCTGCCGCCCTGGCGAGGGCGGCATTCGTCGCTCTGCTGGCGGTGCTCCTCCTCGTGCCCGCGAGCACAGCCGGAGCGGCAAAGTCACCCGAAGACTTCTCCGCCGCCGACCAGTACGTCGAGACTCTTCCTACCACCGGCGGACCCAGCCCCACCGAGGAAGGCAAAGACCGCCGCACCCGTCTACCGGCGCACGTCAAGGCCGAGCTCGAGGCCGAGGGCGGGAAGGACGCCGGCGTGCTGGAGGAGGTCGCGAGCTCTGGCCGGTTCGGGGCACCTCAGGGAAAGGCCGGGGCAGCCGATAAGAGCCGTGGGAAATCGTCCCGCTCGACGGCGGCAGTTCCGACGGCTTCCGTCAAGGCCGTGCAAGACAGTGGGGAGAACCTGCTGTGGCTCCTGTTCGCCTTGATCGCGATCACGGGCCTGATGGTCGGGGCAGTCGCCTATCAGCGCCACAAGAACAGCAAGTCCGGCTAGCCGGACCCACGAGCGGCCCCGGGACGTCGCGGCGACGCAGCGGCCCGCGTTCCCGTCCGCCGGCCCCCGCCGCGCGAACGAGGCAGCCGTCGCCGTCGTAGTGACCCTGCTCGTCGGGGCAGCCACCTTCCTGCTCGGCTTCAACGACGGCAGCTACCAGCTGACCGATCGCTCCGCGATCGGGATCGTCGCGTGGTGGGCGCTGGCCGTGGGCGTGGCCTTCAAGCTCTGGCCGCGCGCGCGGCCACCGCGCGCCGCGGTCGTCGCGGGAACGGCGCTCGCGGCGCTCGCGATCCTGACCGTGCTCTCGACGGGCTGGGCCGCCTCGGACGAGAAGGCCTTTCTCGAGTTCACGCGTGTGTTGACCTATCTCGGCGTGCTCGCCGTGGTCGCGGTCGCCGTGCGGGCGCGCCATGCAGCCGCCGTCAGCGACGGGCTGGCGCTCGGGATCGTGGGCGTCGTGGGTGTCGCGCTCGCGAGCCGCTTCTGGTGGGGCGACATCGGCCCGGGCGCGCCGCCCTCGTTCTTCCCGGTCCAGACCCGGCTCCACTACCCCGTGAACTACTGGAACGGCCTCGCGATCCTGGCCGGCATGGCGCTGCCGCTGCTGCTGCGCGCCGCCGTGGCGCAGCGGCCGCCCATCCTGCGTGCTCTGGCGCTGGCCCCGATGCCCGCGATCGCCATGACGATCTATCTCACGTCATCGCGCGGCGGGGCGGCCGTGGCCGTCGTGGGAGTGCTTGTCTTCTGGGCGCTCACGTCCCGCCGTACGAGCGCACTGGTGGCGATCGCGATCGCGTCGGCCGGTGCGATCGCCGCGATCGAGATGCTGCTCGCGCGCGATGACCTCGTCAACGGCCCGCTCTCGGCGCCGGCGGTGGCGAGCCAGGGTGAGAGCGCCGCGCTGCTGACCGCGCTGCTGGCCGCCGGGTGCGTCGCCCTCTACTGGGCCTGGTGCCGGTTCGCGGATCGGGACGTGCGGCTGCCGCGCGCCGCGCAGGCGGCGGCTGTGGGTGCCGCTGCGCTGATCGCGCTGGTGGGGGTCGCCGCGTTCGACCCGGCCGGCAAGTTCGACGACTTCAAGCGCGCGCCGGGTGAGACGAAGTACGCGGAGGGAGACTTCACGCGCTCGCACCTGCTGAGCTCGACGAGCACCGGTCGCTGGCAGCTGTGGTCGGCGGCCAAGGACCAGTGGGAGACGAAGCCCGCCCTGGGTCAGGGTGCGGGCTCGTACCAGTCGTGGTGGACCGAGCACGCGGACTTCCCGCTGTCCGTGCGCGACGCCCACAACCTGTGGCTGGAGATGCTTGGCGAGCTGGGCATCGCGGGCTTCGTGCTGATCCTGCTCGTGTTCGGCACGGGGTTCGTGGCGGCGCTGTCACGGCTGCGGCGGGCCGGGCCCGCGCAGCCGCTGGTGGCAGGGCTTACGGGCGTGCTGGCAGCCTTCGTGCTGGGAGCGGCGATCGACTGGATGTGGGAGCTGACGATCGTCGGCCTCGTGGCGGTCGTGGCGCTCGGGATGCTGGTCGGCTTCGCGACCCTCCCTCACGACGGCGACGAGCAACAGCAGCAGCCCGTCGCCCCCGGGGCCCGTGGCGATGTGCGGGCGCGCGCGCTGCGTACCGCCGCGGTCGCCGTCGCGCTCGCGGCGGTGATGTGCGTGACGGTGCCGATGCTCGCCCAGGAGCGCATTGAGCGAAGCCAGGCGGCGGCGCAGGCCGGCGACGTGCCCAAGGCCTTGGACTCCGCCGACGACGCGCGTTCGCTGGAGCCGTGGGCCTCATCGCCGTACGTGCAGCTTGCGCTGATCGAGGAGCAGGCCGGCAATCTCGGCCGCGCGAACCGGCACATCAAGGACGCGCTCGAGCGTGACAGCAGGGACTGGAGCACCTGGCTCGTAGCGGCGCGCATCCAGACCAAGGCTGGTTCCATACGTGCAGGGCGCCGCAGCCTCAGGCGCTCCGAAGCGCTCAACCCCACATCGGAACTGTTCGCGGACCTGCGCGCTCAGGCGCGCGACAGAGCCTCGCGCTAATCAAGACCTTGAACCCCCGCATGCTGACCCTTCTCAGGCGCGTCGCGCTGCTCGTCGCAGCTGCGACGGTGCTTGCGCTGCCGTCCGGGGCGTCTGCGGCGCGCCCGCTGGTCACGGGCGTACAGGACTTCGACTACACGCAGACGCACTTCGACCGGATCAAGGCGTCGGGCTCCGGTGTGGTGAAGATCAGCATCATCTGGAGGGACGTCGCTCCGGCCGCGCCGCCGGCGGCATTCAACCCCTCCGACCCGCTCGATCCGAGCTACACGTGGGAGCCCTTCGACAGCCAGGTGCGTGCGGCGGTCGCGACCGGGCTGAGCCCCCTCCTCACCGTGGAGCAGGCGCCCCCGTGGGTCGAGCGCAACAAAGGCGGCTCGTCCGGGACGGGCGACCCCGACCCGCTGCAGTTCGGCCTGTTCGGCGAGGCCGTCGCGCGGCGCTACAGCGGTGCCGTGGCCGGGATCCCCCGGGTGCGGATGTTCGAGGCCTGGAACGAGCCCAACGCGAGCTTCTTCCTGTCCCCGCAGCGCAACCCCGACGGCAGCGACTACTCGCCCAGGCTCTACCGCGAGATGGTCAACCTGTTCGCCGTCGGCGTGCACCGCGTGCACGCCGACAACGTGGTCGTGGCAGGCGCAACCTTTCCCTTCACGCTGAACCGCGCCGGAGCGCTAACGATCGGCCCCTACCGGTTCATGCGCGAGGTCCTCTGCCTGTCGGAGAAGCTCAAGGTGATCCCGAACTGCGGGCCGCGCGTGCAGTTCGACGCGTGGAGTCACCACCCCTACACCTCCGGCGACCCGACCCACAAGGCGGGTCACCCCGACAGCATCTCGCTCGGGGACATGCAGCGCATGCAGAGACTTCTCCGCACGGCTGCGCGCCTGAAGCGGATTACATCGCAGGGGACGGTCAAGTTCTGGGTGACGGAATTCGGCTGGGACACGGCGCCCGCCGACCCGAAGGGGGTCCCGCTCGGCCTGCATGCGCGCTGGGTCTCCGAGGCGCTGTATCGCTCGTGGGACGCCGGCGTCACCCTGTTCGTCTGGTACCGCCTGCGCGACGGTCCCGCCGCGGGCGCGGTGCAGTCGGGGCTGTGGCTGCGATGTGAGGCGGGCATCGCCTGCGACCAGCCCAAGAAGGCGTCGCTGCAGGCATTCCGCTTCCCGTTCGTCGCATTCCGTGCCGGCAAGCGCGTGCGCGTGTGGGGCCGGACCCCGGCAGGCGTCAAGGGAACCGTCGTGATCGAGCGCTCTCGCAAGGGCCGCTATACGCGGCTGCGCAAGCTGCGGACTAACTCAGCGGGCATCTTCAGAGGCCTGTTCAAGGGCCCGCGCACGGGCCACCTGCGCGCGCGGATCGGGACGAAGGGCGAGGTCTCGGTGCCCTTCTCGCTCAAGCGGCCGCCCGACCGGCCCGTGAACCCCTTCGGTTCAACGGCCTAGCGGCCCTTCTCGGAACGTTCGCCAGGAAACGGCGCGGGCTCCGGGGCCGCCAGGCAGGGACGCAGGGAGCCCGCGTACTGGTTAGTACGCGGGCGACCGAGGACGCCGCATGGTGGTTCCGGAGGCCGCCGTTTGCGGTGCAACGTTTTGAGAAGGGCCACTAGCGGCCGATAATTGCCCAATGGGGCACGAGCCGTCTCAATCGAACGGGCGGGTGGACGTGAGCATCCTGGTCCCGGTCCTCAACGAGGAGCGCCACATCCGCGAGAGCGTCCAGGCGATGCTCGCGCAGCGCTTCGACGGCGAGATCGAGTACCTGTTCATGGACGGGGCTTCCGAGGACCGCACCAAGGCGATCCTCGAGGAGATGGCCGCGCACGACCACCGCATCAGGGTGCTCGACAACCCGCAGCGGCGCACGACCTTCGGGCTCAACATCGGCCTCGAGAACGCCCGCGGCGACTACGTTGCGCGCATGGACGCACACACCCACTACCCGACCGAGTACGTGGCGAAGGGCGTCGAGCGGCTCGCGCGTGCGGACGGGGTCGAGTGGGTCACGGGCCCGCAGATCCCGAACGGCACCGGCAAGTGGTCGCGGCGCGTCGCGATCGCGCTGCGATCGTGGTTCGGCGCCGGGGGCTCAAGCAAGTGGGAGGCCGAGGAGGAGAAGGACATCGACACCGGCGTCTTCACCGGAGTGTGGCGGCGAGCGACGCTCGCCGAGTACGGCGGATGGGACGACGGCTGGCCCGTGAACCAGGACTCCGAGCTGGCGGCGCGGTTCTTCGAGCGCGGCAGCCGGATCGTCTGCATGCCGGAGCTGGGCGCGCTCTACACGCCCAGGGACTCGCTGAAGTCCCTCGGCAAGCAGTACTGGCGCTACGGCTTCTACCGCGCCAAGACGAGCCGGTATCACCCTGCGAGCATGCGCCGCTCGGCGGTCTTCCCGCCCGCGCTGGTGATCGCGCTGCTCGGCGCCGTGCTGGCGCCGCGGCCGCTGAAACAGGCCTGCCGCGCGGCGGTTCTTACGTGGGCTGCGGCAGTGATGATCGCCAGCGCGCCCACCGCACGCAGGGACGGCCCGGCCGAGGGCGCCGGGCTGGCCGCCGTGTTTGCGACGATGCACCTGTCTTGGGGAGCCGGCTTCTTGCGCGGATGCACGTCCTTCGGCCCGCCCCTGGCGGCGCTGGCGCGCATCGTGGGCCTGCGCCAGGGATAGCAGCCGGGGCCGCGTCATGCGCGTAGGCGTCTACACCGACTACAGCTACTCGTACGACGGCGAGTCGTACTACTCCGAGCGGGCGTTCTTCAGGTTCATCACACGTTTGGCAGGGATGGTCGACCGGCTCGTGCTGTTCGGGCGCCTCAACCCGCAGGGCGGCCGCTCCCACTACCGCGTCCCGGACGAGATCGACTTCGTGCCGCTGCCGTACTACGAGAGCCAGGCCGACGCCCGGGCGGCAGTGCAGGCGATGGCCCTTTCGCTGCGTGCGTACTGGCGCAACCTCGCCGAGGTCGATGTCGTCTGGCTGCTGGGCCCGCATCCGCTCGCGATCGTGTTCGCAGCGCTCGCCGCGATGCGCCGCAAGCGGGTGGTCCTCGGCGTGCGCCAGGACATGCCGGTCTACACCCGCAGCCGCCATCCCGGCAAGCGCTGGATGATGGGGGCGGCGTACGTGCTCGAGTGGACCTTCCGGCTCATGTCGCGCGTCTTTCCCGTCGTGGTCGTGGGGCCGCAGCTGGCCGCGAACTACCGGGGCGCCCGCCGCCTCCTGACGCTGTCGGTGTCACTTGTCAGCGCGGACGAGATCGTCGACCCGCACGATGCCGCACAGCGCGTGTGGAACGGCGGGGAGCTGCGCGTGCTGACCGTGAGCCGGCTGGAGGCCGAGAAGAACCCGCTGCTGCTGGCCGACGTGCTGGCGCGCCTGCGGGAGAGCGATCAGCGGTTCCGGTTGCTCGTGTGCGGCGAGGGCCCCATGGAAGGCGAGCTCAGGAAGCGGCTCGAAGACCTTGGTGTCGCCGATCACGCCGACCTGCTCGGCTATGTGCCGATCACCGACGGCCTGCTCGACGTGTATCGGTCGAGCCACGCCTTCCTGCACGTGTCTTGGACCGAGGGACTGCCGCAGACGCTGTTCGAGGCATTTGCGGCGGGGCTGCCGGTGGTCGCGACCGCAGTTGGCGGAGTGCCGGATGCCGTCGGTCAGGCCGCGCTCCTGGTCGAGCCGGGCGACGCGGCGGCCCCCGCCGCGCAGCTCAAGCGCCTTGCCGACGATCCGGCGCTGCGCGGCCACCTGATCGAGTCCGGCGTCGAGCGGGTGCGGTCGCACACCCTCGAGGCCGAGAGCCGGCGCGTGGTGGACTTCTTGAGCGACGGCAGCTAGCCGGCCGGCGAACTTTGGCTCCTGGCTTCCACCTGTCGGAAGCCAGATGACATCGTTCGCGGGCTCCCCAACGAAAGAGGGGCCCTGTCGGCCCCTTTTCGATTGCCCGATTGCCGACTGAAAGGCGGCTTCAGCCGCCGAGCAGGCGCTCGTAGCGGTCCACCATGGCCCCGGCCCACTGGCCCAGGCCGAGGTTCTCGCGCAGCCACGCATGTCCGGCGAGGGAGTCCGCGGCGACCTGTGCCGGCTCGCGCTCCAGCAGCTTCCGGATCGCCGCCGCCATGGCTTCCGGGTCGAGCGGCGTGATCACGCATGCCGGCGCGTGCGCACCGACGGTCGCGTGCCCAGGGATGTCGCTGACCACCGCGGCGGTTCCGCTCGAGACCGCCTCGAGCACCGAGAACGGGGTGCCCTCCGCGCGGCTCGGCGCCACGAACACGTCGGCAGCCGCGTACATCTGCTGCACCTTGTCGGTCGGTTCCAGCACCGTCAGCTCCTCGCCGAGCCCGAGCCGCTCACCGAGCGCGCGGGCGTCGTCGCCGCCGCCCACGGTGACGCCGGCGAGGTTCGCGTCGGAGTCGCGCAGGCGCCGCAGCGCCTCCTCGAAGACGTCGCCGCCCTTGCGCATCCAGTCCCAGCCGAAGTGAACCAGGAGGGGCCGGCCCGCGGGGAGGCCGAACTCGTCACGCGCGGCGTGGCGCTGCTCGTCGGTCAGCACGGGAAAGCGGTCCACGTCAACCGCGTTGTGGAGGAACTCAACCTTCTTCCGCGGTGCGCCGGCCTTGGTGGTCGTCTCGACGAGGCCGGGGCTGACGCACAGGATCTGGTCGACGCGGCGCCCGAACACGGCGTACTTCAGGTAGTTGCGGGCGAACGCCGCCGCTCCCTTCAGATGTGGGGTGTGCACGTGCCAGATGACGCTGGTGCGGTCGCGTTTGGAGCCGGCCAGCGCGGCGGCCACGTCGAAGTGGGTGAAGTGGGTGTGCAGGAGCGCCGGCCGGTCGTCCTCTGCGAGCAGCTCGGCGACCCAGGCGGTCAGCTCCCGCCGCGAGACACCCGCGGGCGAGAAGCGGTAGGGGATGCCGTCGCCCTCGAACTCCGCGAGCCACGCGCGCTCTCGTGAGATCGGCGTGAACACCGCCTCCGGCTCCCAGCCGCGTTGCTCGGCGTTGCGCATGATCGCGCGCAGCATCGGTATGAACGATCCTGGATACGGGCCGCCGTAGCCCGCCAGATGGATCAGACGCATCTTCGTCACCGCTATCTCCTTACCCGACGCGGCGCGCAAGGGCGCGCCTGATGGACAGTAGTTCGGTGCGCTTCACCTCTCCTGTCAGCACGAGGAACACGCAATAGGTCACGATGCCGGTCGCTCCCCCGGCAAGCCAATCGAGCAGCGTCAGGTTCTCCGTGCCGAACCCGACCATCACGGCGGCCATCGCTGCGGCGGAGGTGAGCGTGCGCGCGAACGTGGCGACAACGGGACGCAGCGGCAACCCCAGCAGCTGCTTGCAGATCCAGAAGTGCGCCGGCACGTAGATCAGATACGAGGCGTCCGCGCCGATTGCGCTGCCGACGACGCCGATTTCCTTCAAGAGCACGAAGGAGACGACGAAATTGACCACCAGCGCGGCGATCGCGACCGGAATCCGGCGCCGTGCCTCGCCGAGGTAGTTGACCCCCACCGATACGAGCGGCGCGAGGCCGAACAGATAGACGAACGGCGCCATCGCCCTCAGAACATCGGCAGACTCCTCGAAGCCGCTCCCGAGGATCACGTCCGCGATCGGGCCCGCCCATACGACGATGGGCACGACCAGCGCGGCCTGGAGGATCATCAGGTACCGGATCCCGCCCTGGAACGCGGTCACGTTCGGTCCCGCGCCGCCGCGCGACAGCCGCGGCGAGACGCCGGCTGACAGCGCGAGGCCCGGGTAGTGGAGAAAGGCGATCAGCTTTGCGGGCGCCTGGAACACACCGACGGCCGTGGTGCCGAGGATCGCACCGATCAGAACGACGTCGATCGTCGTGATGATCGCGAAGACGGCGTCGATGATCAGCAGCGCGCCGGCGTAGCGTGCGATCTGCTTGACGCGGTCCCTGGCATCGGCGCCCCGGATTGAAAGCGCCCTGCGGTCGACGGCGCGGGCGATCAGCACGAACGCGAACAGCGTGCCGAACAGGTAGCCGATCGCCCGCCCGAAGGCGGCACCGGTGACGCCGGCGCCGAGCAGCACCAGCCCGATGCTCGCGGATGCCTCGACCGCGCTCTCGGCCGAGATCAGGCGCAGCGTCAGCGACACCCGGCCGAGCGCCTCGAACGCCGTGCGGTAGTAGCCCACGATGCTCTGCCCGAACACCGCGATCGCCACGCCGCGCAGCGGCCAGAGCATCTCCGGCGTGTTGTAGGCGTTGGAGATCGGATCGGCGAGGGCGAACAGGATCGCGCAGAGGACGCCAGACGAGATCAGCTTCAGCTTGAGCCCGTCGCGCAGCACGTCCACGACGCGCTCGTGCTCTCCCAGGTGCTCGGCGATGAAGCGCGCGGTTGACTGGGAGATGCCGAGATCGGCGGGCAGGAAGACCAGCGATGCGACGCCGACGGCGAGCGCGAAGACCCCGTAGTCCTCCGGCCCGAGGGCCCGCACGAGGAAGATTGTGAGGATTGCCGTAAAGCTCGCGGTCGCGAGCTGCGAGGCCAGCGCGAACGCGGCGTTGCGTCTGATCGTGTCGCCCCCGTGGGGCTCCGGGGATCGACTGGCCGGACGCATTACTGGGTCACATCGGCGTGATCGCCCGCATCCCTGACGGGGCGGGGGAAACGTGGGCGCAGGGTACCGGGAGCCGGACGAGCGTCTTCACACACCCGTCCACGCTCCAGCGACCGGTGCCTCAAGGCCTGCGCGCAGGCCTCCGAGTGCATAGGCAATGCCGGCGCCTGGGAGGGCGTGCAAAACAAGCCAGGGAGGGCTGAAATGGCATTCGTAATCAAAGGCAGGATGCTGGCGCGCGGGTGGATGTTGCTCGCCGCGCTTGGAACGGCGACGGTCATTGTCGCTGCCGGGGTGGCAGACAGCCCGGCGGCGAGTGCGTGTGACAGGGTCGCTGCGCCATCCGGGTCGGACTCCGCGGCGGGCAGCGCCGCTGCTCCGTACCGGACGGCCGGAAAGCTTGCCGACTCGCTGCAGCCCGGGCAGACCGGGTGCCTGCGGGCCGGGACGTACGAGCAGGACGTTGCGATCGCGCGTGGCGGCAGTGCAGGGTCGCCGATCACGCTGTCGAGCTACCCGGGCGAGCGCGCCACCGTGCGCGGGCGCTTCCGGGTGAAGGACTCGGCGAACTTCGTGACGATCGAGGATCTCAACCTCGACGGGCGTAACCCCGCTGACACGCTCCCCAGTCCGAGCGTGTACGGGAACGATGTCGCGTTCCGCGACAACGACGTGACGAACTACCACACGGGCATCTGTTTTCTGCTCGGGTCGAACGACTACGGCCGCGCGGAGAGAGTGACCATCGAGCGCAACCGGATCCACGACTGTGGAGTGTTGCCCGCCCAGAACCATCATCACGGGATCTACATCGAGCACGCGGACAGCACGCGCGTGGTCGACAACTGGATCTACGACAACGCCGATCGCGGTGTGCAGATGTTCCCTGACTCTCAGGGTGCGTACATCGCCCGCAACGTGATCGACGGCAACGGGCAGGGCGTGAGCTACGCCCGCGATTCAGCGAACAACGTGGTCGAGCACAACGTTGTCTCCAACTCGGTGCTCCGCTGGAACATCGAGGACTGGGAGCTCTACGGCGGGGGGAACGTCGCGCGGTTGAACTGCGTGTGGACCACGCGCACCGGCTCGTACGCCCGCGAGGGCGGCATCATGGTCAGCCGCGACTTCACCGCGGCGCAGAACCTGATCGTCGATCCGCAGTTCGTGAACCGGACGGAAAAGGACTTCCGCCTGGCGGCGGGCAGCCCGTGTACGGCGCTGCTGGCCGGCAGCGGAACGCCCGCGCCACCGGTTCCCGATCCGGATCCCCAACCCGGGCCGGACCCCGGACCCGGACCGGATCCCGAGCCGGTGCCGGACCCCGTGCCCGACCCGGACCCAGCACCCGACCCGGATCCAGGGCCGGCGCCACAGCCACCGCCACTGCCGGTCCCCACGCCGGATGTGGACGAACCGCCGGTCGTCGAGATCACGGGACCGAGCACCGGTGCCTCGTTCCGGCGCGCCCTGCGGATGTCGGCCGCGGCGACGGACGACGACCGCGTCACGAGGGTCGACTTCTACGTCGACAGCAAGCTCGTGGACCGCGACACGGCCGCGCCCTACCGGGAAACCTGGCGGGTGCGCAGGCTGGGCTACGGGACCCACACGGTCACGGCGAAGGCCTACGACAGCGCCGCTCAGGTGGATGCCGATGCGGTGTCGGTGAGACGCGTACGCGGCGGGGTGGAGGCAAAGTCGAAGGGCAGGGGAAAGCGCAAGTCCCAGCGCCGGCGCTAGCCGGCCGGGTCTGAGGCATGGCAGGCGGCGCCGCGGGTCGGATAACCGGCCCGGGCGCCGCCGCCAGGCCATGTGCGCATGGCGACAAACCCGTGAGCAGTCCCTTGCAGCCCTCAAGGAGGTATGCGTGGGGCCGCCGATGGGTTGCCTCGCAAGCGACTTAGGGGGGAAACCCAAGGATGAAGCTCAAGACGCAAATTGCGATGTACACGGGAGCGGCCGCAATCGCAGTCGCCGCCATGGGAGGGACGCAGGCCGCCGCCGTGGGATGCGACAGGGTCGCATCGCCGCTCGGCTCCGACGCGTTCCCCGGTACGACCGGGGCGCCGTTCGCGACGGCCGAGCACCTCGCGAACTCGCTCAAGCCCGGTCAGACCGGGTGTCTGCGCGCCGGGGTCTACCAGGGCAGCGTAAGGATCACCGAGGGCGGCAGCGCGAGTGCGCCCACCCTGGTCACGAGCTATCCCGGCGAGCGCGCCACGTTGGTCGGACGCGTCGAGGTGACCGACGACGCCAACAACGTCGTGGTCCAGGGGCTGGACCTGAACGGGCGCAACGGCGACAAGCTGCCGAGCCCCAGCGTCTACGGGGACGGCGTAGTGTTTCGCGACAACGACGTCACGAACGACCACACGACGATCTGCTTCATCCTCGGAAGCGAGTCGTTCGGCCGCGCACGCGGGACCGTGATCGAGCGCAACCGCATCCACAACTGCGGCGAGATGCCTCCGACGAACCACCACCACGGGATCTACGTGGAGGCCTCCGACAATGCGCGGATCACCGAGAACTGGATCTACGACAACGCGGACCGGGGCGTGCAGCTGTTCCCCGACGCGCAGGGCACCTACGTGGCCCGCAACGTGATCGACGGCAACGGGCAGGGCGTGATCTTCACCCGCACTTCCGCCAACAACGTCGTCGAGAACAACGTCATCTCCAATCCTGCCGTCCGCTACAACATCGAGGACTGGGAGCTGAGCGGCGGCGGCAACGTCGCGCGGCACAACTGTCTCTGGAGCGACCGTCACCAGGGCGCCGGGCTGCAGCCGGGCCTCGCCGTGTCGGTGACCGACAACCTCGTGATCAAGCCGGGCTTCGTGAACCGGGAGGCCAAGGACTTTAGCCTGCTGCCGGGCTCACCCTGCACCAACTTCGCGACGGGGCTACGGCCTCAGCAGGCAAAGAAGAAGCGTTCCCGGCCGGTGCGGCTGCGCGCCGTGACCCGGGCCGTCTGGCCCGGCGGCCGCCTGCGTCTGCGGGCGAAGGTCAAGTCGGCGAGCGCGCGGGCGTCAGCCTCTAAGAAGGCGGTGCTGAAGGTCCGTGTCGGCAAGCGCTGGCGCCGCGTGGCGACCATGCGCCTGCGCGGAGTGCCGTACATCGCAAGGCCGCAGCTGGGCAAGATCGGGCGCGCAGGCCGCGGGTTCGGCATGACGCGAGTGCGACGCCACTCCGGGCGGCTCAGCCTGCGGGCGGTTGTGCCGGGCGTGGGGCGTTCGAACGTGTTGCGGGTGCGGATCGGCAGCTAACTAGCCGGCCGCAGCGAGCTCCAGATAGGGCGCGATACGGTCCGCCACCCGGTCCCACGTATGCGATGAGACCACGGCGGCGTGACCGGCGCGCCCCATCCGCTCCGCGTCCGTCGGCCGGCTCAGCACGTCGATCAGCGCTCGTGCCAGCGGCTCCGGCTCGCCGGTCGGGACGACCGTGCCGGTCTCGCCGTCGACGATGATCTCCGGGATGCCGCCCGAGTCGGTCCCCACACACGGCAGCCCGTGTCCCATCGCTTCGCGCAGCACGTTCGGATAAGGGTCGAAGACCGACGGCAGCACGAACGCCGACGCGCGGCGGTACAGGTCCGCAAGCGCGTCGCGGTCGGACATGTAACCGAGCCACCGCACTCCGGACGGTAGGTCGACGCCCGGGCCGCTCTTCGGGCCCACCACCCACAGCTCCGCCTCGGGCAGCTCGCGCGCGACGATCTTCCACGCGTCGAGGAGGTTGGGGCCGCCCTTGCGTGCGAACTGGATGCCGACGAAGAGCGCTGCCTGCGAGTCCCAGCTGCGGGGAGGCAGCTCCGGCTCGTAGATGGCCGTACCGAACCCGACGCGCACGACGCGCTCGGGGTCACAGCCGTAGTCGGAGATCATCGCCTCGCGCACGAGGTCGCTGGGCACGAAGACGTAGCGCGCGTCGCGGCAGGTCATCGCCTCGAGCTCCGCCCAGCGGCGCGACTGCCGCTTGGGCAGCGGGGCCCAGGCGGGGAAGTGGCGCTTGGTGAGCGAGTAGGTGTTGTCGGTGAAGACCGTGTACGGACGCGTCCTGTGTCGCGTGCCGGGTGCGAACAGCGTCTGGAGCTGGAAGATCACGTCATAGCGCCCGCTCCACGGTCCGAGCTGGCGCTCGATGCTCTCGGTGCGCTGCCGGAAGCGCCATCTGTTGAACCCGGCGCGCGCGCGCCAGCCGTCCCGGGTGGGATAGAAATGGGCAAGCGTGTTCACGTAGTCGCCCACGCCCGGCACGGTGGGCTGGACGTTGCCGACCAGGTCGAACCGGCGGCCGAGCGCGTGGTAGATGGTCGCGAAGCGAGCCGACGTCTGCTCGTCCGCAGGGATCGCCTCGAGGGCCGCGCCAAGCACGCGCACGTCGCTCGCCGGCGCTCTCGGAAACCTCCCGGGCGATCGCGGGAACCTCCCCGGACGGCTCGGTGACGTGGTCTGCGCGTCGAAGGCGACGTCGAGCTCGTCGTCGCTCACGTGTGACATGCGCCGGGGGCCAAGAGCATGCGCCGGAGCATATACAGGGTGTCTATTGCAACTATCCGCGTCGCACCGCGCGGCGGACGCGATCGACCGCGTCCCAGGCGCGCGAGGCGCGCAGGCGCCGCAGAACCGGCGAGACCTTCAGGCGGAACCGGCGGTCGTCGTCGGTGTGGTAGACGCCGACCCGCGGCCACTCGAGCGGCTGGGCCTCGTGGAATCGCGCGGGGAGCGTGCACGCGGCCTGGTACCCGGCTCGCCCAGCCGCCGCCACGACGTCGCCGTCGTAATCCCCGTACGGGTACGCCACGGTGAGGCAGGGACGCCCGATGTGGCGCTCGCACTCCGTCCGCGACACGATCAGCTCACGGTCGAGCGAATCGATGTCGAGCTCGGTGAGGTGGGGGTGCGAGCACGTGTGGGAGCCGATCTCCCACCCTCCTTCGGCCAGGCGACGCAGCTGTTCCCAGTTCATCGGCCGCAGCTCGGCCTCGTGCGGGCCGCCGACCCAATGGTCGATGCCGGGCCACGCCATGGGTGTGTCGCGCTCGGGGTAGTCCGTGGGCACGAACACCGTCCCCACGAGGCCGAGCCGGTCCATGATCGGCTTCGCCAGCTCCAGCACCGATAGATACGCGTCGTCGAAGGTCACCGCGATGGTGCGCTCGCTTTGCTCCGGCGAGACGGCCTCGCGGAATGTCGCGCCGCGATAGCCGCGATCCACGAGGAGCTTCAGCTGACGCTCGAAGGCCTCGGGTGTGACCGACAGCGGAGCGGGCCAGGTGGGACTGACCGCGTGGTAGCAGAGGACGAGTACGTCGGCCACGGCGACCGTCAGTGGCCGGATCGTCTTTGCAGCCGCCGCATGCGCTTCGACATGAACTCGTTGCGCGGAACGGCGAGGCGGAACAGCACCTTGCGCGCGAATGCGTGGTTGCGGCTGCGCCGCGACGCCGCATAGCCGGCGAACCGCTTTGCCGTGTCGGCAAACTCGGCCCGCGGCGCGATCACGTTCATCGCCTCGAGCTGGCTGGTGTGGAGCGCGTGGTAGAAGGAGCTCGCGACGTTCACGACGGGATGCGGGAAGAGGTCGTAGCGCGACCAGTAGCCGGTGTCCCAGCGGTGGAGGTTCGCGGCCAGCATGTCCGCGCCCTGCTCGAAGGCACGCGCGGCCTGCGCGTCCTGGAGCCCGGCGCCGACGTCGTAGTAGCCCCACAGCGCGAAGATGCCACCGTTCAGCACGAACGAGGGCGGCGTCGTGGGGTACTCCTCAGGCCACGGGCGACCGTCGAGCGCCGCCTGAACGCCCCCGGCCTCGGTCGGCAGCGCCATCGCGTGCACGGCGCGCCGCGCGGCCGCGGCGTAGCGCTCGTCGCGAGTCTCGAGGTAGAGGCGGGTGAGCAGGCTGGCGCCCTCGCCCTGGGCCATCGCGGACGGCCAGCCCGCGGCCAGCTGGAAGGTCTTGGTGTACGGGAGCCGGTTGAGCCACATCCCGTCGCGCTCGCCCCCCTCGACCTGCTGGGAGAGGGCGTACTCGCCCACGTCCACGGCGTTGCGCAGCCATTGCTCGCCCTCGCCCGCGACGTAGCGCTCGTAGGCTCCGAGGCCCCACTGGTGCACGCGCACCCACAGCCGGTCCTCAAGCCGGCCGAGCGACTCGTGTGGCCACACGGGCGCCTCCGCCTTCACGGCCAGGTCGATGTAGTAGCCGCGCACGCCCTCGGGCCCGAAGCGGGTCCCGGCGGGCAGCGAGAAGCTGCTCGCGCTCGAGAAGAAGTCGGGATAGCTGCGGCTCGGCTGGGTCGTGGAGGTCATACGGGGGTAATGATCGGCCGCCGGGGGCTGGGGCATGATATTGAGCGCATGTCCCCCCGAAGCCCGGATGGCAGGCCCGATCGGAGGCAGGACCAAAGGCTGCGGGTGGTGACGCTGGTCGACCGGCTGGGAACGGGCGGCGCCGAGCGCCTCGCGATCCAGACCACGACGCGGCTCGACCCCGAGCGCTTCGATCGCACGCTCTGTGCGAGCCGGCGCTTCGACGTGGCCATCTCCAAGGCCCACGTGTCGAACGCGCTCGCGGACCTGGAGGCGGCCGGCGTGCGGGTGATGGGACTGAAGCGCACCTCGGCGCGACAGGTCTGGGCGTGGTGGCCGCTCTACCGGTTTCTGCGGCGGGAGCGAGTCGACGTGCTGCACGCGCACAAGTTCGGCTCGAACCTGTGGGGCACCGCGATTGGTCGCCTCGCGCGGGTTCCGGTGATCGTGGCGCACGAGCACACCTGGTCGTATGAAGGGCAGCCGTTACGGAGGTTTGGCGATCGTGAAATCATCGCGCGCGGTTCTTCGACGTTCATCGCGGTGTCGCGCGAGGACCGCCGGCGCATGATCGAGATCGAGGGCATCGATCCCGAGGACGTGATGTTCATGCCGAACGGGATCCCCGCCCCTCCGCCGCCGACGGGTGCGGATGTGCGCGCCGAGCTCGGGATCCCCCCGGACACTCCGGTGATCGGCACGGTCAGTGTGATGCGCCCGCAGAAGGCGCTGGATGTGCTGCTGCGCGCGACGCGCACGCTGGTGGACGAGTTTCCCGCCCTGAAGGTCCTGATCGCGGGCGAGGGGGATACCCGCGAGGCGCTCGAGGAGCTGGTGCGCGAGCTGGGCATCGGCGACAACGTGCTCTTTCTCGGAGTGCGCACCGACATCCCCGACGTGCTGGCGGCGCTCGACGTCGCGGTCAGCTCGTCCGACTTCGAGGGCAGCCCGCTGTCGGTGATGGAGTACATGGAGGCCGCCAGGCCGGTGGTGGCGACCCGTGTCGGCGGAGTCCCCGACCTGATCGACGACGGGGTGCACGGGCTGCTCGTGGAACAGCAGGACCCGGCCGCGTTCGCTGCCGCCGTCGCGCAACTGCTGCGCGACCCGTCCCGCGCCGCCGAGATGGGACGGCAGGGACAGGAGCGCCGCCGCGCCGAGTTCGACATCGACGTGATGGTGAAGCGGCTGGAGGAGTTGTATGTGCGGTTGAGGGAAGAAGCGAAATAAGTGCGCCGTGCGCCGTGCGCCGTGCGCAGTACAGGGTTTCCGGCGTAACGGCGAACGGCGTAACGGCGTAACTACAGCCTGTCGATCACCTCTCGAGTCACCTCTGACGTGCGCGCCGCTGTGGGGTCGTCGCGCTCCGGTTTGAGGTCATATGTGAGTGTTCGTCCCTCTTTTATGACCGCCGCGATCGCCGCCTCGAGGCGCGCGGCGGCGTCGTCCTCCTCGACGTGGCGCAGCAGCATCACGCCGGACAGCATCAGCGCGAACGGGTTCGCCCGGTCGTGGCCCGCGTGGCGGGGCGCCGAGCCGTGCACGGCCTCGAACACGGCCGCCGCGTCCCCGACGTTCGCCCCGGGCGCCATTCCCAGGCCCCCGACGAGCCCCGCGATCACGTCGGAGAGGATGTCGCCGTACATGATCGGCGAGACCAGGACGTCGCACTGCTCGGGGTGGGAGACCAGTTGGTGGCACACGTTGTCCACCAGCCGGTCGTCGAACTCGATGTCCGGATAGCTTGCGGCGATCGCCCGACAGGCCTCCAGGAAGACGCCGTCGGTGTACCGCATGACCGTGGCCTTGTGCACGGCGGTGACCTTGCGGCGTCCGTTTGCGCGTGCGTACTCGAACGCGCGCTTTGCGACGCGTGCCGATGCGGGTCCCGACAGCGGCTTCAAGGAGACGCCGGTTTCAGGTGAGAGCTCGACGCCGCGCGTGGCCTGCACGAACCGCCGCAGCTCCGCGGCGGCCTCCTCGTCGTGGCGATACTCGATCCCCTCGTAGAGGTCCTCCTGGTTCATGCGCACCACCACGACGTTCGTGCCGGGGAACGGCGAGCGCACACCCGCGTAGTGCTTGCCGGGCCGGATCCCCGCGTACAGGTCGAGCTCCTTGCGCAGCGCGATGTTGAGGGAGCGAAACCCCTTCCCCGCGGGTGTCGAGGTCGGGCCCTTCAACGCCAGTCCGCGCTCGCTCACCGAGGCGATCGCCCGCTCGAGCAGCGCCGGCCCCTCGCGGGCGTAAGACTCCGCGCCCATCTCCTGAACGTCCCACTCGAAGGGCACACCGGTCGCTTCGAG
Source organism: Solirubrobacterales bacterium (assembly GCA_038203635.1). Classification (GTDB taxonomy): domain Bacteria; phylum Actinomycetota; class Thermoleophilia; order Solirubrobacterales; family JBBDJG01; genus DASRIA01. The sequence goes on from JBBRDT010000005.1 coordinate 28,645, forward strand.
CGCACGCCTGGCCGCCTGGCACACCTCGGGCCCGATGCCGTCGCCCGGAATCAGCGTCACGCGGTGGGTCACGGGTCACAAGGTACGGCCCTGTACGGGGGAATCCTCTACCCTGGGGCGGCAAAGGATGGCCCCCGAGGATGGCGCCGTGGCAGGTCCTCCCGCACGGATCTGACCGTCAGGAGCCCAACGCGCTCAAGTGTTCGCGCGCCGTTGGCGAAAACAAGACGAGTACGGCGTCAAATGGAGGTTTCACATGGTCGGTAAGCCGCAGTCAGCCGAGATGCACCCGGGTCCTGGATTCCGCCTGCGCTATGACATCGAGCGCCCCGATCCGGAAACCGTGTCGGGATTGAGCCGGCATCAGACGCCGGATATCTCCGACCTGATGAACAGGCTCTACGCGATGGAGCCGGAGATCAGGAACATGACCGACCCGGACCTGCGCCTCGTGGGCCCGGCCTGCACGGTCAAGGTGTACCCGGGGGACAACCTGATGGTCCACAAGGCCCTCGACGTCGCCCAGCCGGGTGATGTGATCGTCGTGGACACGAGCTCTTCTTCACTCACCGCCGTGCTCGGCGACCTGGTCTGCACCAAGGCCCGGCACCGCGGCATCGCGGGCTTCATCGTGGACGGCCTCATCCGCGACCTGCCGGCGATCAAGCGGCTCGGTGACTTCCCCGTGTTCGCGCGGGACGTGACGCCCAAGGGCCCGCTGCACCGCGGCCCGGGCGAGATCGGTTATCCGATCTCCTGCGGCGGGATCGTCGTCAACCCCGGTGACGTGGTCGTCGCCGACCTGAACGGCGTCGTGATCGTGCCGAAGGACATCTCGGACGAGCTGCTTGCGCGACTCGACTCGAAGGCCGCGAAGGAGTCGGACTACGTCACGGCCGTCGCCCGAGGAGACTTCAACAACGACTGGGTCGACGCGATGCTCGAAGCGAGCGGCGTGGAGGTCCGGCAGCCGGCCAAGCATTAGCCGCCTCGGCGGTTCAGGGACGACAGCGGCGGGCACGGAGCGCTAATGGCGAAGGTGGCACCACGACACGTAGGCCGGGCGCGCCAACGCCGGAACCCCCTGCTCTCCGCCACCCGTCCGCCGGCGATCATCCTCGGCGGCGGTGGCACCGCCCTCCCGGTGGCGCGCAGCCTCGGGGACGCCGGCATCCCGGTGTTCGCACTCGGCAGCGAGCGCGATCCCGTCCGGCACTCGCGGCGCTGCGCGCAGTTCGTGAGCCTCGGGCGTGAGCCTGGGATGCAGGAGCGCTGGCTCGAGTGGCTGCGCAGCGCACCCGCCGGGTCGGTCGTCCTCCCTTGCGAGGACGAGGGCCTCGACCTGATCGCACGCAACCGGGACATGCTGCTGAACCTCGGTCTCGTGCCGTTCGAGGCGAACGACGAGGTGCTGCTCGCGATGCTCGACAAGCACGAGACCTACCGCCTGTGCGCCCAGCTCGGCATCGAGGCCCCGCTCAGCTTCAACGTGCATATGGAGGGCGACGTCGCGAATGCGCTCGAGCGGATCTCCTACCCCTGTGCGATCAAGCCCGTCCACTCCCACGAGTTCGTGCGGCACTTTCCCGGCATGAAGGCCTTCGAGGTCGACTCCGAGGTGGCGGCGCGCAATGCGCTGTCCCGCACGGTGGCGCTGGGGTTGGAGATGATCGTGACGGAGATCATTCCCGGAGCCGACGACCAGTTCTTCTCCTACTACTCCTACATGGACGAGGATGGCCGTCCGCTCCTCCATGTGACGAAGCGAAAGCTGCGCCAGTACCCGATCCGGTTCGGATCCGGGTGCTTTCACACAACGAACTGGGATCCCAAATCGGCGGAGCTCGGACTGCGCTTCTTCGAGGGCGTCGGCCTGCGCGGCCTCGGGAATGTCGAGTTCAAGCGCGACGCGCGCGATGGGCGTCTGAAGCTGATCGAGTGCAACCACCGGTTCACGGCTGCCACCGGGCTGCTGCGCGCCGCCGGCGCTGACCTGCCGCTGTTCGTCTACAACAAGCTCACGGACAGGCCGCTGCCGCGGATCGAGGGCTACGACACCGATCTCACCATGTGGTACCCGATGCGCGACGTGCGCGCCTTCCTCGCGTATCGACGCAACGGTGACCTGTCGTTCCGTACCTGGGTGCGCAGCATCATGCGCCGCCACCACTATCCGGTCGGCAGCACGTCAGACGCGCGACCCGCCCTGGTGAACTGCCTGCGGGTGGTCAGCCGCCTGCGCGGCCTGCTCGGCCGCACGCGCGCAAAGCGCGGTCTGAGCAACAACGGGCCCTAGGCTCACCCGCGGGCCAACTGTCCGGCCTCGCAACCACCCCCTGGGCGCGACGGCGGACAGTTCAGGCGCGGGGCCCTGAACTAGTTCATTCCGGCTCGGTCATCCACTGCACCAGCTGGATGACCACGCCGTTTGGGTCGGTCACCTGAAAGAACCGTTCTCCCCACGACTCGGTCTGTATCGGGGTCGTGATCGGCACGCCCTCCTGCTGCAGCCGCGAATACTGCTGGTCGATGTCGTCGACCACGAAGACGACGAGCAGACCATCCGCTCGGCGGCCGCGCATGCTGTCCGGCTTGAAGCTCTCGAGGCCGGTGCGGAGGTAAACGAGGTTGAAGCCGGTGTCCTCGCGTGATAGCGAGGCGAAGCCATCCCCGGCCATGTCCTCGTTGAAGCCGAAGTGCTCCTTGACCAAGTTCGCCGATGCGGCCGGGTCATCGACGTTCAACGAGATTGCGGAGGCAGTGATCAAGGGAGGGCTCCTCAGTCGAGTGCAGCCGGCCGCGTACCCTACGTGACCTCGTACGACGAGCTACACGAACTTTGGCTCGTGCGTTCCACCCCTCGGAACGGAAACGCCAAAGTTCGGTGTGCGACGGGCAGAAGCGCCTTTGCGGACCCCCCGGCGCCCGTTGCTCCTACCGGAGAACCGCCCCACAACCACCGCGGCAGTCTGAGGAGCGGGTCGCCCCTCAGACTGCCGCGTACTGCTCGAAGAGGGACTGCTAGGAGATCAGGTCGAGCACGCCGCGCTCGGCGAGGCGCTTGACCGCCGCCTGCACCTGCTCGGGGCTCACGCCGTCGTTCTGCAGCTGATCGGCGACGCCTTCGACGGACTGACCGTTCAGGTTCTGGAGGACCTTCAGGTCCACGTCCTCCAGCGGCACCGGCGGTGCGTCCCACACCTCGGCGACCCGCGTGTGGTCCCACAGGCGGCTGAACTGCTCGGTGACGGACTCGAAACGCCGCGCCAGCACCGGCTTCGCGGTCACGAGCTGGCCGTTGCCGTTCTGTACCAGCTTCATCGTCTCCTCACGCCGCGTGTCGGTCGAGGGATCCTCGCCCAGCGGGTCCGAGTTGAAGTCGTTCAGCTTCAGGTACAGGTTGCGTGCGTTGGCCGCGTTGTGGCGCACGTGCCAGATCGCCGATCCCTCGAACATGACCACGTCACCGTCCGCGTCGTGGATCTCGACCCGCTCGGCTCCCTTGACGATGTTCTCGGGCCGCTCCTCGAGCGGCAGCTCCTTGCGCATGTGCGTCGAGATGTTGAACGGCGTGCGGCCGCGGTCGGTGTGCGGATAGAGCACCAGGTAGGAGCCCTCCGGGATCGTGATCGACAGCCCCATGGAGACCTGCGATGCGAACCGGTCCTTGTGCGGCGCCGGCTCGGCGGGGACGTCGTCGTCGTAGGCCTTGATGTGCCGCTCCGACAGGGTCATGGTCTCCCTGTTGAGGCCGCACGCGGCCGCGACGGAGTCGAACAGCTCGCCCGGGAAGTTCGTCTGGGCAGGGAAGTCGTACAGCGCCTGCTGCTTGTTCCCCCCGATCGTCGCGCCCTCGACCTTGTTGGCGCCGAACTCCTGATCGATGAAGCTCTTCAGGGCTGCGAGGAACTCTGGGTGCTGCCCGTTCTTGATGTGGACCCAGCCGTGCTCGGCGTAATGCTCTGCATAGTCGGCGGGGTCGAAGTTAAACACCTTCATGGTGGGGTTCTCTCCTTGGCTCTTCGAGCAGTCTCCTCAGAATCGGGACCGCTACGCGGGTGGCATTACCTTGATCGGCGACCTGGTAGTGATAGTGAAGCCCGGGAGTCCCGTTGACCTCGATTATCACGCCGCCTGACTCCTTTAGTGATCGGCCCAAATCGGTCGTGATTAAGTCCACGCCGGCCAGGCGCACCCCCACTTGCGCCGCAGCAGAGCGGGCTTCCTCCACCAGCGCGGGCGCCACGGGCTCGCGCACCGTCTCGTTGTCCTCGATCCGGTTCTGGCTCGTGACCGTCTTGATGGCCACGGTCTTGCCCTCGGGAAGCACCGATCGCAGCGACAGGCCGGCGGACTCCAGCGAGAACAGGCAGTCCAGGTCGACCCGCAGGATCGGCATGGACACCGGGTGTGCCGGGTCGAGTCGCGAGTCGTTCTCGGCGGCGATCAGCTCCCGGATCGTGCGCCGCCCATCGCCGGTCACGCGCGGCGGGCGGCGCCGGACCGCGTCCAGCAGCTCGCCGTCGCAGAACAGGAAGCGGTACATGTCGCCCTCCGCCTGGCGCTCGATCAGCAGGCGCCGGCCGACCCGCGCCCCGCGCAGGCGCGCGCGCAGCAGCTGATCGCGCGTGCGCACGCCCGTCGTGGTACCCGAGCCCGAGGCGCCGCCGGTGGGCTTCACGACGCACGCGGAGTCGGACTTCGCCAGGAAGTCGATCGCTCCGTCCAGGCGCGACGCGTCGAACTCGTGATGGTCGGGCAACGGCAGGCCGGCCTCGGTCAGGAGCTCGTGCACCGCCAGCTTGTCGAGCGCGAGCCTCAGCGTCACGGCGTCGTCGAGCGGCACCCAGTGGCGCCACACACGAGCGCGGGCGCCGTTGGCGCGGAGCTCGAAGAACTCACCGGTCAGGACGGACAGCTCGGCCCCGACCGCGTCTGCCGCCTCCTGCCAGATCACACGGTAGGCGGACTTGCCCGGGTCGGAGGCGAGCGTCGTCGCGCGCTCCTCCTCGCGCCGGCGCTGGAGCGCGTACCCGATGCCCGTCGAGCGCAGCATGTCGAGGCGCACGCCGAGCTCCCGGCCGGGGCGTCCGGCCGAGTTGAGTGCGCTGATGAGCCGGGTCAGAACGCCCATCTCGCTCCCTAGACGTGCCGTGGGACGGTCCGCAGCCTGCGCGCCGTCTTGCGCTCTTCCTGCGCGGCGGGATAGGTGCGCCGGGCGACCCCGAGCAAGGCCGGGCCGAGTCCCAGCAGCAACCAGAGCTGCTTTCCGTATTGCTCTGTGATGAAGAAGTCGGCGGCCAGGATGCCCACCAGCGCGATCACCATCGCGCGCGAGATGATCTCCATTTGGGTGTCTCCCACCCGGCCGAACCATCGCGCCGCACGCAGCGCGCACCAGATGGCGAACCCGATGATCGACAGGAATGCGGCAAGGCCCACGATTCCGAGCTCGGCCAGCACCTGCAGGTAGGAGTTGTGCGCCACCTTCGGCGTGTCGACGATGAACTCGTCCCGCTCGATCGCTCCCGGCGCCACGAGCAGGTAGTGGATCGACGCGATGTTGAAGTTGCCCGAGCCCACGCCGATCACCGGTTTGTCCTCGACCATGCGCCACCCGACCTTCCAGATGTCGCTGCGTCCGCTCCCCCCGTTGACCGTGGTGACGCGGTCACGTTGGTCCACTCCCGCGACCGTGGCGTAGTACCCGACCACGAAGAGCACGGTGACCACACCCACGATCGCCGCCTGCAGGCGGTAGCGCCCCGACATCAGGCAGGCCGCCACGATCGCGACCCCCAGCGCCACGAGCCCGCCACGGGAAACCGTGTAGAAGATGCCGAACAGGAACAGCATCACGGCGCTGATCGCCGCCAGCCGCGCAAGCGGGTTCTTTCTGGAGACCACGGTGAGCGCGACCGCGAACGCCGTGCCGGCCACGAGTAGCGCGGCCAGCTCGTTCGGGTCCCCGATGGTGCCGGAGATGCGCGTCGTGAGGTCCGCCTGGGCCTGCGGTGGGTTCAAGATCGCCGGGATCGTCGCCACCGTCGCGCCGGCGAGCCACGACCAGGCGAGCCACTTGACGTGCTTACGCTCGCGAATCGCCGTGTAGACGATCAGGAACAGGATCATGTTCTGCAGATAGCGCCATGACGAGTCGTAGGTACGTCCTGGGTTCTCGGCCCAGTAGGAGCTGATGAGCGCCCACGAGAAAAACGCGATCAGCACGAACGTGAACTGCGGATGCGCCGCGATGAAGCTCTTGTCCTCGTCGCGCGAGGTCGAGACCTTTGCGACCCAGGACGCCAGGAGCAGGAAGCCCGCGACCTTCAGGAAGCTGAACGAATGGTCGCTGGTGACCAGCCACAGTTCGAGGAACGAGAGGAATGCGAATGCGCATAGCCCGAACGTCAGGTCTACGAGCACCATCATCACGAACGCAAGCCCGATGGCGCCGGCGATCGCGTACGTGGGACTGATGCCGGCGCCGACTCCCATGCCGACGGCGAGCGCGACGAGGATGCCGTACCACGCCCAGCTGGGCAGGTCGGGCACACCGCGCCACTGCAGCGGCGCTCCGCGCCTCACGCCGCCCACCGGCAGTCCGCGCACCGTAGCCATTGGCGGCGGCTAGCGGCTGAGCGCGGTTGGCCGGGTCTCTTCCGGCATCCGCACCGGCCGCTCCGTGTAGTACCCGTACTCGCTGGTTGGACTGACGCCGACCAGCGCGAAGCCCGCGGGCCTGATGTTGTACTGGCCGAGCAGCTCGCCGAGACGCGTGAGCTTGTGGATGTGCGTGCGGCCCAGGCGCACGACCGCGACCACGTCGTCGGTCATCTGCACGAGCGGCAGCGCGTCGATCACCTCGGTCAGCGGCGGCGAGTCGATGATCACGATGTCGGCCATGTCCTTGGCGTCCTCGATCAGGTCCTGGGCGGCGGGCAGGGAGAACTGGTCGGCCATCCACTCCCCGGCGCGGTCCACCAGCAGCAGCTTGAGGTTCTCGCCGTAAGCCTCGGTCGTGAGCAGCGCCTCGCCCAGCGGGAGTCCGTCGATCAGGACGCTCGCGATGCCGCGCGTGGCGCGCACGCGCAGGGCGCCGCCGATCTTCGGACGGCGCAGGTCCGCCTCGATCAGGATCACGCGCTTGCCGGCGAGCGCGAATGAAGCCGCCAGGTTGAGCGCTGTCGTCGTCTTGCCCTCGGCGGGCCCGGCGCCGGTGATCATCACCGCGCGGGTGCGTCCCCCCTCGCGGCGGGGCGCGGTCAGGGTGGCGCGCAGGGTTCGGAAAGCTTCCACCCCGGCAGGCGAGAGCTGATGCGGGGCCACGACCTCGCGGCCGCGCCCGCGGCTCTCCTCCGGGATGCGCGCCAAGACCGGCAGCCTGTAGAGCGCACGCAGTTGCTCCTCGCGGCGCAGGCGCGGGTCGAGCGTCTGGGCTGCGAACGCGCCCCCGACGCCCAGGACGACGCCGGCCATGATCCCGGCGATGATGCTGAGCTTGGTTTTCGGCCACGACGGTGACGTCGGCTTGTCGGCGCGCGTGTCGACACGCATGGTCGGATCGCCGCTTGCGCGCAGTGCGCGCAGCTCGCCGAGCTGCTGGCGCAGCGGGTCGGCGGGCTGCCCGGGCAGCTCGCGGAGGCTCTGCACCCGCGGCTCGAGCGCCTTGATGCGCTTGTCCACCTGCTCGTTGAACTTCTCGGTGCGGTTCTCCACCGCGGCGTCGGCGAACGTGTTCGCCAGGTTCTGGGCGGAGACCGCGCTCGATCCCTTCGCCGTCACCACGACGAGGTTGGCCTGCGCCAGCGGCTCCGCGACGACGTCCTTCAGCAGGGAGCGCCCGCTGCGCTCCGTCAGTAGCTTCTCCTTGGCCTTGCGCGCCACGTCGATCGTCGTGACGAGGCTGGCGGCGGTGGAGACATCACGTGTCGGATCGCTCGATGCGGTGATCGGGCTGAGACCCGTGAGCGTCGTGTTGTCGCGTGGGACGGGGGTCACGAGCATCGTCGCCTGTGCCTCGTAGGTCTTCTCGGCGGTGCCCACGTACAACACGGCAGCCAGAGTCGTGACGAGAACCGTCAGGACGATCAGCTTGAACCGCTCGCGGATCGTCTGGACGTAGCGGCGCAGCCCCTGCTGCTCGCCAGACGGGACCAGCCAGTCGGTCTGTGTCTGGATGGAGTCGATCAAATCCGTTTGGAGGTACGGCGGGCGAGATTAAGGATATCCCCCACTGCCACGGGGATCGAAGGTTCTACCGCAGGTCGTGCTCGGCGAGGGCCTGGCTGCACAGGCCATCTATCGGCAACCACGCCTGATCGGCCCAGCATTCCGGCCTGGCGCCACGAATTCTTGCACCGATCGGCGGCCTATCCTTCGAACCTGGCCAGATATCTGTCCGGAGGGGTGGCAGAGCGGACGAATGCGGCGGTCTTGAAAACCGCTGTCCCGGGTTAACCGGGACCGTGGGTTCGAATCCCACCCCCTCCGCTCTCAGGGCGACAGCTACGATCGCCCGATCGATCCGAACCTCCTGAATTTCTTGGCATGTCCAGGCTGCGGCGCGGACCTCCAAGCGACGGTCACGGCCGCTGAAGACGGCGTCGTGATGACCGGAACGCTCGCCTGCGCGCAGTGCGCAGCGACCTATCCGATCGTCCGCGGCATCCCGCGGATGAACGTCGCGATGGCGGGCTTGGACAACGTGGCGCGCACCTTCGACTTCGAATGGAAGGCGCACCACGAGGGCCGCTTCGAGCAGTCCACGTTGTGGGGTCGCACGCCGGGCGAGACCTGGGACGACTTCTTGAGCCGGCTGATGGTCCCTCAGGCGCGCGTGGAAGAGGCGATCGTGCTCGATGCCGGGTGTGGGTCAGGGGTCTTCACGCGCCAGATCGGTGAGCACGACGCGGGGTTGGTCGTCGGCCTCGACATCAGCGACGCCGTCGACGAGGCCTTCGAGTCCTGCAGGGACCTGCCAAATGTCCAGATCGTTCAGGGCAATGTGCTGGCACCGCCCTTCAAGCCAGGGTTGTTCGACCTGGTCTGGTGCTCCGGTGTCCTGCACCACACGCCTGATGCGTCGTGCGGGCACGAGGCCCTGTCGCGCCTCGTGAAGCCCCGCGGGATCCTGTACGTCTACGTCTTTGCCAAGCGCTTCAACCCGTTCCGCTTCACGAAGGACGTGCTCGACGCACTGCGCGTGACGAGGCTGCCGCCGAGGGCGCTCCTGGCCCTGTCCAAGGCCTTCGCGTATGTCTCGGTCGCGCTTTTGTGGGCCTACCGGATGCTGCGGCGCTTCCCGGGTCTGCGGCCGCGCACCGGCTGGGGAGAAAGGACGGTGCGGCCACGCACGCTTGACCACATCCATCTCACGTGGTTCGACGCCCTCTCTCCGGAGCACGACTCCCGGCACAGCGAGGCGGAGGTGATGGGATGGTTCCGCCGCGCGGGCTTCACCGACATCCGGGCGGTCGAGGAGCCGAAGGTGGGTGTGCGCGGAGTGGCGCCCGGATCGGAAAGGTAGGGCTACCTGCCGGCGATGCGACGCTCGCGCGGGCCGTGCTCGCGGTAGCGCAAGTCGTGCACATATTGGGCGAAGTCGGCCGCGGTCATGTGGACGGCGTCGTTACCCACGACGAGCTCGATGTCGTGTACCACGTCCCACTCTCCGCTGACGACGGCTTCGGAGGCGTCCCGCTTGGCGGCCCCGACCCAGTCGGCCAGGATCTCCACGTTTCTGAGCAGTGTGTCGGGGGACGAGGTCTCGACCCTGATCCCGACGAAGACCTTCAGGCCGGTCGCCTCGTCCACGGTGCGGAACCGCGGGTGCGCCGAAACGTCGCCCACCTCGCGGGGCGCACCGCGGAACGCGAGCAGCGTGGCCGCCGGTATGACGATCGGAAGAAGCGACGGCCGAAGCCAGGTGGTGGGGGGCATGCGGTCCTCCTGCGCCCGTCCCCGGGCACCTGCCACGGGGAGAGCTATGTGGCCAATCCACAGATCCCAGCCGCGCCGCCGGCAAGAGAGCCGAGCGAGGAGACCGGGGCACCGACCCTACTACTTACGTCCCTCCGACGCAGCAGGAAATCACGCGCCTACCGTCAACCGGCGTCGCCGAGCTCGACCGGCACGATCTCGATCGTCAGGGTCCGTCCCCCGCGCAGGACGAGGGCCTCGAGCCGCGTGCCGATGAGGTCGGCGCCCATCAGCCGCTGGACATCCACCACGTCGGTCACAGGCTCGCCGGCCAGCGAGACGATCAGGTCCTCGGGGCGCAGACCCGCGCGGTCGGCCGGGCTGTCGGGCATGACCTCGACAACCTCCACGGCGGCGCTCCTCCCGAGCTCGGCACGGGCGCGTGGCGGCAGCGGGCGGGGACCTCCGGCGATGCCCAGGTAGGCACGCCGCACCCGTCCATCCGACATCAGCGCCGCGACGATCGCGCGCGTCGCCGAGTCGATCGGGACCGCAAGCCCCAGCCCGATGCCGGCAACGGCGGTGTTGACTCCCACGACTTCGCCCAGGCCGTTGACGAGCGCCCCTCCGGAGTTGCCCGGATTCAGCGCCGCGTCCGTCTGGATGACGTTGTCGATGATGCGCACCGTGCTGCCGGCCCGCGCGGGAAGCGAGCGGCCGAGCGCGGAGACCACGCCGGCCGTCACCGATCCTGCGAACCCGTGCGGATTGCCGATCGCCACCACCAGCTGGCCGACGCGCAGGCGCTCGGCGTTCCCGAGCGTGGCCGGCACGAGGTCGCGCGCCTCGGTGCGTACCACCGCGAGATCGGAGAGAGCGTCGTGCCCGACGATCTCGAACGGGGACTCCCGTCCGTCCACGAAGGCCGCGCGTCCCTGGCGGCCGCGCCCGGCGATCACGTGCGCCGAGGTCAGCAAGAAGCCGTCCGGAGTCAGCACCACGCCGCTGCCCGCTCCCGCGGGCATCCGGCCGCGCCTGGTCGCGCGGGTGACGCGCAGGTTGGCGACCGACGGCGCAAGCCGTTCGGCTACGCCGGCGACTGTGCGCGAGTAGGCGTCGAGCGCCTCGAGCTCGCGCTCGGCAAGCTCCCGCTCGGCCTGGTCGCGGTCGGGCTCGTCCGGGATTCTCAGCTCTGGTGCCCGGGTGACGGTCATGTCGTCGCCGCCTCGGGGCGGGCAAATGCCACGACGACGTCGCGCTCGGTGGTCCCGCGCACCACGCGCAGGTCCAGGCTGTCGCCGGTCGCGAGCGCGTCGAGCGCCTCGTAGAGGTCGTCGACCCCGGCCAGCGGACGTCCCGCGGCGCCCGCGATCAGGTCACCCCGCTCGATGCCGGCCGCCGCGGCCGGACTGTCGTCGGCGACGGACCGGACCAGCAGGCCGTCGACGTGCGGCAGGCCGACGGAGCGCCGCAGGCGACGTGCGACCCGCGGGGGCGCGATCGCCACGCCCAGGCGCAACGGGCGCACGTTGTCGCCGCTCCACAGGCGCTCGGCGCGCTCGGCGAGATGCGCGCCGGCCGGGATCGCCACGATCAGCCCGCCGTCGAGGCGCACCGCGTTCAGCCCCAGCAGGCGTCCTTCGAGGTCGACCAGCGGTCCTCCACCGGACCCGCGCGGAAGCGGAGCGGTGTGCTCGATGCACCCGGCGATCATGCGACCGTGCGGACCGCGTATGTCGCGCCCCTCCGACGACACGAAGCCGGGCGTCGCCCGCAGGCCGCGCCCGCCGGGGTCGCCCAGCGCGATCACGGGGCTACCGATGTCCGGCCCTGCGCCGGCCGGCTCCCATTCGACGGGCTCGACGTCGCCGGTGTCGACGGCGACCGCTGCCAGGTCCAGGTCAGGATCGATGCCCGCCACCCGGCCCGCCTCGCGGCGCCCGCCGGGCAGGTTCACCGTGACCTCCTCCCCGCGCAGGTTGTGCGCGGTCGTGAGGATCCGGCCGGGAGCGACGACGACGCCGCTCCCCCGGCCCCAACCGCGCCCGAAGCCGACCACCGCCGGGCCGACGCGTTCAACCGCGTGCTGGATCGCTTGCTGAAGATCGGTGATGGTGCTCATCCGACGCCTTTCCCTAGTGGTTCCCGAGGTAACTAGCAAGTTGCAAGTCGCTAGGGTACCAGCGCCCTGCGGGCTACGATCTCGCAGGTGGAGAACAGCGAGCAGGACACTGACCGGCGATCGCCGCTCGCGGAGGCGCTTGCCGCCGTGGGGGACCGCTGGACACTGCTTGTCGTGGAGGCTCTGCTCGCGGGCCCGCTGCGCTTCAACGAGCTGCAGGAACGGATCGGGGGAATCGCCCCCAACATCCTCAGCAACCGCACGCGGCGCCTGGAGCAGGACGGCCTCCTGCTGGCGCAGCCGTACTCGGAGCGTCCGCCGCGCTACATCTACGAGCTGACCGCCGCCGGCCGAGAGCTGGCGGGGGCGCTGCGGCTGCTGGCGGATTGGGGTGCGCGCCACTCCGGGGCCGAGCCGGTGGTGCATCGCGTGTGTGGCACGGCGCTCGAGGCGCGCTGGTACTGCCCGACCTGCGACCAGACGGTCGAGGAGCCCGACGACGAGGGCGTGCACTACGCGTAACGCACCGCGGCTTCGGGCAGGGCCGCACCTACAATGCGCGAAAAGGCCGCCGACACGGCCTGTTTGGAGAGGTGGCCGAGAGGCTGAAGGCAGCCGCCTGCTAAGCGGTTTGGGGGGTTCATGCCTCCCACGTGGGTTCGAATCCCACCCTCTCCGCTGGATGGTTCTAGATGCCCGACGTTGACCTGCGGGAGGAGATCATTCGCCTGGGCCCTTGGCACCTGGATGTTCAGGTGACGCCCGAGATCAGCACCAGCGTCTCCCTCGAGGCCCCCGAGGGCTCATACGACGACTCCTTCGGCCCGGTGTCGTTCCAGCCAGGAGAGAAGGGGTTCAAGCACAAGCTCCGCAGGCTCTACCCCGCCGGGCTCGAGGGGCGCTCGGTGCTCGATTGCGCCTGCAACTGCGGCGCCTACCTGTTCTGGGCCAAGGACGCGGGTGCCGGCCACTGCCGCGGCTTCGACGTGCGGGAGCACTGGATCCACCAAGCCCGGTTCCTCCAGCGCCACAGGCGCGGGCCCAACGCGGACGTGCAGTTCGAGGTCAGGGACCTGATGGACCTTCCGGACCTCGGCCTCGAGCCATTCGACATCACGGTCTTCACCGGGGTCCTCTACCACCTCGCGGATCCCATCAGGGGCCTGCAGATCGCCGCGGGACTCACGAAGGAGTTGTTGGTCCTGGACACGGCGACGACGTTGGACCGCCCCGACGACGGTTTCATCCTGGCGGAGGAGTCGGTGGAGGAGCTGATGTCGGGCGTGCACGGCCTGGCGTGGCGGCCGACCGGGCCGCATGTCTTGCGGCGCGTCCTGGCCTGGGCCGGTTTCGAGCACACCCACGTCGTGCGCTGGGCGTCAGGAGAGGGCTGGCGCGGCAGGCGGCTCGGGATGCTTGCGGCGCGGCGCCCGGAGCTGCTCGAGCCGTACACCGCCGCCGCGCATCAGGGAACGAACAGCCCCTGACGCCCCTGGATCGCTCTCTAGAATGCCCCCCACGCGCCCGTAGCTCAGCCGGATAGAGCGTCGGTCTACGAAACCGAAGGTCACTGGTTCGAATCCAGTCGGGCGCGCTACCGAATCCTCAGGTTCCGACTCGGGCCGAGCTTCGCAACTGCTCGATCCGCTCCGCCTCGTAGCTACAGCCGATCTCCTCTGCAACCTTGGCCCCCTCGTCAAGGGTCTCCTGCGCGCGGGGGTCGCCGGCGGCGATCTGCGCCTCGGCGAGGGCTCGGAGTGCAAGCGGCAGCGTCAGCAGCATCTCTCGCTCCCGCGCCATTCGCGCGCTCCGCTCTGCGGCGTCGATGGCCTCATCGATCCGACCGGCGCCCAGCAGGGCGCGGGCCAGCACCATTCCGCGCCATGCTTCGGCTTCGCCACCGCTGTCCATCGCCTCGTCGTAGTTCCGGATCGCGCGTTCGATCGCTTCCACGGCGCCGGGGCCGTCGCCCCTCTCGGTGCGGACCAGGCTGAGATTCACCAACGCCCAGGTTCGCGAGAAGACGTCGCCCAGTCGCTCTGTCAGCTCGCAGTTTCGCTGAGCCTGTCCGAGCGCCTCGTCGAGCCTTCCCCGCGTAGCCAGCAAGTCAGCGAGGTTGCCGCGGCTCCAGCTCTCGGTCTCGTAATCAGCCTGCTCACCGGCCAGTTCTAGTGCGTACCGGATCGACTCCTCCGCCTCGTCGAGACGATTCTGGTTGCGCCGGATGATGCCCTTGGCCATGTGCGCCCAGGCCACTGGACAGCTGATCACGATTCCGGCGCCGGCGCCGACGTCATCGCCGGCGATCTCGAGCGCCTGGTCGAGCCTGCGCTCGCATTCGTCGAGTTGGCCGGCGCACATCGGAGCGTAGGCGCCGGCAACCCGGATCGCGACGCGCAACGCTCGGTCGTCGCTCTGATCGGCGAGAGCGATGGCCCTTCCCGTGGCTGCGATCCACGTACTTCCGTGCAAGACCTGGCCGGCCCGACCGGGCCCGAGCATCTCGAGCAGACACAGCGACCTTAGATCGCCCACGCGGGTCGCCAGCTCGCGCGCTTCTTCGAGCAGTGTTTCGAAGCGTTCAGCTTCCATTCCCAGCCGCCAGGCGAAGTCGAGTTGCAGCGCGCGCGAGGAGATCCGCAGCGCGACGGACTCACCCGAGTCGGGGAGCTGATCGGCCAGCTCGGTCACCTTCCCCCACAACCGCAGCGACTCCTGGGGTTGGTTGTGGCCGGCCCAGTACGCGGCCCGGGCGTTCCAGCGAGCGGCCTCGAGCGTGTCTCCTCCCTGCTCGAAGTGCTGGGCCACGAGCGCCGCCAGCTCGTCGTGGCGATCGGCGTCGAACTCGATCATCGCCTTCGCCGTGGCGGCGTGCGTCGCGGCTCGCTGCTCGGCGAGCTGGGAGTTGTAGGCGACTTCGCGAGTCAGCGGATGCCGGAAGGCGAGCACGCGCTCGGGGTAGAGCTCCGCTTCGTACAGGAACCCCGCCGCGATCAGATCCTTCAGCGGTCCGTTTAGCTCTCCGCTGGAGGTCGCGCCGGCGACGCGCTCCAATGTCGGCTCCGGAACGTCGGTGTCGATCACCGATGCTGTCTGCAACACCCGCTTGGCCTGTTCGGGTAGGCGGTCAATGCGGGCGGCGAGCACGGCCTGCACGCTGGCCGGCACGCGGATCTGCTCGATCGATCCCACCAGTTGGTAGGCACCGCGCTCCCCGTTGAGGTGACCGTCCTCGACCAACTCGCGCACGACCTCCTCGACGAAGAACGGGTTGCCGCCGGTTCGCTCGTGCAGCAGCTCGGCCATCCCGTCGAGCGAGGGGTCGGTGCCGGCGACATCCTCGAAGAGTTCTTTCGTGTCGGCGGGTGTGAGCGGCACCAGGAACACTCCCCGGTACACCTCGGAGCGCTGCCAATCCGCTGTGTACTCGGGACGGAAGTTGACGACCACAAGCGTTCGCGTCCCCCCGACGGCGGCGATCTGAGCGGCGAGAAACGCATCCGAGCCCTCGTCGATCCAGTGCAGGTCCTCGACCAGGTTGATCGCCGTCGAATCACGATTCGGCGCACGCATCAGGTGCTGGACCACTCCCTGTAATCCGCGCTCTCGCGCTTCGGCGCTCATCTGGGGCGCGGGTCGCTGCGGATCGGGGATGCCGAGGAAGTCGAAGATCAGGGGCAGGTCGTCGCTGAAAGCGGGGTCGAGCAGCAGCGCGCGGCCGGCGACCTTTTCACGAGCGAGGCGCTCGTCGTCCTCCTCGTCGATCCCGAAGTATCCGCGCATCATCTGCAGCACCGGCATCAGCGGGATCGCCTCGCCGTGGGCTTGGCACTGCGCGTCATAGACCGCGATCCCGCGCGCCCGGCAGCGCTCGGCAAACTCGTGACAGAGGCGGCTCTTGCCGACGCCGGCATCGGCCACGATGCCGATGACGCCCCCGCGACCTTCGTCGGCATCGGTCAAAGCCTGCTCGAGGATCTCCATCTCGCGCGCCCGGCCGACGAATCGCGAGAAGCCACGCTCCCGCGAGAGGTCGAGTCGCGAGCGCGCCGCGCCGATGCCGCGCAGCTCGAAGACCCTGATCGGTCGGCTGGCGCCCTTGACCTCGAACTCGCCGAGGTCGGCGAGTTCGAGGTAGCCGTGCGCGAGGCGCTCGGTGGCTTCGGCCACGTAGGCGCTGCCCGGCTCGGCCAGCGCCTCCATTCGCTGCGCGAGGCCGACGGTGTGACCGATCGCCGTGTACTCGCGGTTGCCCTCGGGGCCGATCTCTCCGGCAACGACCTCGCCCGAGTTGATGCCGATCCTGGTCGCGAAGCTGAGGCTCAGCGTCCGCCGCAGCTCAGTGGCGTAATCACGTGCCAGCGCGCCCATCCGAAGCGCCGCATAGCAGGCCCGCTGGGCATGGTCCTCCTGCGCCACCGGCGCTCCGAACACGGCCATGATTCCGTCGCCGGTGAACTTGTCGACCGTGCCGCCGAACTCCTGCACGCCCTCGCAGAGCAGATCGAAGAAGCGCTGCATGATTGCGCGCCACTTCTCCGGGTCGACCTGTTCCGCCAGATCCATCGATCCCTTCACGTCGGCGAACACGACCGTCACCTGCTTGCGCTCGCCGCTCAGCCCGGCGGCGTCGGGCGTTTGGTCGCGCAGCATGCCCGGGCCGCGATCGCCTGCCGGGGCCTCGGTGCTGCTCGGGCCGTCGGCGTGCCCGGGCGCGAGTTGTCCTCCGCACTGATTGCAAAACCGCTGCGCGGCCGCGTTCTCGCGCCCGCAGGATGGGCACGAGACCGTGGTGGCCAGTCCAGCCCCGCAGCTACCGCAGAAGCGAGAGTCAGACGCGTTGGCAGCTCCGCAGGCCGCGCAACTGATGTCTGCCTGTTCGCTTGGGCTGGAAGCGGTCATCGCTGGAGACACTAACCGGCGTATCTCACTTGTGCCCGTGGTCGGTGCCGGCAGTCAGCGGCCACAACAGCCGTACCGGTGGCAACACGGTGGCAAGAGCAAACTGGAGCGGACGTCATGCCGCTCGCCATCTAGGCTTTCCACATGGGTGACGTCACCGAGAACGAGGCTGGCTGGGATGCCTATCACTGGTCCAAGCGCGGAGACGAGTGGTCCAAGCGCTGGGGTGGCCCCGACTATCAGTGGTGGGGCATGCTCTATCCACGTGTGCGCGAGTTCCTGCCGGCCGCGACGATCCTCGAGATCGGGTCCGGCCACGGGCGCTGGACGCGCTACCTGGTCCAGCTCTGCGATCGCCTGATCGGCGTCGATCTGGCGGGCAGTTGCGTCGAGGTCTGCCGCGAGCGCTTCGCCGCCCATCCGCACGCGAGCTTCCACAAGAACGACGGCCTGTCACTGCCGATGGCGCCCGACGGGCAGGTCGACTTCGCCTTCAGCTTCGACTCGCTCGTCCACTGCGAGAGCGACGTGGTCGAGTCCTACATACGCGAGCTGTCGCGAACGCTGGGCGCGGATGGCGTCGCGTTCCTGCACCACTCGAATCTCGCGACCTATCGAGACCCGGAGACCGGCAAGCTGCCGTTCAAGCCCGTCGGATGGCGCGGCGAGAGCATGAGCGCGCAGCTGTTCGAGCAGTTCTGCCGCGATGCCGGCCTGCTGTGCATCGGCCAGGAGGTCATCCGGTGGAGGGAGGCCGAGCACTGGTTCCGGGACTGCTTCTCGATGCTGACGCGTCCGGGCTCGAGGTTCGTGCGCGAGCACCGGGTGATCGAGAACAGCGACTACTCGGCGCAGGCAAAGACCATGGCGGGGGTGGCCGAGTTCTACGGCGCCCAGGGCTTCCCCCAGCTGGAGGAATGGGCCGCCGGCGAGCGGCCGCTGTCGCTGGTGCGCCGCCCCACCTAGAGGCAGCGTTCACCGTTCCAGCGCTGCGCGTAGCGCCGGCAAGAACATCAGGATCGTCTCGTCCGTCACCCCCTCTTCCGCTGCCCTGAGCCATTCGAAGTACTCCTCGGTGGGCACGTCGAGAGGTCGCCCGACGGCGCGCTTGCGTGCGCATTTCGCGACGTACTCTTCCTCGGACTTCCAGTGGTAGTGGTTCAACCGCAGCCGCTCGACCGAAGGTGGCACGAGGGTGTGACCGTCGACCGGGACGTGGTTCTCGTCCACCGCAGACAGATACGGGTAAGCGCAGTGGTGCGCGCTCGCATACGTCGTGACGCGCGTGGGGTCGACGATGCTCTTCATGTTCATGCCGCCCTCCACTCGCGCGATCGTGCGGAGATAGTTCTCGATCACCAGGCCGACGGGTCTGGTCCGATGGCCCCCGGTGCCGAACATCACCCAGGCGACCGCCACACCCGGCCAGGCTTCATAGTCGGCGAGCACCTCCGGCAAGGGCTGCCCGGTCGGAGAGAAAAGGAACTCGTCGACATCGATGAAGGCGATCCAGCGCGAGTCGTAACGATGCCAGCGGATGCAGTCGTTGTATGCGGCGACCTGGGGGTTGAAGACGGGCCACCTCCGGACGGACACGATCCCCTCCTCCACGTAGGGCGCGAGCACCTCGAGATGATCGTCCTCGCTGAAGTTGTCGTACAGGAAGAACCGTTCGACTCCGGCAAGCCGGTGGAACTCGATCCATTCTCGTAGATAAGGCCCTTCGTCGCGATAGATCGCGCAGATGGACAGGTACGCCTTTTTCGGCTGCCGGTCACGCGAGCCTTTCTGTCGGCCCGCCATCCAGAAGTCGGCGTGCTCACCCGCGTCCTGGATGAGGCTCTGAGCGTCGAGCATGTCTCGCACCGGGATACCCGCCTCGTCGAGTCGCGCCCTGACGTCCTCGGCGAAGGCCAGGTGCCGCGCGTACTGGTCGACGAGCGAGAGCCGGTAGGTCCACTCGTAGCCCAGCGTCTGCTCGAGCATGTCGAACAGCCTGGGCCGGATGACGGGGAGGTCCTCCGGCGCGCACGCGAAGTTGAACAGCGAGCCGATCGCGAGCACCCCGTCGTTTCGCCCGCTGTCGCGTTTGGCGAGCAGCTCGGGACGTGTGAGCAGGTCCGGACGCTCTTGTGCGGCCGCGCGCACGAACGAGTCGAGTCGTTCGACCGGGCTTTGACTCGAGTCGAGAAAGGCAGCGAGGGCTCGTCCGAGGGACTCCGGTGCAGCGATTCGCTGGAGCCATCCCTGGTGCGGCCGCTCGGTGAGGTCGTAGGGCCGGCCGGCAAAGGTGCGGGCCGAAAGCGCGCGGAGCGCTTCGAGCCACGGTTCACCTGCGGCGGAGAGTTCCACGATCCGGCGCAGTTCGTGTGCCGCCTCCAGCCTGTAGACGCGCTCCTTCGCATCGAAGGTATCGCTCGAACGTGCGCGGCGCACGTAGTCGAGCATTCGCGCCCATCGGACGTCGCTCATCCGCGGGGACACTACGCAATTGGGGTCGCTGCTCGCACGGCCCCGTTATACACTGCGCCGCACGCACTGCTGACCGCTTTCACCGAGTGAGGATCCGATGAAGCGCTTCATAGTCACCGGACGCCCACGCTCCGGTACTGCCTACGCCGCCGAACTGTTCCGCGCTCTCGGCGTCCGCATCGAACACGAGAAGGTCTTCGGTATCGCCCAGGCTGCGGGCGACCTGCCCGTCGACTGGCGCGACGCCGACGCCGTCGTCCTGCACCAGGTCCGGCACCCGCTCGAGTTCACCCGGTCGATCGTCGGCATCGCGTTTCTGTCCGACCATCGCCGCGAGAAGCCGTTCCCGACCGTCGTCGGCAACCACGTTCCCGAGATATACGAACCGGCGCGCGAAGCCGATCGGGCCGCGCTGTTGTGGCGGGCCTGGAACACGCAGGCAGAGGCGCACGCGGACATCACATACCGGCTGGAGGACCTCGACGTCGCGCTGCTGATGCGCCTCGCCGAGCTGGTGGAGCTCGACGTCACCACAGACCAGGCCGCCCGGGCGCTCGACAGCATTCCGCGAAACGTGAACCAGCGCAATCGGAACACGACGGTCCCGTGGGCCCGCATCGCGCCGATCACCGCCGATCTGGCGGCCCACTACGGCTACGAAGCACCCGTGGCCGACCGCGCCGGATAGGGCGGGCAGCGGATGCACATGGATGACGCTCGATGGGGGAGGCTGCTCGAGTACCTCCGCCGTGCGCGATCCCAGCCGACATTCGAAGTGGAGGAGCGCGACCACCGGCTGGAGATTGCCAAGGAGCTCCAGGAAGTCATTCGCATCGCCGGCGAGGGAGGTGCTTGGACGCAACGGATCCAGGCTGTGGTGTCCGGCCTGTTCGGCGGGCGCAGGTACGACCTCACGGAACGGCCGCACAACAGATGGATCAGGACGCTCCCCTCCGCCGAAGCGCTGGGCCGCGCGCTCGCCTGCTTCGCGGACACGGGCGCTGACCCGGTCGCGCGCTTCGCCTCGTTCGTGCAAGCAGCCGAGCAGCAGCAGCCGCAGCTGCGGACGCCCGCCGAGCAGCTCTCCAGTCCAGACCCCGATCGGGACGCCGTGCTGTCCTTCGGCGCGCTGCTCAACTTCGCGTGCGCCCCCGAGGAACTCCCCGCCATGCGGCTCGACGCCTGGAACCTGCTCGAGCAGACGCTCGGCTTGGAATGGACGTTCAGGAGGTCGCTGGTCGAGCAGTACCGCCTTCACTTGGACTTCGCGACCGAGTTCGAGCGCCGCGTGCGCGACGCGGGCATCGAGGTGCGCGACATGCTCGACACGCAGAGCCTGATCCACATCGCGGGGACCCAGGCCGACTTCTGGGCGGACGGGCGCAGGGACGCGACGCGCGCGGATCGCGCACCTGCCTACCTGTCGGTCTGCGCCATCTACCGGGACGAGGCCGACTACCTGGCGGAATGGGTGGAGTTCCATCGGCTGGTCGGGGTGGAGCGGTTCTTCCTCTACAACAACTTCAGCCAGGACCATCACCGCGAGGTGCTTGCACCGTACGTGGAAGAGGGGATCGTGACGGTGCGAGACTGGCCCGTCCTCGATGGCCGGCTCGGCCAGATGCCGGCATACAACGACTGTTTGCGATGGCACCGCTACGACTCACGCTGGATCGCCGTGATCGACCTGGATGAGTTCCTCTTCTGTCCCAGCGGCGAATCTCTGCCCGCGGTGCTGGCCGACTACGAGCAATGGCCGGGCGTCGCGGTGCGCTGGGCCATGTTCGGCTCCTCGGGCCACAAGACCAAACCGTCCGGCCTGGTGATCGAGAACTATCAGCGCATGATTGACGACGAGGGCGGCGTCAACGTAAAGAGCGTCGTCGATCCCACCCGGGTCATCACCTTCCACAGCTCGCACCACTGCCAATACCCGTACCTGTCCGCTGTCGACGAGAATCACTTCCCCGTCCTCGGGCCGAGGGCCCCCTCGGACTCGTCCGCGCGGCTACGTGTGAACCACTACCACTGGAAGTCCGAAGCGGAATACGTCGTGAAGTGCGCCAGGAAGCGCGCCGTCGGCCGCCCTCTCGAGGTGCCGACCGAGGAACACTTCGCGTGGCTCAGGGCAGCCGAGGAAGCCGGGCAGAGCGACGACGCGATCCTGTCACATGTTCCCGCGCTCAAGCAAGCGCTCGCTGCACGCGCCGGAGTGCACTAGCGCGCGGGAGACTGCTCGACGAATCTCCTGATCGTCCACGACGACTGCGTCGGGTTCAGGAACGCCGGCGGGTCGCGGTGCTGGAGGTCGTCGACGTAGTTGTAGTCCTTGATGTAGCCCGAGCCGCTGCCGGCGCCGCCCGTGCCCACCGTCCCGCGGAACTTCTGCGCGATCGCGCCGTTGATCGTGAGCGTGTCGAGGTCCGCGCCGCAATACCAGTTGTCCACGATGAACGAATGGTTCAGCGCCAGGACTGCGGCGTCGAGCCTGACGTTGTCCATCGTGCCGGGGCCGTTCGTGCAGTTGTTGTCGTTGTTGGCCCAGTTGCTGACCGGGTGGTAGATCCGGACGAAGTTGTTGGGGATCAGGCCGAGCAGCGCGCCATTGGTGGCGGTCACGTTGTTGCGGATGATGATGTCGTTCTGGCTTGCGATCGTGAGGTCCTGCGAGTACGTCCCGCTCAGGTTCACGTTGGCGCAACCGGGGGGGTCGTTGTATTGCTGCTTGCGCTTGTAGCTCGTGGCGCAGGATCCGTTGGTCACGTAAATCACTCCGTTCGAGGGGAATGAGACGGTCTGCGTGTTCGGCGAGAGGTTCGAGTTCGTGACCGTCATGCTCGCGCCGTTGAGCGCGATCGTGGTGGTCCCCGTGTAGCGATAGGCGGGCAGCGCGATCGTCGACAGCGACGAGTTTGTGGTCGGCAGCGGGAGGGTCTGCGCGCCGTATTGGAACGTGCCGAGGAAGTTCGGATTGGCACCACAGCCGTTCTGTTCCCAGTATCCGGGGTTGGGCCCGGACGACTCGACCTTGTCCACCGACGTCCGGCCGAAGGACGGATCGCCGCAGATGAGCATCGAGTCGTTCGTGTGGAACGGCCCCGCGAGCGCGTCGCCTGTGATGAAGCGGATCTCAGTGCAGTCGCCGCTGTCACGGCCCTGGTAGTGGTACATGATGCAGTTGACCGCCGCGCTCGCCTGGGCGCTCGCGCTCGCATACGCGTACGGGTCGAGCGTCTCGAGGTCGGTGAAGTACAGGTAGTCCAGAAAGCCCTTGCGCTTGTAGGTCGCGACGATGCTTCGCTTCGTCCCGCCGATGCGGCCGGTGGCGCGGATCCGGAACGTGCCGTTGGCGGGGTCGACCATCGTCGACTCGTCGTTCTGCACGCAGCTCGACTTGCCCGGAGCGGGGAGCAGCTCGAGGGTGTATTCCGCATTCGAGCTGGGAATCGTGCGCCAATTGCGCGGGTCGGAGCCGGAGCCGCTCCAGGCCTGGTTCACCGGGCTGAGCTGGCCACCGCCGGGTCCCGGGACGTTGGTGCACTTGAGCCAGTAGGTGTTGTCCTGGTCGAGGTGGTACGAGTAGTAGCTGATGCCTGCCTCCGCCGCGGAATATGCCTGCTTGCGGTCCTGGTCCCCGCGCGCGAGCGGAATGTCGCCCCAGACCGTGCCGATGGCGCTGAGCGTGACCAGCAGGGACACGGTCATCATGCTGATCACGACGACGATCGCCATGCCGCTCTCCTGCCTGGTGCGGGAGGTCAGCTTCGAGACCATGCGAAGTGCAGTGGGCGGGAGGTGTGAGGGCATCAGAGGCACCGCGCATTCTGAGTCGGGTTGTTGGGGTCGGATGTGCGCATGCTGGCCTCGCCCTGGAAGGTCGTGGTGGGAGACGACGCATTCGCCTTCCTGGGCTTCGAGACGAAGCTGACGGCGACGCTCACGACTCGCGGCAGATTGGTTTGGGAGACCGGCGTCGTCATCGCGGTCGTGGACACGGTGCCGTCCGCCGCGTACTGGTAGTACCTGAAGAAGGGAACCCCTGACACCGCCGTCACGTTGTTGAGCATCTGCCGCGTGCGAGTGGGCGAGTTCGGGTAGGTGATGCTCGGCCATGTGCCGCTGCTTCCGGCGTACTCGTACTGCGTCAGGGTCTGGCCTGTCGGGTCGTAGGTGATGGTGTGTTGCTCGGGCTGGGATGCTCCCCCGGACATGTCCGTGTAGAAGGTGATCGTGTTGGCGTTGGCGGTGGTCAGCGCGGTGCCCGTGGTCGTGGGGCAGACCTGGGAGTGGAGCTGGCGGGTGACGCGCTCCATCGCGGTGCGACCGCGCTGCACCGCCTCGGTGCGATCGGCCACGTCCACGCTGTGGCGGACCGTGGCGCGCATCATCATGAACACCGCGGTGAGGAGTACGAGCCCGATCGGAATCGAGACGAGCAGCTCGGTGAGGCTGAAGCCGTCCTCGCGGCCGAGGCGGATGCGCTCGGCAAGCCGGGTCATGTGCACTGCCCTGCGTTGCCGAAGCCGCTGGTAGGGATGTTGACGTCGACGACCGAGGTACCGTCCGCGTCCGTGTTTGCGATGTCGGTGACGGTGCGCCGCCTTACCGTGTACGGCCAGTTCGGCTGCGGGGCGTCGGCGCAGACCTGATATGTCCCGAACGGGAAGGCCGGCTTCGGGAGTGCGAACGAGGCATCGCTGGTCTGGTGCGGGAAGGTCTCGGTGCACCCCGAGGAGGTGAGCTTTACCAGGACGTCGGCGCCGGAGTAGTTCGTGCCATTGCGCCGTGTGCGGATCCTGAGGGCCGGCTGCCTGACCGTGACGGCGTAGCTGCCACCCGGTGCCACCGTCACGAGTCCCGGGTTCGACTGGTAGTAATTGGGGTCGTAGACCAGGGGGTCGTTATTCGCGCAGCTGCCCGCGTAGACGCCGTAGCCGCTCGTGAACGGAAACAGGCCGGTCGCGTCGATTGTGTCGTGGGCGACGCCCGCCGGGTCGAACGTGCGCCGCCCCGGAGCCGGGAGGTTGCTGTGGGAGACCGTCAGGGTCTGTGCCTGAGCTGCCTGCGCCGGGTTGCTGCCTTCCTTCGTGTCGAAGCTGACCGCGATCGCGCCCGCCTGTGCGTAGAGGATGTTGTCCGTGGTCGTGGTCGAGGCGGTCACGGACTCGGTCTTGGAGACCGAGTTGTTGCCGCCAACGTCGACGTAGCCGGCCTGCGAGAAGGTGAGCGGGTAGTTGCCCGCGTCGATGGACGCGAACACGGCACACCCGCTCGAGTCGGTGGAGTCGCTGATGCCGGCCGGGGAGCCGAGGTTGAGCGCCAGGCCGGAGATCGGGTTGTTCGCCTGGTCCGTGATCTTCACGGCGAGGCTGCCCTGGTTCGCGGCCAGCGAGCCGGACGGCGGGGCCACCAGGCTGCGGATCGCGATCGGCTTCAGCGCCCCCATGCCGGGCCAGGTCACCGTGGAGGTGATGTGGAGATAGTTGGCCGCTGACGAACCGCTGGAGCAGCTGAGCAGTCCGCTCGAGTCGCTCACCCACTGGCCGCGCGAGTCGACCGTGTAGGTGGTGCCGGCGACAATCACAGGTCGCGAGAGGCGGTAGTTGGAGAGGTCGGTGGCCTTGAGCGCGCGCATCCGCTCCTGGTCCTGCGACCCGAGGGCCGCGGCGATCGAGCGGTGGCGGTCGTTGGCCGCCCCCCTCGAGGAGCCCACGATCGCGGTGTACACGCCGACCGAGACAATGGCGACGAGCATCGATGCCACCAGCAATTCGACGAGCATGATGCCGTCCTCCGCGCGCGCGGCAGCGAGCAGGCGGCGTCGGCCGTCGCGGAAGTTGCGAAAGGTTGGGTTGCGTCCTGACATCGAATCCAGCTCTTCACACATCCTCGGCTCGCCGCTCGGCGTTCTAAAACCAACATTCGTCGAGCGTCAACATTCGTCCAGTGCCGCGGCGTGGCATCCTTGCCCGCTCAAGCGGAACGAGAGGGGGATGGCGATGCAGATCCGCGCGGCGGTGCTCGAGGAGTTCGGGGCGCCCCTCCAGGTCCAGGAGATCGAGCTCGACGAGCCCCGGGCCGGCGAGGTGCTGGTGCGGCTGGAGGCCTGCGGCGTGTGCCACACGGACCTCTACACGGCCTCGGGCGCCGACCCCTCGGGCTATGCCCCCACGGTGCTCGGCCACGAGGGCGCCGGTGTCGTCGAGCAGGTCGGCCCCGATGTGCGCCTCGTGCAGGAGGGCGACCACGTGGTGACGCTGTTCTCGCCGCAATGCGGGGAGTGCATCCACTGCCGCAGTCCGCGGACGAACCTGTGCCTCGCGATCCGCGAGCAGCAGAACAAGGGCTACCTCCCGGATGGCACCACCCGCCTGTCCCGCGACGGCGAGCGGATCCGCCACTTCATGGGCACATCGACCTTCGCCGAATACGCGGTCCTGCCCGAGATCGCGCTCGCGAAGGTCTCTCCCGACGCCCCGCTCGATCGCGCCTGCCTGTTCGCATGCGGTCTGTCGACGGGCCTCGGCGCCGCGATGTTCACGGCCCAGGTGGAACCCGGCTCGACGTGCGTCGTGTTCGGGGCCGGCATGGTCGGCCTCGGCGCGGTTGCAGGTTGCAGGTTGCAGGGGGCGGAGCGCGTGGTCTGCGTCGACCTGTCGGAAGACCGGCTCCAGCTCGCGCGCGGGCAGGGAGCCACCGACGTGCTGATCGGCGACGGCACGGTCGAGCGGATCCTCGAGATGACCGGCGGCTTCGGCGCCGACTACACGTTCGAGGCCACCGGGAACGTCGCGGTCATGCGCCAGGCGGTCGAGGCTGCCCGTATGGGGTGGGGTCTCTGCACCGTCGCGGGCGTCGCCGGCAAGGGCGAGACGCTCGACATAGTTCCGCGCCTCCTGATCACGGGCCGGCGTGTGTGCGGGTCGTCCTTCGGCGGCGTCAAGGGCCGTGATCAGGTGCCGCAGCTCGTCGAGCGCTATCTGAACGGCGACATCGACGTCGACCCGTTCCTCTCGCACCGGCTCAGGCTCGACGAGGTGAACCGCGGATTCGAGCTGATGGAGGCGCAGGACGGCATCCGCAGCGTGATCGCCTACGTCTAGGCCGCCAGGCGCCGGCCCGTGAACTCCGTACCCTCGATCGAGGGCTTCTGCGACGAGCGCTTCGCGGGAGTGCGCGACGCGCTGGCCGAGAACTTCAGCAGCCGCGGGGAGCTGGGAGCGGCCGTGGCCGTGACGTTCGAGGGGAGTCCCGTGGTGGACGTGTGGGCAGGGTGGATGGACGCGGAACGCACGCGGCCATGGCACCGGGACACGCTCGTGGCCGTCTTCTCGATGGGAAAGGCGATGGCGACGTTCTGCATCCTGTTGCTCGTGGAGCGCGGCCATGTCGCCCTCGACGCGCCCGTGTCGCGGTACTGGCCCGAGTTCGCCGCCTCAGGAAAGGGGGACGTGACCGTGCGCACCCTCCTCTCGCACAGGGCCGGCGTGCCCGCGGTGCGGCGTACGTTGTCCCCGCACTCGATCTACGACTGGGATGCGATGGTCGGGGTACTCGCCGCGGAGGAACCGTGGTGGGAGCCGGGATCCACGCACGGGTACCACGTCAACACGTTCGGCTTCCTGACCGGCGAGGTGGTGCGTCGCGTGAGCGGCGCGAGCATCGGAGAGTTCTTCCGGCGCGAGGTCGCGCAGCCGCTGGGAGCGGACTTCCACTTCGGGCTCGACGCGCGGGACGACTCGCGCACCGCCGACTATCTGTTCGCCGGCGAGGCGTCCGCATTCGTCGAGGGTGTCGAGGAGCAGCGGCCCGTCGAGGTCGACGAGGCGACCCAGTTCATGCTGAACCGCGTGTACTTGAACCCGCCGCAGCTGTCAGGCCTCGGCACCGTGAACACGCGCGCCTGGCGGGCGGCCGAGATACCGTCTGCCAACGGCCACGCAACGGCTTCGGGAGTCGCTCGTATCTACGCCGACCTGGACGAGCTCCTCGGCCCGGCAACGGTTGCGGAGGCGATCACGCCGCACTCGGACGGGATGGATTTCGTCCTTGGTCGCCCCTCGCGATTCGGGCTCGGATTCCAGCTCACACAGAGTGAGCGGCCGCTGGGGCCGAACCCGCGCAGCTTCGGCCACTTCGGCGCGGGCGGGTCGCTCGGCTTTGCCGACCTCGACGCGAGACTGGCCTTCGCCTACGTCATGAACCGTTCCGGTCCGCGCTGGCAGAACCCGCGCAACCGTGCCCTGATCGATGCGGTATATGCCTCTCTGTGACGCGCTATAGTCGCGCTCTTGGAGGCGGGGGCCGACACGAAGCTGACGACTGTCGCGCAGCGGGAACAGTTCGACCGCGACGGCTATTTCATCATCGAGGACCTGGGGCTGCCGTCCGAGGTGTTCGACGGCGCTGTCAACGATTTCGCGCCGCTCCTGCTCGACGAGGCGGAGCCCGAGCGGTGGGGTGACGACGGAGTCTTCTACACGTCGCACCGGATCATGGACGCCTGGAAGATCAGTGAGAACGTGAAGGCAATCGCGACAGCTCCGCGGGTGCTCGGCATCCTGGAGGAGCTCTACGGGCGCAAGCCCCTTCCGTTCCAGACGCTGAACTTCAGGATGCCCACCCAGCAGCGCGCCCACTCGGACACGATCCACTTCAACTCCAAGCCCCCTGCCTTCATGGCCGGCGTATGGGTGGCGCTGGAAGACATGGACATGGAGAACGGGCCGCTCTTCTACCACCCGGGCAGTCAGAAGCTTCCCGAGGTGACGATGCAGGACGTGGGCGTCGAGGCCGACCACACGCAGTACCTCGAATACGAGGAGTACATGCAGTCGGTCGTCAAGGACCTCCCGATCGACTACGGCCTGATCAAGAGGGGCGAGGCCTTGATCTGGTCCGCCAACCTGCTGCACGGCGGATCGCCGGCGAAGGACCCGGCGCGGACTCGCAACAGCCAGGTGACCCACTTCTTCTTCGAGGGCACGCGGTACTACACGCCGCTGATGTCCAAGGACCTCAGCACCGAAGAGGGGATCTTCTGGCGCGAGCCCGAATGGATCCCGACAGACGCCTCCTAGGCGCCTAGCGGCCCAGCGGCAAGGCGCCACCCACCACCAGGCACCGCGGTCAAGCGGCAGTCGGGCCAAGTCGATGCCGACTCACAGGGTGTCGATCCGCGATCGAGCACAGCTGAGCCGGAAAGCACGCGCCCGCCTGGCGGCGGCGTGCGCGCTCGCGGTCGCGCTCGCGCTCCCGGCGGTGGGGGATGCGCGCCGGCCGGCGATCACGGGTCGGTTGCCCGCCTCCTACACCGTCGTGGCACTGGCGCTCGACGGGCGTACGCGCACTGTCGAGAACGTGCGCGGAAGCTTCAGGCTC
Source organism: Solirubrobacterales bacterium (assembly GCA_038203635.1). GTDB lineage: Bacteria > Actinomycetota > Thermoleophilia > Solirubrobacterales > JBBDJG01 > DASRIA01. Next base: position 57,443 of record JBBRDT010000005.1, read on the forward strand.
GTACCCCCGGCGAGCACGGTGACGCTGCACCTGCTCGGTTCCACGGGCCGTTACCTGGGGCCGGTCGTGGTGGCCGGGAAGGGCAACCGCGCAGTGGTGCAGGTGCGTGCGGGTGCGAGGCTGGGGACGCTGCGGGTGTTCGAGAACTATGCGCGCCCGCGTCGCACCGTTGTGGCGCGCCGGCGCGGCGGAGGGCGGCCTGCCAGGGCCCGCGCCGGGGTGCCGATCGGCGCCGGTGTGCTGGGCCGCGTGCGCGCCCGGGCAGCCGGGCCCGCCGGCGCGGGACGCGACCGTGACCTGGACGGCATTCCCGGGCGTTTCGACGTCGACGACGACGGAGATCTCGTGCTCGACGTGCGCGAACGTGCAGCGGCGCGCTCCGAAACGAGCCCGCCCGCACCCGTGGAAGCGACGGGCAGCTCGGATACGGCGGACGCGGAGGTGGCCGGGCTCGACAAGCTGGACACGGCGCTCGGCGTCGCAATCCTTGCGGCGGTGCTCTCCCTCGTGAGCCTGGCGTGGCAGGCTGGGCGGAGCCTGCGGCGTCGCCGTGCGATCGAGGTCGAGGCGCGGCTCGGTCTGCCCGTGTACACGCAGGGCGCCGGCCGGTGGGCCGTCTTCATCGAGGTCTTCAACCGGACCGATCACCCGGTCCGATGGGTCTCCGCAGCACTGGAGATGAAGGACGGCCGGATCTTCTACCTGATGGAGCACGCCCCCGGCGGGGAGTTGCCGGCGGTCATCCAGCCCCACGACTCCCACCACACGTGGGTCGACTGCCACGAGCTCGAGCGCCAGGGTCTCGCGCTGGACGAGCCCGTGATCGCGGCCGCGAAGCTCGGCACCGGCGAGATCTACCGCTCGCCCGCGAAGCGGCTCGCAGCCCGCCGCTCTCGCATGTTCAGCTAGGGGCTAGCTGATTGCGTTGGGGAGGGTTTCGATGGTGCCCGACCCACCCGTGTTGCCACTCGCCTCGCCCTCGGATGGACCCTGCGAGCCGCCGGAGGGCGGATCCGGGACCACGACCGGGTCCTCGACCGGAGGCTGAGGCTCGACGACGTCGGGGGGTGGAGGGTCTGCCGGAGGCTCCGGAGGGGGCGGCTCCGCGACGACGTCCTCGACGGGCTGGGGGTCCGGCGCGGTCGCTGCCGAGCTGTCGAATGTTGCTGTCTCCTCCGGCGGGGATGAGCTCTCCGCCACGGGAGGACCTGAGGGCGGCGCCGGATTGGGATTCGCGGGCGCGCCGGCGGGCGCGGGCGCCGACGCGGGCCCCGACGACAGCGCCGGATCGACGGACAGGACCGTGGCCGGCGGACCGGCCGCAAGCGGTGCCAGGGAGAGCGGCATCGGCGAGGTGAACACCGCTCCGGGGCGGGCGGGCACGATGCCCGGCGCCTGCGCGCCTGCGACCCGCTTCGCAGCGGTGGGAGGCGGGACCGGCCGCTCGGTGCGAACCCCGTTCGCGACGAAGCCGCCACCGCTGACGACCACCGCCGCGGCCATCACCGCGGCCGCCTTCTGGATCGCGGTGGCCGCGTGCTCGACGCTCACCCCGGCCGACATCGTGACGTGGGTGATCGCCGCCTGTGCGTGAGTCGCGAAGGAGGTGCCGGCCGTGCCGGCGGAGGACGACAGCTGTCCGGTCTCGGACGACAGCGGGGCGGTCTCCTCCGTGCGCCGGTTGAAGAACCCGGGCAGCGGCACCAGGGCGGCGACGCGCGACAGCCCGGCGCGCAGGCCGCGCCGCCGTTCGACGTCGAGCAGCGGCCCGAGGCCCATCACGAAAGCGTCGCGACGGCAGCCGGGGCAGCCGTCGAGATGCCGAATCAGCATCCGTCGCTCGCTGCGCCGGCCCACACCCTCGACGGTCTGTGCCATCACGGTCCGCATGCGGCGGCAGCGCTCGCCGGTGGAGATCTCGCCGTACTCGGTCCGCAGGGCGCGCCGGGCCCGGAACAGCATGCTCTCGACCGCCGACCGCGAGATGCTCATCCGCACCGCGATCTCGTCGTAGGACAATCCCTCGAGCTCCCGCAGCACCAGGATCTCGGCCTGCGCCTCGGGCAGGTCGGTGAGCGCCTGCCGGAGGTTGGTGAAGTTCTCCTTCTGCGCGAGCGCGGCGTGGCTCGACGGCAGCTGCCGGAAGAGGCGGATCTCCTCGGCCGGGGGAAGCCCATGGGCGTCGAACGGCACCTCCCGGCCCTTCCCGTGGCGGCGGATGTGGTCGATGCAGGCGTTGTGCGCGATGCGATAGAGCCAGGGCTTGAAGCCCGCGGGGCGGTCGAGCGTGCCGATGCCGCGCAGCGCCGAGATGAAGATCTCCTGCACCACGTCCTCGGCGCGGCCGTCGTCGCCGAGCGTGCGCCCGGCGTACCGCGCGATCTCCGGCCGGTACCTGTGGAACAGGACTGCGAAAGCTTCGGGGCTTCCAGCCTTTGCCGCCGCGACGAGCCGGTCGTCCGTGGCCTCAGGCGAGATCGCCGTCACGTCTGCGGTCTTCATTCGGTTTTCCCCCTGCCCGGTCGCGCCGGGCCCCGTCTGGCTTCCTTAGATCCGACACTGCCGGAATCGCGCGATCATACCGGCGTGCTCGGGGGACTCATAGCCTTTAACGGTAACTTAACGTGCTGCCGGATCAGGCGCCCTCGATAGCGGTTCCGGCGGCCAGGTGACGTGGTTGTCCTCAGTGCGTTTTCCGAACAGATCAACTTGGGCTGTCGCCGCGCTTGCGCTGGCGGTCTGCGGCTGCGGTGACGGCGGCGGGTCGAGCGATGTGCCCGCCGACGACCCGGAGATCGTGGCGGCCGTCACCAAGAAGATCGGGGTCACCGCGGGACGGATCGCCAACGGGACGCGCGACCGCAATCTGCCCGGACCGTATGAGTTCAAGACGGTCTGCCTGTCGCCCGACCAGGCCGCCGAATCCGGCACGCCGAGCACCAGTGTGCAGTGTCACATCGAGGCCTTCACGACTCCCGGCCAGGGCCGGAAGTCCGCCTACGTCTGGAGTGAGGACTGGCGGGTCCCCGTCCAGGACGGCGAGCTCGGCGAGCCGGAGATCGTCGGCGAGTACAGGATCAGGAACTTCCTGCGCAAGGACAACAGGCTGAACTGCAGCGGCGGCCGGACGCCGCAGGAGCGTTGCACCGGCGTCTACCTGTCGCCGGATCAGGGTGCTCCGAGCGGGCAGCCGCCGGTCGGCGTCACGCCCTAGCGGCCAGACGCGCCTCGGAGGCGGCCGGCGGCGGCACCCACCGCGAGCGCCGCCCGTGAGGCGGGGCGTCCGCTGCCCACCATCATCCAGCGGCAATAGCGGTTGGTCGCGCCGTACGAGTACTTGTAGTCCTCGCCCCCGACCATCAGGTCGTAGTACGAGCGGCCGGCCGCGATGCTCTGCCGGACGCCCTCGAGGATCGCGACCCTGCCGAGACCGAGATGCGCTGCTGCGGGTTCGTAGGCCCCCATCCACGAGTAGTAGCGCGTCGCGTCGAGGAGGTTGACGTCGATGGCCACCACCTCACCTTCCTGCCGGAACTCCCATACCTGCGCCAGCTCCTGCGGTACCAGGGTGGCGACCAGGTCCCGCATGAAGTCCCTGAAACGCGAGCTGGCGTGATCGGGGTTCATGGTCTTGCCGCGGCTTCGCCACCAGCGCACCCTGATCTCCTGCCAGCGGTCGATCGCCGGGCCTAGCTCGCCGGGTGCGGTCACGTTCCGCAGCTCGATCCGCCCGTCGTCGAGGCGGCGAAGGTGTCGTCGCATGTCCTTGCGGCGCTTGCGCGAGAAGTCCGCCAGGTAACGCTCGAACGAGTCCGGGAGCTCGATTCCGGGATAGGGCTCCGGGCGCCGCGCGCGTACTCGCAGCCCTGTCTCGCGCAGCGCCCCTTCGAGCTTCGAGCCCTGTGGCAGCCCGCCCAGCAGCAGCGCGTGCCACTCGCCCGATCGCGAGCGGATCTCGGCGGCGACGGCCGCCGTGGCTGCCTCGCGCGCCGCGGGGTCTGCCAGCAAGCTCCAGTAGTTCGACGGCGGGCGACCCAGCTCGCCCAGCACCCGGAACGGCCCGCGACGAGCCACGACCAGTGGTGCCAACCCGACCAGGCGACCGCCATCGCGGACGGTCACGATCCAAGGCTCCGCGGTTCCCGACCAGTGTGGCCACCAGGATCGGGCCCACCCGGCAGAAGAGAACGGCGTCGCATCGGGATCCGCCCGATACAGCGCGTCCCATTCGGGGAGCAACGCGTCGAGCGCGGCACGATGAACTTCGGTCTGCACCGCCCTACGTAGGGAGCATCAGCGGGTGTGCCTGCGCAGGCCCGTCAGCCGGAGGCCGCGGTCGATCACCGCCTGGCCGCTGAGCAGGAAGCCGGGGAGCGGGTCGCCCGCCGCCCATGAGGCACCGGTATTGGGCCGGGGTGCGCGGTCGAGCAGACGCTGCGGCGCGCCGCGGGCAGCCGCCGCGAAGTCTGCTTCGAGCCACCGGTAGGTGACGCCGACGCGGTAGCGCCGCGGGCCTCCGACCGACCGGCCGGTCGTGACGGCGTGCCACAGCGCGGGCAGATTGGTCCCACACGCGATCGCGAGCGGCAGGCACCGGTAGAAACGCGGGTTGACGTCCAGCAGCACGTAGCCGGACGGCGTGTCCACGAAGTCGACCTGGGCCAGGCCCCAGTAGCCGATGCCGGCAAGCATCGATGCCGTGCGATACACGAGCGCCTCGTCGGGCTCGACGCTGGTGGCCAGCGCGATCGAACCGGCGGCCGAGGGCCAGGTGCGCCGCGTCACGTGCTGGAACCGGGCCACGATGTCGCCCTCCCGGTCGAGCACCAGCTCGACCGACACGATCGGGCCCGTCACCCGTTCCTGGACGAGCAGCTGCTCGTCGTCGGGCAGCGATTCCAGAAGTGTCTCCAGCTCGCCCGAGTTGCGCGCGAGGCGAGCCGTCTTCAGTCTGCTCACGGGCCGCGCGGGCTTCACGACCACCGGACGCCAGAAGCGGGCGGAGCGCAGCCCCTGCGCCGGGCCGCTGTACAGAAGCTCGGGGGTGTCGATCCCGGAAGCCTCCGCGGTACTCGCGAGGCGCGCCTTGTCGCGTACCCGGTCGAGCACGCGAGCAGCCGGGAAGGGCAGGATCACCTCGTCCCACGTGGACCGGTTTGCCAGCATCGCGTCGATCGTCTCCTCGCGGCTCGGATAGATGACGAGCGGCCCCCAGCCGGCTGCCAACTCCCGCAACCGGGCCGCATACTCGCCGGGATCCTCGACGATGCTCGGGGCGACAGCGCGCGCGGCGGTGTGCTTGGACCACAGCCCGGCGGCGGTCCAGCTCGGGCCGACGGCCAGCACTCTGAGGCCCGCGCCGCCGAGCCCCCTGATGCCGGCCACCGCAGCGTTCAGATGTGCGTCGGGAACCAGTGCGTCGACGAAGTCGAGCGTTCGCTCTGCCGGCCTGCGATGCGGCAGTCTCGTCGTGCGGTCGTCCACGCGGGGTGCCGAACCTGAGAAAGCCGAGGTCATCGAAGGGGACAGCGTATCCGCGCTGCCGCGGCAAGGTGGCGCCTAGATGGTTGATTCCGAATCCGCGTGCCCACGGGGGCGCGAGAACCGAGCTGGACAAGGACGCAGGGTGAAGCCCATGCTGGTTGCATGGGCGAGCCCGAGGACGCAGATCCAGCGAAGGTTCGCAGCGTCATCCGTGG
>JBBRDT010000006.1:0-61919 GCA_038203635.1 Solirubrobacterales bacterium
CATCACCTCCATCTCGCTCGTCGGTCTGCTCTTTCACCTGCTCGCCGGGCGGGGCTTGGACGCGGGGGTGACCGTGAGCATGAGCGCTGCGTGCGTCGTCGGCGCGCTCGGCGGCGCGCAGCTCGGTGGGCGCGTCCCGCAGGCCACACTCGGACGCGGCTTTGCGGTGCTCGTGATCGCCGTCGCCGTCTACCTGCTCTTCGCAAGCACCCTTCTCGGCGGCCCGCCCGGCGCCTGATCACACCCGTCCCCCACGAACAAGGAGCTCAGCATGCACAACATCAACGTCGATGCCCTCAACCAGACCGTCGCCAAGGCCGAACAGGACCACAGCGCGCTCAAGCAGCAGGTCAGCTTCGATGGCGAGTGGCAAACCCAGGAAGGCCAGCCGCAGTTCCGAGCCACCATCCCGATACCCAACGGCGACCCGGTCGTGTTCGAGGCGGACTTCCCGCCGCCGATGGGCGGCAGCGGATTGGCGCCCAACCCGCTCGCCTACTGCTTCTGGGGCGGGCTGGCCTGCTACGCGATGACCTATGCCCAGGAGGCGGCTCGTCAGGGCGTGCAGCTGCGCTCCATGAGGGCCCGCATGGAGGCCGAGGTCGACATGAGCCGCGCTCTCGGCGTCACCGACAACGCCCCCGTGGAGCGCATCGACTGGCACTTGGAGGTCGACGCCGAAGCGCCGCGCGAGAAGCTCGAAGAGCTCAAGCGCATCGCCGACGAGCACTGCCCCGGCGTGTACTGCGTCCGCAACCCCATCGAGCTGACGACCCATCTCGTCGCATGAGCGCCCTGTTTCCTCTCGTCGCGCAGAGTGGGTTCGATGGTGACCACATGGGCGGCGGCTGGGGCTGGTTGGTGATTGTCGCCATGGTCGTGATGATGGGCGGCATGGGCTGGATGATGTGGTCGATGATGCGGGGGGGCAGGCAGCAACGGACGCGGCTCGCCCGAGGATCCCGTCGAAGTGCTCAAGGCCCGCTACGCCCGAGGTGAGCTCACCACCGAAGAGTTCCAGGAGCGGCTGCGCACGATGGAGGACGCTCGGCGGTAAGGCAGCCGCGCCGAAGGGCAACGATCCGCTTCCTGAGGACCACGAGGGAAAGGGCGATGGAAGCGAGGCCGAGGAGGGGCTGGATCGGCTGAAAGTAGGTGAGGGCACCCGAGAAACCGAGCACGAGCACGACGAGCTTGTTGCAGACCGGGCAGCCGACGGCGAAGGCCCCGAGCAGCCCGCCGCCGGCACTTGCGGAAAGACCCGCGCCCCCCGCGCGGGGCAGCGCATAGGTCGCAAGCAGTGCCCCGACCGAGAGGCTGATGAGCGGCCAGAGTATGACGTCCATCGGCCGAACCGGCGTCATCCGCGTAAACCAGGGATTCGGCAACACGTCGGTCGGGATGCCGACCGCGACGGCCGTGAGCGCAGTGGCGGCCACAAGAGCGACGAGATACCGTCGGTTCACGACCAGCACGGCCGGCAGCATATCCCCTCTCCTACGTGCAGTAGGCAGCATCAGATCGAAAGTGCACGCCGACCAAGCCGCGACCAGAGCGTCTCGAAGTGGTCCCGTGTCCAGCGCTCGCGCCGGCCGGTGAGCGGATCGTTCAGATCGAGGCCGTCACGGTCGATCCCGGTGAGAACGACGGTGTGCTCGCCGAAGTTGCCCGTGATCCGGGCTCCATCCGGCGTCCTCCATGTCATGTACGGACCGTCGCTCAGCCCGACCCAGGCCATAACGGGGTGTCCGCTCAGCAGACGACGGTACACACCACTCGGTGTCACGCTGCTCAGGCTCTTCAGCTCGACGCCGTAGCGGCTTGCAAGCCTTCGGACCGGCCCCTCGTAGACGCCGTAGCCCCCTGCCGTACCCCCTCCCTGCACCCGCCCAACGAACCCCTTCCGAGGATCGCCCCAGAGCGGCAGGCCTTCGCCACGTCTTTGCGGGTCGAGCGGACCGTCGGCAGGCAGCCGTCGCTGAAGCGCCGCTTGGCCCACGCGCTTGTCGCGCGCAGTGAGCAGCATCGAAAGTGCCGCTGTCTCGCAGTTGTTCCTGTACCTCTGCTTGACGATCGGCAGTCTGGCGTGTGCCTCCACGGGACGCTCGGGCAGACGGACTTCGCCGCCGCCTGCCCTGGCCGCGATTCGAACGCCCGCAAGCGCGGCGGCGGGGCTCAGCTCGAACGTGAGGGTCGCCGGGCCCTGACGCTCGGTGCGTCTGGCGGGCAGGCGTGCAAGCCACGACCGCAGCCGCCGCGGCGACATGTCGCGCAAGCGTTCAGCGTTGCTGCGCGCGAGCGCTGAGTCACCGGCGACGAGGATGACCGGGCGATCGGAACTGTCTTCGCGCTGTCCGATCCAGGCGAGCGAGGCCACAATGACGAGCCCTGCCGCGGCAAATAGGACCGGCGAACGCGTGACGCGGGAGCGCCGTCGGTGCCGCACCGATAAGTAGATCTCAGCGGGCTCGTCGCTCACGTCGGCTTTCGTGCGACGGCGAGGCCACCCTCGTGATGCAGCACCTCGATCGAGACGTCCACGAAGCCGCACTCACGGAGAGCCCGATCCCACCATTCCGGCGAAGCGGGCCTTTCCCATGAAGCCGTCATGTACCGGGCGGCGTTGCGCGCGAGGCGCCAGACTCCCTTTGGCCCCTTGCGCAGCATCGCCCTGGTCTTGCTCGACACCACCTGCCGGTCCCGCTTCGACAGCCCCACACTGAACATCATGTCGCCGAGAACGAGCCTTCCGCCCGGGACGAGCACACGGACCACCTCTGCAAGGGCGCGGAGCTTGTCTTTGTCCCGGAGATGATGGAAGCAGTAGTTGGAGACGACCAGGTCCGTGCCATCATCGACGAGCGGAAGGCTCACCGCGGACGCGACGCCAGTCTTGACGTTCCCGATCCCGGCGCTTTCAACCTTGAGACGCAGGTACTCCGACATGGCTGGAGATATGTCGAGCGCCCAGACACACTCGACCTGATTCGCGAGCGCGATCGTCAGCAGCCCGGTGCCGCAGCCGAGATCGAGGACGCGGTCCCCCGGCGAAGGGTCGGCGCGCTCGAGGATCAGGTCCCTGAGCTGTTGAAAGCCGGGGGCACGGGCGATGTCTTCAACCGCGACGACGTGCCTGTCCCAGTCTTTGGTAAGCGTTTGCATCCGCGCAAGTCCATCCGTCGGAGACATGTCCCTACACTCTGTAGGAGCGACGGGATGCTAGCGCAGATGCCTCCTGGAAACTCGCGGGCCGCTCAGGAACGGCATTGCGCGCCGCTAATGGCCGCGCTCGACTCGGGAGCGGGATGGGCACCCGCCCATGCCGGAAAGCTGACGAGCAGCATGATCGTGACTGCGGCCATGAGCGCCGCGAGCAGCTGCATCGCACGCTCGAACGTCGCGCCCGGCCGATTACGGCCGCCGCCGAGCAGACACTCGAGGCGAACAGCGACGCCGCCTCGCCCGGCCAGTGCGGTCGCTCCAGTCGGCGCAGCTCCGGCACCCGCCGCCTTGCAGATAGCGCTGGCGAGCGCAAGCGGCCTTCTGGTCTGCCGCACGGCGCATTCGTCGGCATCGCGCTCCACGCTTAGCGCGAGCGCCGCCTCCGCCGCGGCCGTGCCAGGGAGCAGATGGCCCGCGGCAGCGAGCAACGACCCAACAACGAGGATCGGCCGGTGGCCCCGGCTTGCGTGCGCGCGCTCGTGAGCGATGCTCGCCTCTAGCTCTTCGGCATCCATCGTGTCCAGCGCGGCCCGAGAGACGACGATCTTGGCGCGCCCGATGCTCGGCACGGCTACAACGATTCCATCATCTTCGACGACGGTGCACCCCATCGTCTCTCCGACGAAACGGCTCTTGACGTGGGCGCGCAGGAGGAGCCAGGCACGGCCGAAACCGAAGAGCACCCAGACGACCGACGCCGCGATGACGAGGCCGGGGAGGATCGCCGCGGCATCCACGAAGGCATGCCCAGAGAAACCGAGATGCGTCGCGAGCAGGGGGACGACAGCGTGCCAGCAAAGACGGAAGGCGGCCGAGAGCAGCGGGGTCTGGGGGAGGTAAACGAAAACGAACGCCGCGAGAGCCGCTACCACGAGTGCCCGCAGCGAGAGCGCGAGCATCCAGATTATCGCTGCCGTCCGCGGTGCCGCCGAGTCGAGGTCAAGGAAGTGCGGAAGCGCGATCAGGACGGGGACAGCCAGGCCTACGGCAAGCTCCGCCATAGCTCAGGTCTTTCCGCGTGCGCGCCTTATGCGCTGGGCGTAGCGGGCGACTTCCTCGAGGTCCCCGGGCTGAAGCCTGCCCACGAGGTTCACGAGCGCCGCTCGGCGAGCGTCGGGCGAGGCGCCGGCGAGACGGTCGGAGATCGCCTGGGAGAGGTATTCGGCCTCGTCGAGCGCGGTCTTGTAGACAAACGCGCTACCGTGCCGCGCTCGTTTCACCAGACCGCGGTCGACGAGGCGGTTCAAGACGGTCTGGACCGTTGTGTATGCCGACTTGCGCGTCTCCGGATGCGCCTTGCGAACGTCCTCTACGGTCCCTTCGCCGAGCTTCCACAAGGACTCCATGATGCGAGCCTGTAGGTCTCCTCGAAGGTGCAGCTCCTGTCCGCCGGATGATCCCATCTCCTTCGCGCGAGTCTACAGCGGCCCCGGTCGGGCTCGCCGGCCTGCGGCCCGAGTGCTCCTACGTCTTGTAAGATCGCGGCCCCGATGGACGCTCCCCGTCGCCGGAAGCTGCGCGGACTGACCGTCGGCGCCTTCCTCGCATCACTGCTCGTCTTCGTCGGCTTGCTCGCCTGGGCTCTTCTGGGAAGAGCTCCTGCGAGTGGAATCGACACCTCACTTGGTGAAGGGCGCCCTGCCGAGGCGCCCGACTTCAACCTGCCCCTGCTCGAGCAGGGGCTCTTGAGCGAAAGGCTCGGCAACCGGCTCGGGAGCGCGTTTGCTGACCGCAGACTCAGGCTCGCAGAGCTTCGAGGCACGCCTGTCGTGATCAACTTCTGGGCTTCATGGTGCGACCCGTGCCGGCGCGAGGCACCCGTGCTCGAGGCCGGCTGGCGAACGTGGCGAAATCGTGGCGTGCTCTTTCTCGGCGTCGATGTCCAGGACCTGAGCGGCGACGCCCGGGCGTTCCTCCGTGAGTTCGGCGTTGACTATCCGACGGCGCGCGATCAGGACCGAGACGTGGCGCGCCGCTGGGGAGCGGTTGGAATCCCGGAGTCGTACTTCCTCGATCGCGACGCGAAGGTCGTCGGGCACGTGATCGGCCTCGTAACGCAAGGGAGCCTGGCCGCAGGCGTGAGAGCGGCGCTCAGCGGCCGCCCCACGAGCGTGCGAGGACGCGCGTCGACAGGCCTACGCCTGAAACGGGTGAGCCCGTGACCGCAGGGGTAATCACGATCGGCATCGATCCAACGCTGCACGTCGGTCCCGTCTCGCTCGCCTGGCACGGCATCATGATCGCGCTGGGTCTTCTCGCCGGCGGTTTGCTCGCGGCGCAATATGCTCGGAAGCGCGGACTCGATCCCGAGCGCGTGCTCAGTCTCGTGACGGTCGTCGGCTTGGCCGGGATCCTGGGCGCACGGATCCTGTATCTACTCGAAAACGACGCGGGTGCCCTCGCAAGACCCGCCGATTGGCTCGGCTCGAAGGGTTTCGCCTTCTACGGCGCATTGATAGTCGGCGCCATAGCGGCGGCATGGTACGTGCACCGTAAGCGGCTCAGTGCCCGGTACGTCGATGCTCTCGCGGCCGGGTTTCCGCTCGGCATGGCGATCGGCCGCATCGGAGACCTCATCAGCGGCGAGCACTTCGGCCCCCCGAGCAATCTCCCGTGGGCCGTCCGGTACACGAGCTCCAACGCCGAAGTGCCGTCGCCAGGGGTCGCTTACCACTCTGGCGGCCTCTACGAGGTCCTGCTCGCACTTGCGATCCTCGCCCTGATCTGGCCTCTACGCAAACGGCTCCAGCGTCCGACCATGCTCCTCTGGACGGTTGTCGGCCTGTATGGGATCGGCCGGTTCTTCATGTTCTTCTACAGAAGCGACAGTCCCGCTTCCGCGTTCGGAATCAACACGGCGCAGTGGACGAGCCTTGCGATCGTGGCCACCGCCGTCGTCGGCGCCGCGATTGCGCGAAGCCGCCTCGTTGCTGCCGCTCCGGGGTAGATCGGACAGCGGCACTTCGGGAGGTGGTCAGGCCGGCGGGAAGCGTCCCCAGGCCACGTACGCGCCGCCGAGTGCAAGCTCCTCGACGTGAAGCTTGGGTACGAAGCGGCTCAGCCGATCCCAGGGCTGACCAAAGCCGGCGAAGGTCGTCACGTATCGTCGCGCCACGAGCCAGACGTAGAGATTGACCGGCACACGCCACCCGCTCGCCCACTTCGCGCCGAAGCCTGCGATTTGGCCACCTGGTCGCAAGTGGTGGAATGCGTTTTCGAGGGCGCGTTCCGACTGAAGGACGTCGTGAGTGAGCGAAAACAACACGGCGTCGACTTCAAAAGGGAGCTCCGCCTCCTCGGCCGAAGACCCGACCAGCGTGACATTTCGCCATCCTTCGCGCGCGACTCGCTCTTTGCGCCTGAGCGAGCATCTCGGGGCTCAAGTCGAGCCCGACGAGCCGGCCCTGGAGGCCGACTGCTTCCTCGATCAAGCGAAACGCGGCACCGGTTCCGCATGCCACGTCCAGCACCGTGTCCCCTGGGCGAAGCTCGAGGCGCTCGACCGCCTTCGTGCGGAAGGCCGCGTTCGCCGGTCATAGGAGGCGGCGACGTCGCGGTACTTCTCGAGAGCGGCCTCTGGGTCAGGGCACTTCAGGTCAGACAAACCGGTCGGGCCCCTCGGCAAAACGCCGGGCACAGTGCAATGAGCAGAAGTAGTACCGCCCTCCTTCGTTAACGAGCATCCCAGTCGCGCGCTCTGGGTCGACGCCCATGTTGCAGACAGGATCGATCGGAAGGCCTTCCGGCGTCTCCTCGGCGCCGGCCGAGGCAAAGTAGACCTGGACCGGCTCCTCGATCCCCTTCAAGGGACGGTGCGCCCGAAGTAATCGCCGTCACGCTCGATCGCAGCGCCGTAGTGCATGCCCACCCGGACGGCCGGAAAGCCGTGCTGTGACCCCACGTCGCGCGCCACGCGAATTCCGAGGCGGACCGCCTCTTTTGCCTTCGGAACGCGGACGAGCAGTGCGTCACCGATGGTCTTGATCTCCTCAGCGTGGTGTTCCGGCAGCAGCACACGCATGCTGTCGACGTAGTCGCCGACCAGCCTCACCGCCTCCTCGTCCCCATGAACCTCGGTCAGCGCCGTGTAGCCGGCGAGGTCTGCGAACAGGAAGGTCTGGATCGGTTGCTCCACGATCAGCGTCGGGCTCAGCGCATGCGCGCGAAGCGCTCGACCGCCTCGAGCAGCTCGGCGGCCTTCGCCTCCGCTTCGCTGCCACCTTCCGCCATCGCGTCCCGAACACAGCCGTGGACGTGCCCGTCGAGCACCTTGAGCCCGACCCTGTCGAGGGCAGTCACGGCGGCGGAGATCTGCGTGAGGATGTCCGTGCAGTACTCGTCGGACTCGACCATGCGTGAGATTCCCCGCACTTGCCCTTCGATCCGCGCGAGCCGGTTGAGAACGTCGCGCCTCTCGCTGTCGCTCAGGCTGGCAATGAGAACGTCTCCTCCTTAGTAGTTCACGCCTCTGCCGCCGTGCGGCGAAAGCCGCGCAGCCGCAGCGCGTTCGTCACGACCGTCACGGAGGACGCCGCCATCGCCGCCGCCGCGAAGATCGGATCGAGCAGAACGCCCCAGACGGGGTAGAGCACGCCGGCGGCGACCGGGACCAGCGTGGCGTTGTAGGCGAACGCTCCAACGAGGTTCTGCTTGATCGTCCGCATCGTCTGACGCGAGAGGCGCAGAGCCGCGGCGACGCCACCAAGGTCGCCCGAGATCAACGTGAGGTCGGAGGATTCGATTGCGATGTCCGTGCCCGTCCCGATAGCGATGCCGACGTCCGCCTGCGCGAGGGCTGGCGCGTCGTTGATCCCGTCTCCGACCATCGCGACCACGTGGCCCTCTTCCTGCAGGCGCTTGACCTCCGCTGCCTTGCGGTCTGGAAGCACCTCGGCGAGGACGCGATCGATTCCGGCCTCGCGGGCGATGGCCTCCGCCGTCGCGCGGTTGTCGCCCGTGACCATCGCGACCTCGAGGCCGAGGCGCTTGAGCTCCGCAACCGTCCCCCTCGTCTCCGCCTTGAGCGTGTCGGCGATCGCGATCGCGCCCGCGAGCCGACCGTCCACGGCCGTGTAGACGACGGTCTTGCCCTGTGCCTCAAGCGACGCGGCACGCTCCGCGAGCGCGCTGGCATCGATGCCCACCTCGTGTATTAGCCGGCTGCTCCCCACCACCACTGCATGTCCGCCGACCGTAGCGTTGACACCGTGGCCGACGCTCGCTTCGAAGTCGGCCGCCGGCGAGAGTTCGACGCCCCGATCTCGCGCGAAGCGCACGACGGCCTGGGCCAGAGGATGCTCGGAGAGAGACTCCGCGGCGGCTGAGAGCGCGATGAACTCCTCCTCGTGCAAGCCCAATGGAACGACGTCCGTGACGCTGGGCTCACCACGCGTCAGCGTGCCGGTCTTGTCGAGCACGATCGTGTCAAGCTTCTGAGCGGTCTCGAGCGCCTCGCCGCCGCGCACGAGGATCCCCATCTCGGCACCCCGGCCGGTCCCCACCATGATCGCGGTCGGCGTCGCGAGACCGAGCGCGCACGGGCAGGCGATGATCAAGACCGCGACGAACGCGAGCATCGCGCTCGTGAAACTCGATCCCGTGACAAGCCAAACGGCGAATGCGAGCGTGGCGATCGCGATCACGGCGGGAACGAAGCGGGCTGAGACGCGGTCCGCCAAGCGCTGGATCGGCGCCTTCGAGCCCTGCGCCTCCTCGACGAGCCGCACGATCTGCGCAAGGGCCGTGTCCGTCCCCACGCGGGTCGCTCGGAATCGGAACGAGCCGACTCGGTTCAGCGTCGCGCCGATCACCTCGTCTCCGGGACCCTTCTCGACAGGAACGCTTTCGCCGGTGAGCATCGACTCGTCGATCGTCGACCGACCCTCGATGACCTCGCCGTCGACCGCCACCTTCTCGCCGGGACGCACGACGATCTCGTCGCCTACGCGCACGTCCTCGACCGGCACCTCGAGTTCGGTCCCGTCGCGAATGACCCGGGCGCTGGGCGGCCGCAGCTCCATCAACCTCTTGATCGCCTCGGTGGTTCCGGCCTTGGCACGCGCCTCGAGGAGGCGGCCGAGCAGGATGAGCGCGATGATCACGGCGGACGTGTCGAAGTAGACGTCCGGGGTGCCGCCTCCCACCGCCCCGGGCGCGATCGTCGCGACTAGGCTGTACAGGTAGGCGGCGCTCGTGCCCACCGCGATCAGCGTGTTCATGTCCGCCGAGCGGTGCCGTGCGAGCCTGAAGGCGCCCTTGTAGAACTCGGAGCCGGCCCAGAACTGCACGGGCGTCGCCAGGACGAGCATCAGCCACATGTTCTCTCGGTCGGGAAGCGGCGACCAGACGAACGCCAGCACCAGGAGCAGCGCTCCTATGACGGCCGAGGACACGAACTTCGTCCGCAGCTCGCGCAGCCGGCGCCTGCCGCGCTCCTCGGCGGCGACCACCTCGAGCTCCCGCTCGATGCCCTCCATGGGAGTGGCCGCATAGCCGACGCTCTCGACGGCGGCCACAATCTTCCCTACGTCCGTTGCCCGCGGCTCATACGCGACCTTCGCCGTCTCGCTCGCGAGATTGACGACCGCTTCGTTCACTCCCGGAAGCGCGTTGAGCGCTCCTTCGATGCTTGCGACACACGAGGCGCAGTGCATACCGCTCACGTCGAGCGCCACGCGCTCAACTTCTGCCCGACGTGCCCGTGCGGAATATCCAGTGCTCGCCACTGCCTGCTCGAGCGCTTTGACGTCGAGCCCCTTTCCTTCGACCCTCGCGCGACCGGTCGCGAGGTTTGCCGCGGCACGCTCGACGCCTTGAACGCCCGCCAGGGCATTCTCGATCCGGCTCACGCACGAGGCGCAATGCATGCCCTCGACATCGAGCTCGAGGTGCTCCCGCGCTACCGCCTCTGCGTTGATCGTTTCCTGTGGCATGACGGGGATGATACCCTCCCCCCGTATTTACTTCAAGTGACGGTGGTCAGCTCGGAAGGGAGTCGGTTTCCGGCTCTTAACGAGTGCCGCTCACATCCCCTAACACGAGGTCGCGCTGACGATGACCCGACGAGCCGTAACCGTTCGCCCCGACACGCTCGGCGGCGAGGAGGCCAAGCTGATTGACGCGTACTGGCGTGCCGCCAACTATCTGTCGGTGGGCCAGATCTACCTGCTCGACAACCCGCTGCTGCGAGAGCCGCTGAAGATCGAGCACGTCAAGCCGCGGCTGCTCGGGCACTGGGGTACAACGCCCGGGCTGAACTTCATCTATGCGCACATGAACCGCGCGATCAAGGCGCATGACCTCGACGCGATCTACGTGACCGGCCCGGGCCATGGCGGGCCCGGCCTCGTGGCGAACACCTACCTAGAGGCCACCTACAGCGAGGTCTACCCGCACATCGGCCGCGACGAGGAGGGGCTGCGCCGGCTGTTCCGACAGTTCTCGTTCCCCGGCGGCATCCCGAGCCACGTGGCGCCGGAGACCCCGGGTTCTATCCACGAGGGCGGCGAGCTCGGCTACGCGCTGATGCACGCCTACGGAGCGGCGTTCGACAACCCGGAGCTGCTGGTGTGCTGCGTGGTCGGCGACGGTGAGGCCGAGACCGGGCCGCTCGCGGCCAGTTGGCACGCCAACAAGTTCCTGAACCCCGCCCAAGACGGTGCCGTCCTCCCGGTCCTGCACCTGAACGGCTACAAGATCGCCAACCCGACCGTGCTCGCGCGCATCCCGCGCGAGGAGCTCGAGGCGCTGCTGGAGGGCTACGGCCACCGGCCGTGGTTCGTGGAGGGCTCGGACCCCGCCGAGATGCACGAGCGCATGGCCGCGGCGCTCGACGAGGTCGTGCGGGAGATCGGGCGCATCCAGGCGGCCGCCCGGGATGGCGGTCCCATCGAGCGGCCGCGCTGGCCGATGATCGTGCTCGTCACCCCCAAGGGCTGGACGGGACCGAAGGAGGTCGACGGGCTTCCCGCTGAGGGATCGTTCCGTTCGCATCAGGTGCCGCTGGCCAACCTGGCGACCAACCCGGAGCACCTCGCGCAGCTCGAGGAGTGGCTGCGTTCCTACCGTCCTGAGGAGCTGTTCGACGATCGCGGTGCGCTACAACCCGAGGTCGCCGCCATGGCACCGGAGGGAGAGCGACGCATGAGCGCCAACCCCCATGCCAACGGTGGCCTGCTGCTGCGCGACCTGGACCTGCCCGACTTCCGTGACTACGCCGTCGAGGTGCCATCGCCGGCGAGTACGTCGAGCGAGGCGACACGGGTGCTGGGCGCCTTTCTGCGTGACATCACGGTTCATAACAACGACCGCTTCCGGCTGTTCGGCCCCGACGAGACCGCCTCGAATCGCCTCGACGCGGTGTTCGAGGCGACCGACCGCCAGTGGGTTGCGCCGCGGCTGCCGACCGACGACCACCTTGCGCCGTCGGGCCGCGTGCTCGAGGTGCTCAGCGAGCACCTGTGCGAGGGCTGGCTGGAGGGCTACCTGCTGACGGGCCGTCATGGGATATTCAACTGCTACGAGGCGTTCATCCACATCGTCGACTCGATGTTCAACCAGCACGCGAAGTGGCTGAAGGTCACGCGCGACATCCCGTGGCGCCGGCCGATCGCGAGCCTCAACTACCTCCTTAGTTCGCATGTCTGGCGCCAGGACCACAACGGCTTCTCCCATCAAGACCCTGGGTTCATCGACCACGTCGTCAACAAGAAGGCCGAGATCATCCGGGTCTACCTGCCCCCCGACGCGAACTGCCTGCTGTCCGTAGCGGACCACTGCCTCCGCAGCCGCCACTACGTCAACGTGATCGTGGCCGGTAAGCAGCCCTCGCTGAACTACCTCAGGATGGACGAGGCGATCGTGCACTGCACCGAGGGCTTGGGGGTGTGGAACTGGGCCAGCAACGACGCGGGCGAGCTGCCCGACGTCGTGCTCGCCTGTGCCGGCGACGTGCCCACGCTCGAGACCGTCTCGGCCGCCGCGCTGTTGCAGGAGCATCTTCCTCAGTTGAAAGTGCGCGTGGTGAACGTGGTCGACCTGATGCGCCTGCAGCCCGAGAGCGAGCACCCGCACGGCTTGCCGGACCGGGCGTTCGACGCGCTGTTCACGAGCGACCGACCGGTGATCTTTGCCTACCACGGCTACCCGTCGCTGATCCACCGCCTGACCTACCGGCGTGCCAACCACGTCAACTTCCACGTGCGCGGCTACAAAGAGGAAGGCACCACCACGACGCCCTTCGACATGCTCATGCTCAACGACATGGACCGCTTCCACCTGGTGATGGACGTCATCGACCGCGTACCGAGTCTCGGCGCGCGAGCCGCGCACCTCCGCCAGCGCCTTGCGGACGAGCGCCTGCGCCACCGCGCATACACCCGGGAGGTCGGCGACGACATGCCCGATATACGCGACTGGACCTGGCCCGCCGCCGACGGCACGCCTGCGCAGCCGCCGCGTGGCGTTCCGGCGTAGGCGGCGCGCGTGCGTGTCCTGGTGGTGAACGCCGGCTCGAGCAGCCTCAAGCTGCGGCTGCTCGATCACGACGACGCCATCCTCGCGCAGCATGATCTCGCCGCGCCGCGGGCGGTCGCCGACGAGGCCGAGCTGCGCGCTGCGCTGGGGGACGAGCTCGACCAGCCCGACGCGGTCGGTCACCGCATCGTGCACGGCGGCGAGCGTTTCCGCGGCCCGGTGGTGCTGGACGGCGAGGTCGAGGAGGCGCTGCGCAGACTGACCGATCTGGCGCCGCTACATCAGCCCAAGTCGCTCGCCGCCCTGGACGCCGTCACGCGCAGGCTGCCCGGCGTGCCGGCGGTCGCGTGCTTCGACACCGCCTTCCACGCGCACCTCCCGCCTGCAGCGGCAACCTACGCGCTGCCGCGTGAGTGGCGCGAACGCTGGCCCCTTCGGCGCTACGGGTTTCACGGGCTATCGCACGCCTACGCCGCCCGGCGCACCGCAGAGCTGCTCGGCCGCCCGGCGGAGGAGCTGCGGGTCGTCAGCTGCCACCTGGGCGCCGGCGCGTCGCTATGCGCCGTGCGCGGCGGGCGCTCGATCGACACGACGATGGGATTCACGCCCCTGGAGGGGCTGGTAATGGCGACGCGGTCAGGTGACGTAGATCCGGGCCTACTGCTCTGGCTGCTCGAGAACGAGCGACTCGAGGCGGGCGGCGTGGCGAACGCGCTCGAGCACGAGTCAGGCCTCCTCGGCCTGTCGGGGAGCGCGGACATGCGCGAGGTCCTGGCGCGGGCGCAGGAGGGCGATCGCGACGCGAGGCTCGCCCTCGATGTCTACGTGCGCCGGTTGCGAGCCGGGGTCGCCTCGATGGCCGTCGCCCTGCAGGGGATCGACGCCCTCGTCTTCACGGGCGGTGCCGGCGAGCGCGCGCCCGCACTGCGCGCCAGGGCGGCGGACGGGCTCGGACTGCTGGGAGTCGCCCTCGACGCGGAGCGCAACGCAGCGGCCACGGGCGACGCCGAGATCGGCGCTCGCGGGGCACCGGTTCGGACCCTTGTCGTGAGCGCTCGCGAGGACCTCGAGATCGCGCGCGAGGTCCGCGCGGTCCTGCGCCACCCGCCTCGACCCAACGACACATGACCGGACGCCCGCAGCTTCCGAGGGGTATCGCCGCGTGCCTGTTCGACCTCGACGGCGTGCTGACCCGGACCGCCGAGCTGCACGCGGCGGCGTGGAAGCAGACGTTCGACGCGTTCCTGCGCGGCCGGACTCGCGTAGACGGTGAGCCGTACATGCCGTTCGACGCGGGGGCCGACTACGCCGCGTATGTGGACGGCAAGCCGCGCAGCGACGGCGTACGGTCTTTCCTGGCGGCCCGCGGTCTCGAGCTGCCCGAAGGATCGCCGGCCGACCCGCCGTTGGCAGAGACCGTTCACGGCCTGGGTCGGCGCAAGAACGAGCTTGTCCAAAGGCTCATCAGGGACAAGGGCGTGACCGTCTATGAGGGGTCGGTGCGGTTCCTGGCCGCCGTGCGCGCGGCAGGACTCGGCCGGGCCCTCGTCACCTCCAGCGAGAACGCAACGGCCATACTCCGCGCGGCGCGTCTCGAGTCCGAGTTCACGGTAACGGTCGACGGGGCGGTTGCCCATGAGCTCGGGCTGGCGGGCAAGCCAGCACCCGACTTCTTCCTCGAGGCGGCGCGCCGCCTCGGCGTCGCCCCCGCACACGCGGCGGTCTTCGAGGACGCGCGGGCGGGAGTCGCCGCCGGACGCGCGGGCCACTTCGGTCTCGTCGTCGCGGTCGATCGCGCAGGGCAGCCAAAGGAGCTCCGAGACGCCGGCGCCGACTTGGTCGTCGCGGATCTCGCCGAGTTGCTGAACGCGCCATGACCCCTCAGGTCGATCCCTGGGTGCACCGGGAGCGTGGTTGGTCGCCGGACGTCGCCGCACAGAGCGAGACCATGCTGGCGCTGAGCAACGGCTACCTCGGCGTTCGTGGGACGCTCGACGAGGGCGAGCCCGCCGCGCTCCTCGGCACGTACCTGGGCGGCTTCTACGAGACGCGGCCGATCCCGTATGCCGAGCGGGGCTTCGGCGACCCCGACGTCGACCAGGTCCTCGTCGAGGTCACCGACGGCACGCGCATCGCCCTCATCGTCGAGGATGAGCCACTGGATATAAGGACCGGGACGGTCGTCGACCACGAGCGCGTTCTCGATCTGCGTGCCGGCATGCTGGTGCGGACGCTGCGCTGGCGCTCGCCCGGCGGCCACGAAATACGGATCCGCTCACGGCGGCTGGTGTCGCTCGGCCACCGGGAGGTGGCGGCGATCGAATACGAGGTCGAGCCGGCCGAGCGGCCACTGCACCTCGCCGTCCATTCCGAGCTCGTCGCCGGACGGGTGGGGCGACCGTACTCTGGCGATCCGCGTGCGGGCGCCGTGCTGCCGCCGAACACGCTCGTCACCCGCCGGGCTGAACGGCAAGGGCGCCGCGCCGTACTCGTGCATGAGGCACGGCAGAGCGGGAACGTCGTGGCGGCGGGCATGGACCACGACATCGTCGCGGCGCCCGCATCCTTCGAGGAGGCCAATGAGGCCGACGGCGACCTCGCGCGATGGTCGGCGTCGGGAGCGGCAACGCCCGGCGAACCGGTGCGCCTGGTCAAGCTGCTGGCCTACCACTGGGGACCGGACGCCGACCCGGCGGCGCTGGCCGCCGACGCCCACCGCACCCTCGACCGGGCGAGCGCGCTCGGCTTCGAAGCGCTCGTCGCGCTGCAACATGCAGCGCTCGACGAGGTGTGGGCCCGCGCAGACATCGAGCTCGACGGCGACCCCGAGGTGCAGCACGCGCTCCGCTACGCACTGTTCCAGTTGCATCAGAACTCGGCCTGCGCCGCAGGCCGTGCGATCCCTGCCAAGGGCCTGACCGGACCCGGCTACAGCGGCCACACCTTCTGGGACACGGAGATCTTCCTCCTGCCGGTCCTGACCTACTGCGCCCCGCGCCACGCCGAGGAGGCGCTGCGCTGGCGGGCGTCGACGCTGCCAGAGGCCCTCGCCAAGGCGCGCCGGCTGGGCCTGCGCGGCGCTGCCTTTCCGTGGCGAACGATCGCGGGGGAGGAATGCTCGGGCTACCTACCGGCGGGCACCGCAGCCTTCCACGTGAACGCCGCGATCGCGCACGCGGCGGCACGTCACGTAGCCGCCACCGGCGACGCGCGCTTCGAGCGTGAGGCCGGCGCCCCGCTGCTGGTCGAGATCGCGCGGATGTGGGCGAGCTTGGGCTACCACGACGAGCGCCGCGGCGGCCGCTTCTCGATCGACGGCGTCACGGGGCCCGACGAGTACTCGCCGCTGGTCGACAACAACCTCTACACCAACCTGATGGCGCAGGCCAACCTGCGCGCCGCCGTCGACGTCGTCGAGCGCCTCGGCGAGGCAGCGCTGGGCGTCGATCCGGGGGAGGTCGCGTCGTGGCGCGCCGCCGCTGACGCCATGACGATCCCCTACGACGCGGTGCTCGGGATCCATCTTCAGGATGAGGACTTCTCGCGCCACGCGCCGTTCGACTTCGCCGCCACGCCGACGGACCACTACCCGCTCCTGCTCCATGTCCCCTACTTCGAGCTGTACCGCCGGCAGGTCGTCAAGCAGCCCGACTTGGTGCTCGCGATGGCCCTCTGCGGCGCGGCGTTCACCGAGGAGGAGAAGCGCCGCAACCTCGCTCATTACGAGGCGCTGACGGTGCGCGATTCCTCCCTCTCCGCAGGCACCCAGGCGGTTCTCGCGGCCGAGGTCGGCGATGTGCAGCTCGCCTACGACTACCTGGCCGAGGCGATCCTGCTCGACCACCGCGACAGTGCGCGCAATACCGCCGACGGGCTCCATCTGGCTGCCCTTGCCGGTGGCTGGTCGGCCGTCATAGGAGGACTGGCCCGAGCCCGCGAGCACGATGGCCGTCTCTCGTTTGCACCGCGGCTGCCAGGTGGCGTGCGCCGGGTCGCGTTCGCCCTCGCGTTCCGCGCCCGGCGCCTGCGGGTCGAGGTCACCGCTACCGGCGCCAGTTACGAGCTGCTGACCGGCCCGGCGCTCGAGCTCGAGCACTGGGGCGACCGGCTCACCGTCCTCCCCGGGACACCCACGGTCGCGCCGATCCCGCCACCGGGCCCCGTCCCGACGCTGCGCCAGCCTCCAGGGCGCGCACCGTCGCGCCGCCGGCCCTCCTGCAACGCCGCCGAGCCGACGTGGTGACTGGCGACGGCGTAGCGCCCCGAGCCAGGACCGGATTACGCAGTGCGCTCACGCAGCATGCACGGCATGCTCGCGCAGAGCGCGGGGGCCCTCCGAGGGCGGAGGCTCGCGCTTGTCCGGCTGTGGTGGTGTAAGGCGCAGGCGCTTGAGCATCAGGGCGTTGACCGCGACGATGAGACTCGAACCAGACATCGACAATGCCGCGATCTCCGGCCGCAGGACGAGGCCCAGAGAGGGCTCGAAGACGCCGGCCGCGATCGGCAGCGCGATCGTGTTGTAGCCGATCGCCCAGCCGAGGTTCTGGTGCTCCTTGCGCAGCGTCCCGCGGCCGACCGTGATGGCGGTGGCGACGTCGAGGGGATCGGAGCGCATGAGCACCACGTCGGCGGTTTCGATGGCGACGTCGGTGCCGGCCCCGATCGCAATGCCGAGGTCGGCCTGCGCCAGCGCCGGCGCATCGTTGACACCGTCGCCGACCATAGCCACCCGGCGCCCGGCCTTCTGCAGTTCGGCGATCCGGGCGGCCTTCTCGCCGGGCAACACGTCCGCGATCACCGTGTCGATGCCGAGTTGCCCGGCGATCCGCTGGGCGGTCGCCTCGTTGTCGCCGGTGAGCATCACCACCTCCACGCCGAGCTCGTGCAGCGCGGTGACCGCCTGGGCCGACGTCGGACGCGCCGCGTCGGCGATCGCGATCACGGCGGCCGCGCGCCCGTCGACCGCGACCATCACCGCGGTTCGGCCACCGGCCGCGAACTCGTCGCGGCGGGCCCCGAGCCCGCCGAGGTCGACGCCCTGCTCGTCCATCAGCCGCCGGTTGCCCACCGCCACGCGACGCCCGTCGACGGTCGCGATCGCGCCGTGCCCGGGCACGTTCTCAAAGTCGGAGGCCGGGACCGACGGTGCGCCGGCCTCCTCCGCACGGCGCACAATCGCCTCGGCCAGCGGGTGCTCGGACGAGCGCTCCACCGCGGCCACCAACCGCAGCAGCTCTGTCTCGTCGAGCCCGTCGGCGACTACGTCGGTTACCTCGGGCTCGCCCTTGGTCAGCGTGCCGGTCTTGTCCATCACGACGGCGTCGATGCGCGCGGAGGTCTCGAGGGCGATCGCGTTCTTGAACAGGATCCCGCGCTTGGCGCCGAGGCCCGTGCCGATCATGATTGCCGTCGGCGTCGCCAGCCCGAGCGCATCGGGACAGGTGACGACGACGACGGTGATCGCAAAGAGCACGGCGTCGCTGACAGGACGGTCACTGAAGAGCAACCAGACCGCGAACGTCAGCGCGCCACCCATCAGGGCGAGGAGAACCAGCCAGAACGCCGCGCGGTCGGCCAGCTTCTGGCCCGGTGCCTTGGAGTTCTGCGCCTCCTGGACGAGCTTGACGATCTGTGCCAGCGCGGTGTCCGCGCCGATCTTCGTCGCGCGCACCCGCAGGGTGCCGTTCTTGTTGATCGTCGCACCGACGACTTCGGCGTCCGCGGCCTTGTGCACCGGCAGGCTCTCGCCGGTCACCATCGACTCGTCGACCTCGCTCTCGCCCTCCTCGACGACCCCGTCGACCGCGATCTTCGCGCCGGGGCGCACCAGCAGCACGTCGCCCACGACAACCTCCGCCGTCGGGACCTCGACGGCCTCGCCATCGCGGAGCACCAGCGCCTTGGGCGGCGCCAGGTCCAGCAGCGTGCGCACGGCATCGTTGGCGCCCCCGCGAGCGCGCATCTCGAACCAGTGCCCGAGCAGCACGAAAGACGCCAGCACCGCGACGGCCTCGTAGAAGACATCGCCGCCGCCCGTCAGCGTGACCGCGACCGAGTACAGCCAACCGGCACCGACCGCCACGGCGACCAAGACCATCATGTCGAGCGTGCGTGCACGCAGCGCCCGCACCGCGCCCGAGAAGAAGATCGTGCACGAGTAGAAGACCACGGGCAGGCTCAGCAGCAGGCCCCACACGTCCTCGCGAAGCCCGAACGGCACGCCGACGTGAAAGCCCAGGAGGTCGCGCCCCATCTTCGACCACAACATGATCGGGATCGCGAACGCGACCGCGACGAGGAAGCGGTTGCGCATGTCGGCGACCATCTGGTCCATCGACATCCCGCCATGGCTACCGTGCCCCATCACCTCGTCGGGCGAGCGCAGCGTTGGCTCGTCGTGTCCCGCAGGTCTCTCGCGGCCCACATCCTCCTCGTGCTCTGAGTGCGGCGTCGCCGGTGCCGCCGTCGTCGGGTCACCGCCTGCTGGAGCCACCGCGGCGTCGCCGTCGGGTGGGTCCGGCTCGGCCAGCGGATCGCAAACGTGTGCCGGAACCGACTGCCCGGCGCAGTGGTATCCGCACTCCTCGATCACCCGGCGCAGGTCTTCGACCGACGTCCGCGCCGGGTCGTAGGTCACCGTCGCAGTCTGCGCGACCGGATTGGCCTCCACGCGCTCCACCCCCGGCCGCCGGCCGAGCACCGCTTCGACCACGGCCTTCTCCGAAGCCCGCAGTATCGGGCGCACGTCCAGAACCGCCGTGGCGCGTGACTTGCCTTTGATCGCCATCGAAATCTGCACCTCGCCTGTTGTTCACGTCCCCCGACCAGCGCCGGAATCGCCGAGAGCCTCGACGGCCGCCCTGGGGCAGGATTCGGCGTGCGCAATGATCATCCTACGGCACGTCAGAGGATCGTTTGGACGTCGCGACCGGCGCTTCCACGATTCTGCGGATTTCTGTCCTTCGTCCGCCGCCGGGAGGCCAGATCAGAAGCCTCCGTACAGAGGGACGTGAGTGGATCAGTCCCTGTTCGAACGCCGCTGAGCCCGGACGACATACACCAGAAGTCCGAGCAATAGAACGGCCATCGCAATGATCTCGACTACACGCATCGCTGCCTGCCTCGAATAGATCTCGGCCTCTCGCCGTTACGAGTGTATTGCGGCCGCGAAGGTCGCGAACCTTTGAGCTAGGGCCGACGGGCCACGCCGAGCACGTGCGGTATTCGAGGCGGCACGGGCATCGGCGTGAAGGGGAAGCGATCGCAGGATTCCACGAGAAAGCCGGCCTGCTCGATCGCAGTCATCGTGTCGCGGCTGAGATGGCATCCGCCCGAGACGCGGGTCCAGACGATGTCAGCAGCGCGCTGAAGCCGCGCGGTGCCGGGACTCCTCGATACGACATGCTCGTAGAAACGCAGCTCACCACCGGCTCGGATGACCCGGAACAGTTCGGACAGGGCTTGCTCCTGGCTTGCGACCGAGCAGAGCACCAGCGAAGCGACTCCCGCATCGCACGACCCTGACTCAACCGGAAGGCGCTCCGCAAGTCCGTCCAGCACGCGAACTGGCACCGGCGCTTCAGCCGCCGCTTCCGCGGCGCGGTCTCGCAGGTAGGTCTCTGGCTCGACCGCCACCACCTCTTCCACGGAGCGCGGATAGTGCGGGAAGTTCAGGCCGTTGCCTACCCCGACCTCGATCACGCGCCCGGACAAGCCGGCGAGCGTCGTTTGCCGGTGCTCTGCCTGATCGCCTTCCTCGGCAGCGGAGCTCGTCTTCGCGTAGAGGCGCGCGAAAATCGGGTGATGAACCCTGCATTCCTGCATCTCCGTCATGCGCCGGGCACCGTCCGCGGGTCCCCTGCGGTTCGTCTGCGGCGCACGAGAAGACGGCCGACACCGAGCGCCAGAAGCGTGCCTCCGACGACGATCCCGACAATCTCTTGCGCTCCAGTCGCCGGCTGAAACTCGCGACCTGCCTCATGGAGAGCTTTTCCACTGTTGGCTCCAAGGGGCCGCGAAAGGGCCTCGTCCAGCAGCGGAATCGCGCCCGAAGCGTCGCCGCTGTCGAGCGTCTCCGTGCCCTTGCGGAGCGCAGCGACGTCGATGCCGCTCTTGTCCTTGCTCTCGAGCGCGGCATCGAGCCGGATGCCGGCCTCGTGCGAATCTCCATTTACCCGCAAGGTGGCGAGCGCCTGCTGGGCGAGCGTACGCGCGGGCTGCATCGCGAGCGCCTTCACCTCTGCCCCCTCGCCCTGCGTGCCGCTTGCCGCCGGTGATTCTTCTCCCCCGTGGGCCATGGCCGACCCCGGGACCACGAGGAGGATCAACAAGCTGAGCACGGCCAGAGATCGGGCTTTGACCCTCATCGCCGCCGTGCCTCTGAAGCTGACGAGCGTGATGCCGCCGAGCGTGTAGGCGAGCGAGTTCGCATGGGCCGGGACCGGATAGCGCAGCCCCCCGATCCCGAGCCGCTCATCGAGCCAACCCCAGGCGCGAGATGCCCCTTTCCGCGGCATCGTCGTCGACGCCATGACGCCCTCAGGTCTTCCTTGAGCCGTCGAGGATTTCGCGTCGGCGCTCATACTCCTCGACCGAGATGTCGCCCTCGGCCAGGCGGCGCTGAAGGACGTCGAGTGGCCGCTCCGACTCGCGGTCGGCCCGGCGACCGGGAAGCTCGCGTACGAGCCACACCACGCCGGCGATCACCAGACCCCAGAAGATCAGCATGCCGAGCATCATCACAATCCACCACCCGGCTCCAACGTCGTGCATGTCCCTGTTGTCCGCGATCACGAAGAACGCACCAGCCGCACCGGTCATGTCGTACCTCCCAGCGCGCGTCGCCTGCGCTCGTACTCCTCCGCGTCGATCTCGCCGCGCGCGTAGCGAGCTTCGAGGACGCCGAGCGCCGAGGCGCTCGAGCCCCTTCTCGAGGGCCTGAGTAGCCATACAGCAACCCCAGCGATCACGAGCAGCAGGGCCATCATCGCGACCATGACCCAGCCGGCGGCACCGAAGTCGTTGTCTCCGTCGCCACTCTGACTCGACGTGCCGGCGCCTCCCATCATCCCGCCACTTCCAGTCGTCGTCCTGCCCGCCACGTAACCGCCCATCATTCCCATCGCTCCCATCATGGAGCCGAAGCTCGAGGGCACGCTGCCGCGTCCGCAGCGCGTGAAGCGCTCGCCCATCGCGGTGTGCATCTGCTGGTTGGCGCGCGCCCCCATCGTCCTTTCCATGAGCGCGTCCATCTGCTCGTGCGCCTTCGTGGAGCCGACCATCCGACCCATCACGTAGTCGCCGACCACCTCGAGGTCGTTCCGGGAGAGCTGCGAGCAGGTGCGGTCACCGTTGTTCACGGCATCCAGGACCTGCTGCCCCTGCTGCTCTTCTGACGCGATCGATCCCGACGCCGATCCGGGCCACGCCGCGATCAAGAAGCCGACGAGGCACAGGCCGAAGATGGCCCTTTTCACAGATGGCGCGCTCACTGGTGGTGGGCCTCGTGACCCGTCGCTGGCGCCTGGTTGCTCGGCGGCGGTGACCTACCCGATGTCGTCCCGTCGCCGCTGATGGCAGGACCGAAGACAAATGTCGAAACCGAGAAGACGGCTGCGAACAGCGCGAGGGCCGTCGCGGGAGCGCGCCAGGTTCCAAAGCGGTGATGCATGCGGATCAGGAAGGGAATCGCCGCCAGGAAACCGATCGCCCCAAAGAGCAGTGATCCCCCGAGCCCGCCCAGCAACGCGGCTCCGGCAAGTGGGCCGGCGTGGTGCAACACGTGTGGCAGCAGCCCCAGAAACGCTGCGAGGCCAGCCGAGAGGGCGAGCCACGCCCGGCGCAGAGTCGACGCCTGCTCACCGGCGTGTGATCGACGCGAGAGGTTTGGGAGGGCCTTCGGTGACACGAGCGTTTCGGGCATGCCATCGAGCTTAGGAAGCGGGGCCGGCTCATCCAACGGTAGTTCGTCCTCGATGAGTGCTGCGGGAAAGTACCGACTCACCCGGCCACGAATTCCTATTTCGAACCGCCCATTCCGTCCATCGTCTGTCCACCACCACTCTCGTCGGCTCCGGAGCCGCCCATGGTGTTTCCGTCGTTCATCTCGTGCGTGCCGGAAGGCATCGGGCCCGTATGGACACTGCCGTCGGTCAGCGTGTGCACCTCTTGCGCCTTGCTGCTGCCGTCGCCTCCAACGGAACTCGCAACGACGGCTGCCGCGTCCCCCATCATGAGGACTGCGACAACGAGAATGATCAGGCCGCGCCTGGGACATTCGTAGCCCCTTAACTTGCTTTCAGGATGGTCAGCAACCCGCCGGGCCCGGCCCCGTCGTTTGTGAGGTGGTGGCCGATGTGGCAGTGGAACAACCACCTGCCCCGCGGGCAGGGTGAACGCGATGTCCGCTCGTTCCCCCGCTTTCAAGCGTCAGCGTGTCGCGAAGCTCACTGCTCCGCTGCGGGTGCCCGGCACGTGCGACGACGCGAAAGGCGGTCCCGTGGAGGTGAAGTGGATGGGCGAACTGGCCCGCGTTGATGAGGCGGAGGAGCACGGGCTTGCCGGCCGCCACCCGGATCTGATCCGTGTCCGGATAGCTCTTGCCGTTGATCGTGAAGAAGTTCGGGAACATCCCCTCCATCTGCATCGCTCCACGGGTGCGACCCGTTGCGGCGTCTGCGGTCCACTCCGACACCACCAGCGTGCGGTCTGTCTCGAAGCGCTGCTGCCCGCGGGGCGGATCGATCATGAAGGCCCCGTAGAGGCCGGCCGCCATCTGGCGGCCCTCGTCCACATGTGAGTGGTAGAGGAAGGTGCCGCCGCCACTCGGGCAGCATCGGCTGCTGCTGTGAAGAAGCCGTGAAGGGCGGACGCAGATCCGGTGAACTGGCGTTGCGTCGACCGAACGGTCAGGCGCCACGCTCGGACGGGAGAATGACCGCGAAGCGTGAGCCCGCGCCGGGCTTGCTCTCCACCGCGATCCGTCCTTCCTGAGCCGCAACGAGCTCGTTCACGACCGTCAGCCCGATGCCGGCCCCCCCGGTTGCGCGCGACCGCGATTTCTCCCCCCGCCAGAACCTGTCGAAGATGTGCTGCAAGTCTTTGGGAGGAATTCCGATGCCGGTGTCTTCGACTTCGAGGATCGCGTCAGTACCGGCCAGCCGCGTGCGGATGACGACGCGGCCAGTGTCCGTGTAGCGAAGGGCGTTCGCGAGCAGATTGTCGACGATCTGCTCGATCCGGGCGGGATCACCGTAGGCGGGCGCCATCTCGAGCTCGCGCCGGAAGTCGATCCCCTTGGCGGCGAAGAACTCCTCGTACGAGTCTGCGCGCTCGTTCGCCAGTTGGGCGATGTCGAGCAGACGCTTTTCGACGAGCAATCCAGGCTGCTCCGCTTCTGCGAGCCGTCCGAGATCGTCGACGAGCTTGGTGAGCCTGAGCGCCTCGGCGTGCATCGCTTCGAGGTTCTTTCCCACATCTGGCATCACTCCGTCCTGGGCGGCCTCGATGCGCGAGACGATCCCCGCCAGAGGCGTGCGGAGCTCGTGGGCCACATCCGCTGCGACCCCGCGGCGGATCGTGTCCTCTCGCTCGAGCGTCTCGGCAAGCCTGTTCAGCGCGTGCGTGAGCTGGTCCATCTCGGCCCCTCCCCCCGGAGAGGCTCGGGCCCGCAGGTCTCCCCGCTCCATCCGGCGTGCTGCCTCGGTGAGACGACGAATCGGCCGCGCGAGCTCGCGCGCCAGGAGCAGCGACGCAACGATGCCGAGCACCGCGGCCAGACCCGCTGCCAGGAGGTGGAGATGGTTGAGCCGGGCGTGCAGGTCGCGGTCTTCCCCGGTCAGGACACTGCGGCTGAGCGGCGAGACGATCACCTGGCCGACCTCTCGCCCGTTCACGCGCACCGCAGCGCTGGCCCGGTCTGTTCGCGGCAAGCTGCCGTGGCTCAACTTCCGGCCCTGGACGTCCACAACCGCCAACCGGTATCCGTTCATGTGCGCGAGGTGGTCGAGCTCGCTGACCCCGGCTCTCGACCAGCCCCGGTCCCGGGTAAAGGTGTCGCCAGCGAGCTCGGCGCTGTGGCGCGCAGCGGCACGCAGGCGGTCATGGGCGAATGCGTTGAGGCGAGTATCGAGCCCCTGGTTCGAGAGGATCGTCGCCAATGCGACCGAAGCCAGCGCCACCGCCGCCAGTGCAAGCGCGAGGCGCGCTCGCAAGCCGACCGCGCGCACGGCGATCACGGCCGCTTGGCGCCCAGGCGGTAGCCGACGCCCTGAACCGTCTCTACGTAAGTCGGCCGGCGCGGATCCGGCTCGATCTTCTTGCGAAGGTTCTTGACGTGTGCGTCGATCGTGCGCTCGTAACCGAGGAAGTCATGGCCCTGAACGCGGTTTATCAACTCGAGGCGTGAGTAAACGCGACCCGGGTACTGCGCGACCGCAACCAGGAGCTTGTATTCGCTAGGGGTCAGGGGGACCGGTTCATCTCCCACCAGCACCTCGTGACGGACTGTGTCAATGCGCAGGTGCCCGCCATCAAAGCTGAGCTGTTCAACCAGCGGCATCTCGACGCCCTCGGCACGGCGGAGAATCGCCTTCACGCGGGCGACCAGCTCGCGTGGGCTGAACGGCTTGGTGAGGTAATCGTCTGCGCCGAGCTCGAGGCCCTGGATGCGCTGCTCCTCTGCCGACTTTGCCGTGAGCATGAGTATCGGCACGTCCGAGCGGCTGCGGATCTCGCTGCAGACCTGCTCGCCGGAAAAGTCGGGCAACATCAAGTCGAGCACGAGGATCGCCGGCCGCTTGCTCTCGGCCAGCGCGAGCCCCTCGCGTCCGCTCGTCGCTGAGTAGACGATGAAGCCGTCCCTCTCGAGATAGCCGCGGACGACTTCGTGGACCGAGGGCTCGTCGTCGATCAGCAGAACGCGCTCGTTCATCATCCGTATCCAGATTAGCCGGGCCCTGCGGAGCCCCCGGGGCCTTCACACGATCGCCGGAAACCCTTCACGGCATCTTCACGCGAGCGGCCGAGACTCAGGCGTGAGGAAACACAATGGACAAGATCACGGTCAATCTAGGAACGCTTGCGTCGCTCGGAGTGCTGGAGTGGCTAATCGCACTTGCCGGCGTGAGCGTTACTGCCGGCGTCTGGATCTGGTTCCTCAGTGGCCGCACCCACGCGCGGCCACGCAACTCCGAGCAAGCGCAGGAAGCCCGGGTGAGGGTCAAGGGCCGCTACATGCCGGACCGGGTCTTCGTCGAGGCTGGCCGGCCGGTGCGTCTGACCTTCTTCCGCGAGGAGACGGCCCCGTGCTCGGAGGGCGTCGTCTTTCCGGATTACGGCCGCCACGTGAGCCTGCCCGCCTACCGCGACGTTGTGATCGAGCTCCCTCCAAGCGAGCCGGGCGAGCACGAGTTCACCTGCCAGATGGGGATGCTGCGCGGATCGCTCATCGTGGTCGGAAAGGACGAAGCCATTCGCCATAGCGAGAATCGGACCGTCGCGGTCCATCAGTCCGGAGGGAGCGCGCTGTGAAGGACTACGGATACGGCCTCTGGGCCCTGGTCGTCATCAACTCTGCCGTGATGATCCTCTTCGCCGCGAGCTTCTTCCACCCGAAGACCGGTCGCGACTGGCGCGCGCTCGGCGGTTTCTCGGCCTTCATGGTCGCACTCTTTACGGAGATGTATGGCTATCCCCTCACCGTGTACCTGCTCTCCGGCGTGCTCGGGAGCAACTTTCCTGGACTCAACCTCACGCACAACGGCGGTCACCTCTGGGTCGACCTCGTCGGATGGAAGCGCGATCCTCACCTGAGCCCGTTTCACATCGCAAGCTATGTCTTCATCATCGGTGGATTCTGGCTGATCGCCGCAGGCTGGCGCGTTCTTCACGAGGTGCAGCGCCGTGACCAGCTTGCGACGAGTGGTCCCTACAAGAGCATCCGCCATCCGCAGTACAGCGGCTTCCTCCTCATCATGGTGGGCTTCCTCCTGCAGTGGCCGACCCTTGCGACGCTGTTGATGTTTCCGGTTCTCGGTTACGTCTATCGGCGGCTGGCGATCCGCGAGGAAGAGGAGGTACACGAGAGATTCGGCTCCCGGTGGGAGGACTACGCCGCCGGCCAACCGCGGTTCATTCCCCGCCTGCACGGACGGGTGCGCAACGGCCATTCGCGTCATCCGGCGCACGGCCGGGCGCCAACAACCGACGCTGCTCGGCGTGCATGATATGTCGCGGTGGAAGGAATCCGAAATGAGAAAAAGGCTGTTGTCGATCCTCGGCATCGTTGCGGTCGCGGCCATTACCGTGTTCCCCGTGCTCATGGGTGGCGGCTCCTCCACGACATCGACGGGATCCGACGCTCTTGTCGGCGGTCCGAGCGGTGGACAGCTGCGAACCGTTTTGATTTACAGAACGAGCAAGCCGGAGCCGTCGACGCCTGGTCCAGTGATGCGCGCGAAGCTCGTCCACGGTCGGCTGCCGAACTCTGACACAACAGCCACTGTCCTGACCGACGAGGACTGCGCGCCTGACGCGGCCGGGCTTTCGCGCTGCCTCAACAAGCTTCGACTCTCTAACGGTCGCGTCCTGACGCTCCGGCACCCTCACCGCATGGCTTCGGTTCCCTGCATGACACCGGGGGAGCGGGTGCGTACCAGGGCTGCGTGAACGCCGATGTCCGTCGTCGTCATCGTGATCATCATCGCCGCCATCGTGGTGGTGCTATACGGCGCGCTGGCGTTCAACCGTCTGATCCGCCACCGCAACCAGTGCGAGCAGGCGTTTGCCGATGTCGACGCCGCGCTCAAGCGCCGGCACGACTTGATCCCCAGCCTGGTCGAGACCGTCAAGGGCTATGCCTCGCACGAGCGCGATGTGTTCGAACGGGTGACCGACGCTCGCAGCAATGCGATCGCGGTCAGGAGTCCTGCGGCCCGAGCGCAGGCCGAGGAGGTGCTCACCGGCGGCCTGCGCCAGCTGCTTGCCGTCTCAGAGGCCTATCCCGACCTGAAGGCAAGCGAGAACTTCATCGAGCTCCAGCAGCAACTCGCCGCGACCGAGGACGAAATCCAGTCTGCTCGCCGCGATTACAACGCGAACGTTCGTGGGCTGAACACGGCCATCCAGTCGTTCCCGGCGAGTATCGTGGCGAGAATCGTGCACATCTCGGAGGGCAGATTCTTCGAGGTTGAAGACCGTTCCGAGCGCGAGGGCGTCTCCGTCTCCTTCAACGCTACGCCTTAGGTCTACGCCTTAGGTGCGGGTTTGGCATCGAGGAGAACAACGTGCACAAGGTCAACCTCAACGCGCTCAACCAGAGCATCGACAAGGCCCGCAAGGATCCCTCCACCGTCGTGCAGCAGACCAGCTTCGACGGCGAGTAGAACGTCGGCGAGGGCCCGCAGTTCCGCGCGACCATCCCGGTCCCCAACGGCTACCCGGTCATGTTCCGGGTCGACTTCCCGCCCCCTACCCGTTTCCTCAGCTACTACGCGATTTCGGCCAACGGTGAACCATGGACGCGGCTGACGTCGAGCGCGACGGCCTACGACCAGGCCCGTATGAAAGGTCACGTCGGCCGGCTGGAGGCGTGCCCCGTTTGCCCGGCCGATCGTGAGCGCCGCGGCCCGCGCCCGCGCCAGGTAGTGCGCCTCGCTCAGGTGATACGGGTTCGGGCGACCGTCGATCGTCGCGGGCTCGAACAGCCGCTCGAGGTCGTCCTTCATCGACCGCGCGGAGGACAGCGCGGCGAGGTCGGCCGCGCGCTGCGCGCGGCCCTTGCCCGCCAGCGCACTGGCGAACGAAAACAGCACCGCGGCGCCGAGGATCAGCGCGAACAGCGCGACGAGCAGCGCCTGACCGCGTTGAGACTCCGTTCGTTTCGCTGCCGCAGTCCCCATCCTCGAAGCAGCCGACGCTACGCGGACTCATGCGAAGCGTCAGCGCCCTGCGGTCACGGAAGACACGCGAGGGTGTCTAGATGTCGATCAGCGCGACGGAGGGCGGTACGCTGGTCGCCCCACCGTCGACGACTGCGAGGACCCCCGATGGCGAGCGTGAAACCGATTCCCGACGGCTATCCCCAGGTGACGCCGTACCTGTCTGTCGATGGAGCCGCGGCCGCGATCGACTTCTACTGCAAGGTGTTCGGCGCGACCGAGCGGATGCGCATGCCCTCGCCGGACGGCAGGATCGGGCACGCCGAGCTGGAGCTCGGCAACTCACTCATCATGCTGGCCGACGAGCACCCCGAGATGGATTTTCGCGGCCCGAAGGCAATTGGCGGCACTCCGGTCACGATCAGTCTCTACGTCGACGACGTCGACGGTGTCTTCGGGCGTGCCCTCAAGGAGGGCGCAACGGCCACGCGTGAAGTCGAGAACCAGTTCTACGGCGATCGTTCGGGTCAGTTCGAGGATCCGTTCGGCCACAAGTGGAGCGTGGCCACGCACGTCGAGGACGTACCGCCGGACGAGATGACGAAGCGCGCGGCCGAGGCTGCGGGCGCGATGAGCTGATCTCGGTTACGCAGCGAGCGCGCGGGCCACGAGGCGCTCCGCATCCACGCCGCGCGGGAGCGTGCCGAAGGCTCTGTGGCCACCGCCCAGGCGCGCGGCGCAGAACGCGTCCGCCACCGGCGCGGGCCCGTTGCGGATCAGCAGCGAGGCTTGCAGCGCCAGCGCCATGTCCTCGACCAGCGCGCGAGCGGCGAACTGCGGCTCGCTGCGGTGCAGGTCGTCGAGCGCGGCTCGCGTCGCGTCGAGGTGCGTGTCGAGGCGCGGGTCCGCCCCGCGTGCCGACTCGCACTCCGCCATGAAGGCTTCGAGACTCTCGGGCTGCCGCACCATCGCGCGCAGCACGTCGAGCGCGATCACGTTGCCCGACCCCTCCCACACCGTGCCGAGCTGGATGTCGCGGTAGAACTGGGCTACCGGCGCCTGCTGGGTCTCGACGTAGCCGTTCCCGCCCAGGCACTCGAGTGCCTCGGCCGCGAACGGTGCGCCGCGCTTGCAGATCCAGTACTTCATCACCGCGAGCGCCATGCGGCCGAAGGTGCGGTCTGCCTCGTCGAAGGCTCGCACGATCCTGAATGAAGCAGCCGCCGCGGCCTCCGCCTCGAGCGCGAGGTCGGCGAGCACGTTGACCATCGCGGGCTGAGACGCGAGCGGTGCGCCGAACGCGCTGCGCCGCCGCGTGTGCCAGACCGCCTCGTTCAGGAGTCGCCGCATCATGCCCGCGACCCCGACCATCGTGTCGATCCGGGTCCAGGCCAGCTGCTCCATCATGAACGCCGTACCGCGGCCCTCCTCGCCCAGAATCCGGGCGGGAAGGTGGTCGAACTCGACCTCGGCGGAGGCCAGGCAACGCCCTCCGAGCTTGTCCTTCAGGCGCTGGAGGCGAAAGCCCGGGTGAGGACGCTCGGCCACGAGGCAGGTGATCCCGCCCGGAGCCTGCGCGAGCGTGAAGAACACCTCGAACACCGGATGCGTGCAGAACCACTTGTGCCCGGTGAGCTCGTACCACCCGTCCCCGGCGGGCTCGGCGACAGTCGTATTCGCGCGCAGGTCCGAGCCCCCCTGCTTCTCCGTCATCACCATCCCCGCCTGCGCGAAGCGGTCGTAGTCGGGCAGCGTCAGGCGCGGCTCCCACTCCGCCGCGAGCGCGGCGTCCTGGCGCATCGTCGGCGTGGCGGCGTAGTTGATCGACATCGGGCAGCAGGGCCCCGTGTCGAGCTGGTTCATGAGGTAGAACAGCCCGTAACGTACGACGTGTGCGCCCGGCCGCGGGTCGCGCCACGCGAGCGAGTTGACCTCGCGCTCGACGCCGAGCCGCAGCATCCAGTGCATCGACGGGTCGTACTCGACCTCGTCCACGCGATGGCCGAAGCGGTCGTGCTGGTGAAGCTGCGGGACGTTGCGCTGCGCGCGACGGCGATGCCCGTCGGCCTCGGCCGACCCGGCGACGTGGCCGAAGTCGCGCAATCGGTCCACGCCCCACGCGCCGCCCTCACGCTCGACGGCCTCCTGCAGCGCGGCATCGCAGTCGTACACGTTCACGTCGACGAACGGCTCCGACTGGTTGATGACGTCGTGCGTGCCGTCAGGGCCGGTGCGGGGCATGGTGGTCATGGCTCGAAGCTCCGATCTGGTGCGTGGGCTTGGACGGACTGAAGTGCGAAGTTCACGAGCGAGGCGATCAGCGGATCGCCGCCGGCGGGATTGAGCGCGACCGCTTCCTGCAGCGCGCCGACGAGTGCGCCGGCCACGACGTCCACGTCGAGCGGCGGCCACTCCCCGGCTTCGGACCCCTCCGCCAGCAGCCCGGCGAACACGGCGCGGTGAGCCGCCTTGCTCTCGATCCGCGCCTGCTCGACGGCTGGGTCGACCGGTTCCGCCATGAGGGCAAACGTCAGCGTCGGGGCGGCCATCGCGCGCCGGCAGAACGTCTCCACGCAGCCGGCAAGGCGCTCTCGCGCGTCGCCGTCACCGGCGGCGATCTCGCGCATCAGCGACACCTCGCGGTCGGCCGCCGCGCGGAAGATCTCGGCGCAGAGCTCGCCCTTCCCGGAGAAGTGACGGTAGAGCGCGCCTGTCGACACACCCGCCCGGCGGGCGACGTCGACGACGCTGGTCGCGGCCCAGCCCCCGGAGGACACCTGCTCGTGGCCCGCGGTCAGCAGGCGATCGCGCATCTTCACGTGAACAGTGAATCACAGTTCACGCGGGAAGGCGGGTCTCTCACGATTCCGCTTCCCGGACGGCGCGCGCGACTCCGCGCAGGGCCGTGCCGAACGGGCCTCGTGCCCGCCGGCCGTGCGCGAGCAGCAGGACTCCGATTCTCGACTGCGGCACGCACAGCGCGCCGGCGTGTTCCCATTCCCTCGGATCCTCCGGCTGGTTGGCCACCAGCACGACGGATGGATGGCGCTCGCGAAGCCGGTCGGCCACGAGCCCGGCCAGCACAGGGATGCCTCCACGCCCGGCGACGACCACCAGCACGCCCGCGGGCGCCGGGGCGACGCCGTCCATCACCCGCGCGGACGGCAGTTCGCGGCGGAGCCCATGGGCGACGGTCGAGGTGCCGCAGCCGCTGCTGAGCCCGGTCACCCCCACGTCGAGCCCCGTCCGAGGGGAATCGCGATCCTCGCTTGTCCTGGTCATGTCCGGCTCGACGAGGAGTGCCAGCACGCGACGCGCGGCAGACGTCACTCCCGCGGCCGGCGTACGACCGCCTCGGCTCTCACCCGGACCGGCCCTGGGACGATGCGCAGGACCGCGGGCGCCGCGAGCGTGACAGTCACCTGTCCTTCACGCTCGCGGACGCGGACCCGAGACCGCGCCCAGCCCGGGGACGCATCGCGGGCCGCGTCTCGGGGATCGCGGCCGTTGACGACGGCGATCGCGGCCGCCTCCGCCGCGCCGTCCGCGATCGACGCCAGGCGACCGGCCGCGAGCACCTGGAATACGGCGAACGCAGCGATCATCAGCGCAACCGCGACCACGACCAGCTCGACGCTCGCCTGACCGCGGGCGTTCACTGCCGCGGCAGTCCCGCGATCGCCTCGATCCGCAGCGGCGAGCCCCACTCCCGCATCACGATCGGCAGCCGCACGCGCACCGTCACGGCGCCATCGCGCCGTGACACTCGCAGGCCATGCCGCAGATACGCGGGCAGCGCGCTGCGCGCGGCCACCTCGGGGTCGGCGCCCACGGCATCGGCGCGCGCCCCCACGCGCGCGGCGTTGCCCGCGAGCCAACTCGCCTGCCCCGCGAGGATCAGCTGCCAGGCAGCCAGCACGACCAGGAGCACCGCGGGCAGCGCGCCGAGGAGCTCGACCGACGCCTGCCCGCGCTCAGGTTCCATCCGCTGTGCTCCCGCCGTGCGCATCCTTGACGACTCCGCAGGCTAGGACGGCCCGTGTGCCCGCTCACCACGCCGGAGTCAAGAGACTCGCGCGAAGTGGATCAGATGCTGTAGCGGCGGGACTCGATCCAGGCGTTGTACACGGCGAGGATCGAGCCGGCAAGCAGCGCGATCCAGAACACGGTGCCGATGCCCTGACCGAGCAGCCGGTCGGTGGCCGTGAGCGTCATGAACGCGACCGTGATGCCCGCGTAGAGCTGCGCGCGATGGCGGTCGCTCATGCTCCACAGGGTGAACTTGTGCTCCATGTAGAGCCGGTAGCCGAGGAACCCGATCGCGGCCAGGAATGCAAGCGAGATGATCGCGAGCACCAGCTCGGCCGTACCGCTGCCGCCCGGGATGAACGCGACGGCCACGGCGACCGCGGCGATGATCGCGATGTTGCGGATCGTCTTGGGCTCCACGCCGGCAATTGTAGGCCGCGGCTGCGTCTACTTCGACAGCATCACGAAGAGGCCCAGCACGACCGCGGTCGCCGTGGCCGCCAGTCCAACCGCCGACAGCAGCGCGAAGGCGACGATCTCAGTCGTGCGGTGCTGCTCGCGCCGCACGTCGGCGAGGCGCGTCGCTCCGTAGATCGCCAGCGAGAAGGCGATCGTCACGCCCACGGCGGCCACCAACGATGCCACCACCACGTCCGCGAGCGCCTCCCAGTCGACCACCGTCGCGACGATCACGAGGACGCCTCGCCGATTCCCGGGATCGGTGGCGGCGCAGCCGGCCGGAATCGCTGGCCGAAGATCGCGGCAACCAGCCCGATCGCGACTATCGAGACGATCACCGGTCCCAGCGCGCCGGTGCCGAAGATGCGCGTGATGCCGTAGGTAATCCCGCCGATCGCCCCCGCCGCCGGGAGGGTGAGCACCCAGGCCGTGACGATGTTCCCGGCCACTCCCCACCGTACAGCGGACAGCCGCTTGGCGGCACCGGCGCCCATGATCGCGCCGGAGATCGTGTGCGTCGTCGACAGCGGGTAGCCGAAGTGCGAGGAGGCGAGGATCACCGTCGCGCCGGCTCCCTGCGCCGCGAAGCCCTGGGCGGGGTCCATCTTGATGATCCGCGTTCCCAGCGTGCGGATGATGCGCCACCCACCCAAATACGTGCCGAGCGCGATCGCGGTCGCGGCCGAGAAGACCACCCAGGTGGGGACGTGGAAGTTGTTCTCGGAAATGTTCCCGTTGGCGATCAGCGCGAGGGTGATGATCCCCATCGTCTTCTGCGCATCGTTGGTGCCGTGCGCGAGCGCCAGGAGCCCCCCGGACACGATCTGCCCCCGCCGGAAGCCCCGGTTCACGGACCCAGGCCGCAGCCGCCCGATGATCCAGTACGCGCACAGGATCGACAGCGCCGCCACCACGAACGCGAGCGTCGGTGCGATCAGCGCCGGGACGATCACCTTGCCCACCAGGCCGCCGCTGATGAGCGCCTTCGTCCCCTCGGCCACCAGCGCAGCACCGACGACGCCGCCGATCAGCGCGTGCGACGAGCTCGAGGGCAGCCCGTACCACCACGTGATCAGGTTCCAGGCGATCGCGCCGATCAGGCCGGCGAACACGATCGTGGGAGTGATGAAGTCGGCCTGCACGATCCCCTTCGCGACCGTCGCCGCGACTTCGAGCGAGATGAAGGCCCCCACGAAGTTGAGCAGCGCGGCGCCCAGGACGGCTGTCCGGGGCGGGATCGCGCGGGTCGAAATGCCGGTCGCGACGACGTTCGCCGTGTCGTGGAACCCGTTCGTGAAGTCGAACGCGAGCGCGGTCACCACGACGATGACAAGCACAAGGTCGTTGTCCATTGCCCTCTCTTCGTTATTTACGCGCGATCCGCGAGTCCCGCAACGTGCGGCCCACGGATCAGGTGTGCTTCACGACGATGCCTTCGAGAATGTTCGCGACCCGCTCGGTCGCATCGATCGCGTGCTCGAGCCGGTCGAAGATGTCCTTCCAGCGAATCACGACCATCGGATCGATGCCGCCCTTGAACAGGGAGGCGAGAGCCTCTCTTGTGATGCGGTCACCCTCGTTCTCGAGACGATTGACCTCGACGAGATAGTGGTTCAGGTCCTGGAACCCGCGCAGCCGCGAGAGCGCCTGGGCGATGTTGCGACATGAGTCGTCCAAGACGCGCGTCAGCTGCAGAGCCTGCTCCATCGGCGCCTCGATGTGGTAAAGGCCCATGAAATCGGCCGCCTCTTCCGTGAAGTCCACGATGTCATCGAGACCCGACGCAAGCGCGAAGATGTCCTCGCGGTCGATGGGCGTCACCGACGTGCTGTTGAGCCGGTGGATGATGTCGTGGGTGATCCGGTCGCCCTCCTGCTCGCAGATCAGGATGTCCCGGCCCAGCCCCCCCGCCTCGGGCCACGACTTCATCAGCTGGTCCAGCAGCTGCGCGGCACGCAGGATGTTTGCTCCCGCCTCGTCGAAGAGGCGGAAGAACTCGCGGTCTTTGGGAACGAGGCTGAGTCTGGCCATCGGCGGCAGCCTCGAGGAAGTGATCCTCAGGCCGGTGGCAAGCTAGCAGAGGACGCGGGCGGCTCCGGCTCGTCGTCGTCCCCCGCCTCGTTCGCGTCGAAGCGGTAACCGACGCCGAAATGCGTGTGCACGTAGCGCCACCCGGGCGAGGCGGTCTCCAGCTTGCGCCGCAACTTGCGGACGAAGACGTCGACCGAGCGGTCGCCGTGGGCCATCTGGTAGCCCCAAACCCGCTCGTAGATCCGCTCGCGCGGAATCACGCGACCCTGGGACGCGGCCAGCAGGACCAGCAGCTCGAACTCCCTGCGTGTGAGGCCGAGCGACCGGCCACCCACGAAGGCCTCGAACATGTCGGGCCGGATCTCGAGCTCGCCTGCAACGACCGGAGCAGCCGACTCGGCCGTCGTGGCGCCGGCCTGCCGGGCACGCAGTGCGCCCTCGACCCGCGCCAGGACCTCCTCGGGATGGCACGGCTTGGTGACCCAGTCGTCCGCTCCGAGCCGCAGGCCGCGCACCCGCTGTGCGACGGACGTGGGGCCGGTGCAGACGACGACGGCCTGGCTGGGCGACGATGCGCACAGCCGGCCGAGATAGGTCCACGCGTCCGAGCCCAGCATCGCGGTGTCGATCACGATCGCGTGCTGTCGCATCGCCTGCACCTCTTCGACGGGAGGTGCGCTGCCGAGCACGTGCGCCCGCCAGCCGACCGCGCCGATGCGCTTCGCCAGCACGCGCACGAAGCCGCTGTCCGAATCGATGATCGCAAGACGGGCAGCCGCCGGAGCCGCGCTGGGCGACGCCTGGTCTGAGGCGCCCGTCGGAACGCTTTCGAGCGGTTCCACTGAGGCCAGTGTAAAGGCGGATCGGCGGCCAAATCCACTCTGTGAAGGTCTTTCACAGGATTTTCACATTCCGGACACGCGGCTTTAACCAGCCTGCCTCCACACCCCGCGACCCTGGCATGGCATGTCTGAGTCAAACGACAAAAGGAGGGCGCGCGTGCGCTCACGCCTGCTGTTCCCAGCCGCACTGGTCCTGATCGCGCTGGGGCTGTTCCTGGCCGCCTGCGGCGACGACAACAAGAGCAGCGGAGGGAGCGGAAACCTCTCCGGCTCGATCAAGATCGACGGATCCAGCACCGTCGGGCCGCTCAGCGAGGCCGCGGCCGAACTGTTTCGCGAGGAGAACCCGGACGTCAGGGTGACGGTCGGCATCTCAGGGACGGGCGGCGGCTTCGAGAAGTTCTGCGCCGGCGAGACCGACATCTCCGACGCATCCCGGCCGATCGAGCCCGACGAGGTCAAGAACTGCCAGAAGAACGGCATCGAGTACGGCGAGACGCAGGTCGCCAATGACGGCCTCGCCGTGGTCGTGAACCCCCAGAACGACTGGGCCGACTGCCTCACGACGGCAGAGCTGAAGAAGATCTGGGAGCCGAAGTCCGACGTCAACAAGTGGAGCCAGGTCAAGAGCGGCTTCCCGGACGAGCAGATGAAGCTCTTCGGCGCCGGAACGGACTCGGGCACGTTCGACTACTTCACGGAGGCGATCAACGGCGAGGAGGGCGCGACTCGCAAGGACTACAGCCCCACCGAGGACGACAACGTGACCGTGCAGGGAGTGTCGGGAGGCAAGGGCAACCTTGGCTACTTCGGCCTTTCGTACGCGATCGCGAACGAGGGCAAGGTCAAGGCAGTCCAGGTCGACAGCG
This sequence comes from Solirubrobacterales bacterium, assembly GCA_038203635.1. Taxonomy (GTDB): domain Bacteria; phylum Actinomycetota; class Thermoleophilia; order Solirubrobacterales; family JBBDJG01; genus DASRIA01. Next base: position 36,805 of record JBBRDT010000006.1, read on the forward strand.
GCGACGGCTGTGTCGAGCCCACGACCGAGACCGTGCAGAACGGCAGCTACAAGCCGCTCTCGCGTCCACTCATGATCTACCCCTCGAAGAAGGCGCTGCAGAACGAGGCGACCGCGGAGTTCGTGAAGTTCTACGTGGACAACTACGACGCGATCGCGAAGCAGGCGCAGTTCGTGCCGCTGACGGCGGTGCAGGCGCAGAAGGCCAAGGACGCCGTCACCCAGCTGGAGGGTTAGGGGCCACCGGTTGGAGGCAGCATCCAGAGCGGAAGTACCGGGAGCCGGCGCGCCGATCGCGCGCCGGCTCACGGTTTCCAGGCATCGCTACGGCGAGACCCTGATCAAGCTCACGCTGTTGGCGTGCGCCGGCGTGTCCGTGCTCACGACCATCGGCATCGTGGTGGCGCTCTCCCAGCCCACGATCGAGTTCTTCCAGGACATCAGCCTCCGCGAGTTCTTCACCGGCACCGAATGGTCACCTCTGTTCAAGCCGGCCAGCTTCGGCGTGCTGCCGCTGGTGATCGGAACACTGAGCACCACGTTCTGGGCGTGCCTGGTCGCCCTCCCCTTCGGCCTCGGAGCCGCGATCTACCTGTCCGAGTACGCGGCGCCGCGCACCCGCAGCTGGCTGAAGCCTGCGCTCGAGGTCCTGGCCGGCATCCCGACGGTCGTCTACGGCTACTTTGCCCTCACCGCGGTCACGCCGTTCCTGCAGGATCTCGGGCTCGAGGTCGAGGTGTTCAACGCGCTCGCGGCCGGTCTTGTGATGGGCATCATGATCCTGCCGACCGTCGCGTCATTGTCGGATGACGCGATGATGGCGGTCCCGATGGCGCTGCGCGAGGGCGCGTACGGCCTGGGAGCGTCGAAGCTGCAGGTGTCCACGCGAGTGGTGGTCCCCGCCGCCCTGTCCGGGATCGTGGCGTCCTTCGTGCTCGGGATCTCCCGCGCCGTCGGCGAGACCATGATCGTTCTGATCGCGGCGGGCCAGCAGCCCACGCTCTCGCTCAACCCCGGCGAGGCGATCGAGACCATGACCGCCTACGTCGCGCAGGTGGGCATCGGTGACGTTCCCACGGGCAGCCTCGAGTACAAGACGATCTTCGCGGTCGGGGCGACGCTGTTCGTCGCCACGCTCGTGATGAACATCGTCAGCATCCGGCTTGTGCGCAAGTACCGCGAGGTGTACGAATGACTCCCGCGCGGATCGGATCGGTCGCACCGGCGGAGCGACTCCGGGGAGCGGCCTTCAAAGGGTTGCTCATGTTCAGCCTGCTGATCGGCTTTGCGACGCTGGTCGTGTTGCTGATCACCGTGGCCTCGGACGGCCTCGGCCATCTCAGCTGGGACTTCGTGACGTCGTTCCCGTCCTCCCTTCCGAGCCGGGCCGGAATCCAATCACCGCTGGTGGGCACGATCTACCTGATGGTGCTGGTGGCGCTGATCACGATCCCGATCGGCGTGGGAGCTGCTCTCTACCTGGAGGAGTACGCAGATCGAAGGCGCTGGTTCAACCGCGCGATCGAGCTCAACATCCAGAACCTCGCGGCGGTCCCGTCGATCGTCTACGGGATCCTGGGACTGGCGTTCCTGGTGCGAGGGCCCATTGGCCTCGGCCGGGTGCTGCTCGCAGGTGCGCTCACCCTGTCGCTGCTGGTGCTGCCAATCGTGATCATCGCCGCGCGCGAGGCGATCCGGTCCGTCCCCCCCTCGATCCGGGAGGGTGCGCTCGCGCTCGGGGCCACGCGCTGGCAGATGATCTGGCGCCAGGTGCTGCCCGCGTCGGTGCCTGGGATCGCGACCGGCTCCATCCTCGCACTGTCACGCGCGATCGGCGAGACGGCGCCGCTGATCCTGATCGGCGCGATCGTGTTCGTGCCGTTCAACCCCTCGGGGCTGACGGACCAGTTCACGGCGCTGCCGATCCAGATCTTCAACTGGACGTCGAGGCCCCAGGCGGAGTTCAAGCTGCTGGCCGCCGCGGCGATCCTGGTCCTGATGGCTCTCCTCCTCACGATGAACGCCTTTGCCATTTGGCTGAGGAACAAGTATCAACGCAGGTGGTAAAGATGCCGACTGAACAGATGACCGAACCGCAAGAACAGGCCACCCCACCCGTGTCCAGGCGCCCGGACCCCCCTACGACGAGAATCGAAACCCGGCAGGCTGATAAGCAGCCCGTGGGCCGCGCCGAGCCGATCTTCGAGGTCAAGGAGGTCGGGGTCTCGTACAACGGCAATCCGGCGGTGCGAAACATCACGCTGGATATCGGGCGCAACCGGATCACCGCCCTGATCGGGCCCTCCGGGTGTGGCAAGAGCACGCTGATCCGTTGCTTCAACCGCATGAACGACCTGATCACCGCCGCCACCGTCGACGGGTCGATCCTCTACCACGGGCAGGACCTGTACGGCACCGGCGTCGATCCGGTCGAGGTGCGCAAGCTGATCGGCATGGTCTTCCAGAAGCCCAATCCCTTTCCCAAGTCGATTTACGACAACGTCGCGTTCGGACCGCGGGTGATCGGGATGCAGGGCGACATGGGCGCGATCGTGGAGCGCGCCCTGACCCGCGCGGCCCTGTGGGATGATGTCAAGGACCGCCTGAAGGAGAACGCCTACCAGCTGTCCGGCGGACAGCAGCAGCGCCTGTGCATCGCGCGCTGTCTGGCGGTCGAGCCCGACGTGATCCTGATGGACGAGCCCTGCTCGGCGCTCGACCCGATCGCGACCGCGAAGATCGAGGACCTGATGCTCGAGCTCAAGAACCGGTACTCGATCGTGATCGTGACGCACAACATGCAGCAGGCGGCGCGCGTGTCCGACATGACCGCCGTCCTGATGCCTGAGGTGCGTGAGGGAGACGTCACCATCGGCCACATCGTCGAGTACGCCGAGACCGACAAGATCTTCACCAACCCCGACAACAAGCGCACCGAGGAATACGTGACAGGGAGAGTGGGTTAGCGATGGCCGAGGTAAGGGTCGAGTTCCATGAGCAGCTGCGCGAGCTGGAGCAGGAGGCGCTGTCGACCATCGATCTCGCGAGCGCCGCAGTCAACCAGGCGATCGAGGCGGTCCTCAACCGCGACACCGAGCTGGCCGTGATGGTGATCGCGGGCGACGACCGCATCGACGGCCGCTACCTCGACGTGCACCAGGGCATTCTCAGCCTGCTCGCGCGCCAAAGCCCCGTGGCCACCGACCTGCGCCTCGTGGCCGCGCTGCTGCACACGATCATGCACATCGAGCGCGTCGGCGACCTGGCCGTGAACATCGCGAAGCTGGTGCCTCTGATGGGCGAGGCGCCGAACGAGATCGGCGAGATCATGGCCAAGGTCGAGGCCGCGGGGAACCAGGCCCGCGACCAGCTCAAGCAGGCGCAGATCGCATTCGAGCAGCGCAACATGAACCTGGCCGAAAACCTGGTTAGTCAGGATGATGTGATCGACTCCCTCAACCGCCAGATCTTCTACGAGGCGATCGAGGCCGGCGGCAGCGATCCGCACTCACGCGAGTGGGCGGCGCACGTGATGCTGATCGCGCGCTACCTCGAGCGCATCGGCGACCACACGGTCGACATCGGAGAACAGATTTCGTTCGTGATCAGCGGAGAATTTCGGGAGTTCACGGACGCTTCGCGCCCAGGCGGCGTGCCCGCGTAGTTACTCCTCCGCCTGGCTCACCCGTGGCGGTGGCAGCTTTTCGGCGTCAACCAGCTTGCGGTCGTCGAAGCTCAGCGCCCACACGCCGCCCTTCTTCAGGTTGAACGGCTCCTCCACCTCCACCCCGTCGGCGGTCGCGAGAAGCTCTACGAGCTCGTCGATCACGCCACCCTGGCTGCAAGCGACGGCGGCACTCCCGGGTCGGCCGAGGTCGCGGATCAGGTCCACGGCGTCGTGCTCGTTGCCCGGGAAACCCGCCTCCGACAGCAGCGCGTTCTCCTTGGCGTTCACTCCGATCGACTCGCTCAGGGGCCGCACGGTTTCGACGCAGCGAACGTAGTCGGCCGACAGGATCTCGTCGACCTCGAAGCGTGACAGCAGCCGCACCAGCTCCTCGGCCTGCTCTTCCCCCGCCTCGTCGAGCGGGCGCAGCCGGTCGTCGCCGTTCCACCTCGAGCGGCTGCCCGCGCTCGCGTGGCGCACCAAGAGCACCGAACCGGTCATCGCCGGGCGCTGCGCGAAGCGTTCGAGGATCTCGCGGTCAGTGGCGCGTGTGATCGTCTCTCGTGCGTCGTCGATCGACAGCCAGCGCATCTCGTCGACCTCGCGGTTGGGGCTGAAGGCGCCACCGATGGCCTTCATCGCCCAGTAGTGGACGACCTTCTCACGCGCCGCGCCGCCGGACTTCTTGAGATAGCGGACCTCGCCGAGGGACCTGCCCGGCTGCACTCTGTATCCGGTCTCCTCGTGGACCTCCCGGATGGCCCCTTCGAGATGCGACTCACCGGGCGCGAGCTTGCCCTTCGGCAAACTCCAGTCGTCGTAGCGAGGGCGGTGGATGACGGCGATCTCGATCCCCGCTTCGCTCGAGCCTTCACCGGGTCGCCATACAACCCCTCCGGCCGCCTGGATCGGGGCCTTGCTCACATCCAGCGACGCCGCTTCCGGCGGTCCACCTTGCGCCACGCGGCGGCGAAGTCCTTGCGTGCCTGCGTACGGCCGACGTGCTGGCGCTCGAGCAGCCTGCCCGCCGCGAAGTTGACGTCGCCCGGGCGCGGGTCCTCACCGACGAATTGCTCGATTGTCTGCTCGGCCACGACGGCGTCCTGCAGCACTCCCAGGACGTCCTGCACGCCGGCCGCCCTGCTTGCGAAGGCCTTTGCCCGGCCGCCGCTCCGCGCGCCCAAGGCGGGCGCGACCGCCTCGGCGGCGTAGCGCGCTTGCTTGGAGCGCTTGCGCACGTCGTGGAAGGCCTCGTCGGGGCTCGCGTCCTGCAGCTTCCGGCCCGCGCGCGCCACCTTTCGCCACGCGCGCCGCGCCAACGGCGGCAGTGCATCCCGGGCGGGCCGGTCCGCCGCGGCCGTGAGAGGCGGCGCTCCGGCCGCCTCGACGAGCCGGTCCAGCAGGCTCACGTAGCGCGGGCTGCGCAGCACCCCGAGCAGGCGCTCGCGCGCTACCTCGCGGCGAGCCTCGAGCTCCTCGAACAACCCGTCGAGGCGGGGCTCGAGATCCTCGGCGTCGGCACGCAGCCGCGCCAGCATCACGTCGAGGTCCCTCACATCCCCGAGCGCGCTGCCGAGCCATTTCAGCTCGTCGCGCGTCGTGCGGCCCCAGTCCGCATCGATGAGGTCGCGAAAGGTACGCAGGTCACTGCGCAGCCGGCGGGTGCCGACGCGCATCTGGTGCAGCGGCTCGACCTCACCCAGCCGCGTGCGAGCGTCGTTCAGCACGATGCGCTGCACGCCCCTGGCGAGGGCCGCGCGCACCGCGACAGCAGCCGGATCGCGCGGGCGCATTCGCGCCGGCAGGACCACGTCGGGTGGAGCGTTCGCGCGGCTGCCCAGTGCTCGGACGAGCTTGGGAATCTGCTCGGCCGGCTCGACGCCGTCCCTGGCCACGATGCCGGCGATCCGCTCGAGCGCGTCGCGATCGATGCCACGGCCCTCGATCTCGATCTCGCGGAACCGATCTGCAACACGACCTCGCTGGAGCACCGAGACGCGATCGTCGACAAGCTCCGCCAGCTCGGTCCCGTCCGGGCCTTGCAACAGCCAGCGCCGCCGGCGCGTGCGCAGACGAGCCACCGGCGTGAGGCTGGACGAGCGAACGAATGCCCGCACCAGGTCGGCCGCCGCGGGAGGCACCACGCGACCGCCGCCACCGAAGGACACCTCGTCGCGACCGTCTGCGATGCCGTCGCCGACCGGAAGCTTCACGCACCACCCGGCATCGTCGGTCTCCCCCGTGCGGTTGCGCAGGGTGACGCCGTGGCGCGCGAGCCTCAGGTCGGGGGTGTCGTAGTACGTGGCGCGCAGGTCGAGCGCGGGAAGCTCCTCGATGCCCGCCACGTCCGAGCCGGCGGGCGGAACGGTCGGTACGAACGACCCCTCGACCGAGAGCTTCAGCTCCTGCTCAAGCATCGGCAGTCGGGTGTCTCATCAGCTGCTCCTGGAAGTCCAGGTTGACCTCTCCCTCCTTCGGCGCCACCTTGTGCCACTTGCCGGAGCGGTCGAGCGTCCATGCGGAGCAGTTGTCGGACAGCGCGAGGTCGAGCACCAGCTTCAGCTGCTCGCGCAGCTCGGGCGCCTTGACGGCCGCCAGCGCCTCGACGCGCCAGTCGAGGTTGCGCGGCATCAAGTCGGCGCTGCCGATGTAGATCTGCTCGTCGCCCCCGTTGCTGAAGTAGAAGATGCGCGAATGCTCCAGGAACCGCCCGAGGATGGAGCGGACAGTGATGTTCTTGCTGAGGGATTTCACGCCCGGCCGCAGGGTGCAGATGCTGCGCACGATCAGATCGACGTTGACGCCCTGCTCGGATGCGTTGTAGAGCGCGTTCACCATTCCATCATCGGACAGAGCGTTCATCTTCATGATGATCCGGCCGGGGCGCTCCGGTGTCGAGAGCGCCGCCTCCCGCTCGATCATGCCCAGCATGCGGTCACGCATGCCGTGCGGCGCCACGATCATGCGCCGGTACTTCTTGTCCCGCGAGAAGCCCGTGATGTAGTTGAAGAGGTGGCCCACCTCGGCCGCCAGCTCGGAGTCGGCGGTGAACAGCCCCACGTCCTCGTAGATGCGTGCAGTGAGCGGGTTGTAGTTGCCCGTCCCCACGTGCACGTACTGCTTCAGGTGGCCGCCTTCGTCGCGCACGACCAGACACAGCTTGCAATGCGTCTTCAGGCCCGCCAGCCCGTAGACGACATGACACCCCGCCTTCTCCAGCGTGCGCGCCCAGGCGATGTTGGCGCTCTCGTCGAAGCGGGCCTTGATCTCGATCAGCACCACGACCTGCTTGCCGCGCTCGGCGGCCTCGATCAGGGCGTTCACGATCGGGCTCCCGGCGGTGCGGTACAGAGTCTGCTTGATCGCCAGCACGTCCGGGTCGGCCGCCGCCTCCTCGATGAATCGCTGCACGCTGCTGGTGAACGACTCATACGGATGGTGGACGAGGACGTCGCGGTCGCCGAGGACCTCGAAGATGGAGACCTCGTCCTCGGCCAGCGACAGATCCGGATGCGTGACGGGGAAGTACGGCTCGTCCTTCAGCTCGGGACGGTCGATCGCGTGCAGGCCCCAGAGGCCCGAGAGATCGAGCGGCGCGGGCAGCATGTAGATGTCCTCGTCGCCCACCTCCAGCTCGCTCATCAGCAGCTCGAGCACGTGCTGCGGGATGGTCTGCTCCACCTCCAGCCGCACCGCCGGGCGCGCCCTGCGCTGGGCGAGCTGCTCCTCGAGCGCCTCGAGCAGGTCGTCCGCGCCGTCGTCGATCTCGAGGTCGGCGTTCCGCGTCACGCGGAACGTGTGGTGCTCGACGATCTCCATTCCGGGAAACAGCTGGTCGAGGTTGGCCGCGATCACCTCCTCGAGGGGCGTGAAGTAGCGATCCTCGGCGAACGAGACGAAGCGCGGCAGGATGGGCGGCACCTTGATGCGCGCGAAGTGCATGCGCCCGGCGCCCGAGTCGCGCACCAGCACGGCGAGGTTGAGCGAGAGGTTCGAGATGTAGGGAAAGGGCCGGCCGGAGTCCACCGCGAGCGGGGTGAGGACCTGGAAGATCTTCTCCCGGAACAGCTTGTTCAGCTCGTCGCGCTGGGGCTCGTCGAGCTCCGCCCACCGCAGCACCTTGACGCCCGCCTCGCGCAGCGCGGGCATCACATCCTCGCTGAAGATCCGCGCGTGACGCTCGGCCAGCGGCACGACCTTTGCCGAGATCGCCGACAGCTGCTCGCGCGGGGTGAGACCGTCGGAGGAGCGTGTGCGGATGCCGGCCGCCGCCTGCTGCTTGAGCCCGGCCACTCGCACCTGGAAGAACTCGTCCAGGTTGCTGGCGAAGATCGCCAGGAACTTCGCGCGTTCCAGCAGCGGGGTCCCGGCGTCCTCCGCCAGCGCCAGTACACGGGCGTTGAAGTCGATCGTCGAGAGCTCGCGGTTGAGGTATCTGTCCTTCACAGCCGGCTTGCGCGGGGCGACCCCTGTCCCGCCGACGTTCCTCACCCTATTCAATGCCGATCTAGGGTAGCGCTAGAAGGTTGTGACACGCTCGGGGGAGAAACGGTACCCGACGCCGAAGTGCGTATGGATGTAGACCCAGTTCGGCGCCGATGCCACCAGCTTCCGCCGCACCTTTCGGACGAAGACGTCCACCGAACGGTCCCGGTACGCCATCTGTCCACCCCAGACGAGCGCGTAGATCTCTGGCCGCGTGACGACCCGGTCGGGGCGCTCGGCGAGGACGAGGAACGTCTGGAACTCCCGCACCGTCAGTCCAACCCGTTTGCCGTCGGCGAGCAGCTGGAACTCGTGTGGGCGGACTTCGAGGTTGGCTGTCCGCAGCGGCTCACGCCGGGGCGCCGTTCCAGCCGCATTGAGGGAGGCGCTCATTTGCAGCCAAGCTACGGCGACGGCCACGGCATCCGGTGAACGTCTGGTGACGGGCTTGGGAAAATTTGGTTAACACGCCTACTCGAAAGTCGCCGGCTGCAGCCCGCTCGCGATCAGGAGCAGGATCACGGCGGCCGCGATCAGCCGGTACCAGACGAAGATGTCGTAGCTGTGTGTCTGGAGGTAGCGCAGCATCCCCCAGATGGCCGCGAACCCCGAGATCCCCGCTGCGAGGATGCCCACGACGAACGGGCCGGCGCTGCCCGGCGGCAGGCCCGTGAACGCGAGGTCGATTCCCTCGTAGACCACCGCCCCGAACGTGATCGGAGCAAGCAGGAGGAACGAGAAACGGGCCGCCGCGGCACGGGTCAGGCCCAGCGCGCGTCCTGCCGTGATCGTGATTCCCGAGCGCGAGGTGCCCGGCGCGAGGGCCACCGCCTGGGCGAGGCCCACGAGTGCGGCGTGCCGCCAGCTGAGCCCGTCGACGTCGCGCCGTTCGGGCAGGCGATCCGCCAGGTACAGAAGCAGGGCGAAAACCGCGAGCAGGATCGCGATCTGCCACGGCTGCCCGAGGTCCTCCTCGATTCGCTTCTCGCCCAGCGCCCCGATGGCCGCCGCGGGGACCGTGGCGATCACGATCAGCCAGCCGAGCCGCTCGTCGGTCGTCTCGACGGCGCGCCGGCGCGCGCTGCGCACCACACCGAGCGCATACCGCGTGAGGTCGTGGCGAAAGTATGTGACCACGGCGACCAGCGTGCCGGAGTGCAATGCGACGTCGAAGGACTTGTTGAACTCGGGGTGCTGCTCGAGATAGTGGAAGTCCAGTACCCAGGGCACCAGGATCAGGTGCCCGGACGAGGAGATCGGCAGGAACTCGGTCAGCCCCTGCACGACGCCCAGCAGCAGCGCCTGGAGCTCGTTCATGAGCCGGTCAGCCTATATTCGGCGCCAGATTGGCTAAGAAACTCTTTCGGCACCACGCACAGGTGCCGATGGGTGGTCGCCCGGGGAAACCGATTCGGCTCCCGCGACGGGAGCCGGCGCTGTGAGCGCTGGCCGGACGGCCGGGGTTGCGATTCCGCCGATGACGAACATCGCGGCCTCCCACAGCCCGCTGGGGGCCGACCGGTGAGCCGGATGTATCTCCATCATCAGCGGTGCCTCGTGGCTCATGAGAGCCGCGCGGATCTTGTCCCAGGGGACGTTGCCGCCGCCCGGGGGCAGGTGAAGATCCAGTTGCAGGGGGTCGAGCATCGGCCCACCCTCGCCGTGCATGCGGGCCCCGAGGTTGTCGTGCACGTGGAAGAGCCGGACGGCGTCGAGCACCGGTTCGATCAACGCCGCGGTCTCGACGCCCATGTAGCCGGCGACGACGTTGGCGTGACCCACGTCGAGGAGCATCCCGTAGGCCGGCGTGTCGAGGCGGCGGATGAGGTCCCGTACCGACAGCGGGTCGTGACACACGTTCGAGCGGCCCGGATAGACAGGGCACAGGTTCTCGAGGCAGACTGTCAGCCCGAGCGCCTCGGCCGTGCGAGCCAGCCGCCGCAGCGCCTGCTCCTCCTCGCTGGACTCCGAGCCGCGCCGCGCGAAGTCGAGCGCGTGGTAGACGACGTGTGTGGCGCCAACGTGGTGCGTGTACTCCAGCAGGCTCTCGAACGCCCGGTAGTGGAGTGCGCTCCCGAGTTGCAGATCCGTGGGACCGTGCACCACCACCTTCAGCGATGTGACATCGAGGGCCTCGCGCAACGCGCGTGCGTGATGCACGCCATGGCGCGGGTCCGCAAGCATCCCGACGGGCGGTGCGGCAACCTGGACCCACCCAAAGCCTGCTGCCTCGAGCCCCTTCAGCGTGGCGGCGGCGGGCCACCACTCGTAGGGGATGTTCAGCCCGAGGCGCTGCTCGAGAGCAGCAACCGAGCCCCGGATACGGATGGCGTCTGTCCCAGGGCCCGTGTTCTGCTGATTCGGCATCGCAGTCAGTATCGCCCTTCGCAATTTGCGGAGAGTTGATTTCCGGTTACCGGCTTGTAAAGGGGTCGTTAACGTGGCGCCGAGGGCGTCCGGATCCCTGCGATAAAGTCTGGCGCGATGCGCATCCCTGCCGTTCTGGCCTCATGCCTGGCATCGATCTCCGCCCTGATCGTGACTCTCGCCCTCGCGGCGCCCGCAATCGCGGCCAAGGGCGGCGAGGGCCTCTACGGCAAGACCAACGACAAGACGATCACCTACGCGGGGTTCATCCTGATCGTGGGGTTCACCCTCCTGGTCACCACCCTGAGCGTCGCGCAGTACCTGCTCGAGAAGCGTAAGACCCGCAAGTAGCGTGCCTACGCGGGCGTTAGGCTGCGCCCGTGGCGACCACCCCCTCCATCACCGCCGCCCAGGAGGCCTGGCAGCAACCCGGTAGCGAGGAGCAGTGGTCGGACTCGTTCTACTTCGGCGGCGGGGACGGACGCGGCCTCGCGTTCTACTCACGCATCGGCCGCCGTCCGAACGAGGGCGTGACCGAGGGTGCGCTCGGCATCTGGCTGCCGGGGCAAGGGTTCCTGCTGAGCTTCGCCCGCGGCGGCGCCGAGCAGGGCGCCGGGATCGCCGCCGGCCCGGTGGCGTTCGACTGCGCACTCCCGCTGGTGTTGTGGGAGCTGCGGTTCGACGGCGGCGGGCGCCTGTTCGAGCGCGCCGAGCACATCGCGACCGAGCGCGACGCCTACCGCAAGGTCGCCGTGTCCGGCACGCTGCGCTTCACCGCCTGGGGCGAGCCGCTGGCATTCGGGTCGGGTCTGACGGACGGCGTCGCGAGCCACCACTACGAGCAGCCCGGGTCGATCGCCGGAGTGCTCGCGGTCGACGGGCGGCGACATGCGCTCGCGGGGCGCGGGATGCGCGACCACTCCTGGGGCGTGCGCGACTGGCAGCGGGTCCCATGGTGGCGATGGTTCGGCGTGGTCGTCGACCCTGACAACTTCGTGATGCTCAATAACGTCGGGACCGCGGGCGGCGGCGAGACCGCCGGCGGGTTCATGATGCGCGACGGTGAGATTGCGGCGATCGCCTCCTGCGAGACCGCTTCCGAGCTCGACCCGGACCTGGGCTGCCAGCGGTCGTTCGAGGCCCACGCGACGGACGCCCGCGGGCGCACGACCACGCTGCGCGGGCGCGCGACCGAGGTAGCGCCGCTGCGCCAGCGCCGCGACGGCCGCGTCACGCACGTGAACGAGGGCCTCACCGAGTACGAGTGGGAAGGACACCGCGGCACGGGCATCAGCGAGTACCTCCGACAAATGCCGTCCGCCGGTAAGCCGGCGGACGGGTTGAGCAAGGGTGCGCCCGCCCCCGCATGAGCACGACGGCCGCCGGCGCGGAGATCTGGACGCGGCCGGCGGAGCTGCTCCGCGACCTGATCCGCTTCGACACGACCAACCCGCCCGGCAACGAGCAGGCGTGCATCGCCTATATCGAGGGACTGCTCACCGATGCCGGCATCGAGAGCACGATCCGTGCGCGGGAGCCCGAGCGCCCGAACCTCATCGCGCGGTTGCCGGGCCGCGGCGCGGCGCCGCCGCTCCTGCTCCAGGGCCACGTCGACGTGGTCACGACGGCGGGCCAGGACTGGAGCCGCTCGCCCTTCGCAGCCGACCTGCACGACGGCTTCATCTGGGGACGCGGGGCGATCGACATGAAGGGCGGCGTCGCGATGATGCTGGCCGCGCTGCTGCGAGCGCGGGCCGAGGGCGTCGAACCCGCCGGCGACGTGATCTTCTGCGCGCTGGCCGACGAGGAGAACATGAGCCCCTACGGGGCCGAGTGGCTCGTGCGCGAGCACGCCGAGCTGTTCGACGGCGTGCGCCACGCGATCGGCGAGTTCGGCGGGTTCACGATGCACATCGGCGGCAAGCGCTTCTATCCGATCCAGGTCGCCGAGAAGCAGGTGTGCACGGTGCGCCTGACGTTGAGCGGTACGCCCGGCCATGGCTCGATGCCGGTGCGCGGCGCCGCGATGGCGAAGCTGGCGCGGGTGCTGCGTCTCCTCGACCGCCGCAGATTGCCCGTGCACGTGACGCCGGTCGCGCGCCAGATGGTCGAGGGAATGGCCGCCGGCCTGGGCGGCGTGCAGGGAGCGTTGCTGCGCCTGCTGCTGAATCCCCGCATGACGAACCGCGTGCTCGACCGCCTGGGCGACCGCGCGCGCGTGCTGGACCCCATCCTCCACAACACGGTCAGCCCGACCGTGCTGCGCGGATCCGACAAGTTCAACGTGATCCCGGGTGAGGTGGAGGTGGTGCTGGACGGCCGCCTGCTGCCCGGCTTCGAGCCGCGGGACCTGATCGGCGAGCTCCGGAGCCTGCTGGGCGCGGACGTGCAGATGGAGGTCGTGAAGCACGATCCCGGCCCACCCGAGGCAGATCTCGAGCTCTACCGCATACTCGGCTCGATCCTCGAGGACGCGGATCCGGGCAGCACCGCGATCCCGCTGCTGATGCCGGGCGTCTCCGACGCCCGCTTCTTTGCGCGGCTGGGCATACAGAACTACGGCTTCACGCCGATGAAGCTCCCCGCCGGCTTCAACTTCTGGTCCGGCGTGCACGGCGCCGACGAGCGCATTCCGGCGGACGCGGTCGAGTTCGGCACGAGCGCGATCGGAGAGGCGCTGAGGCGCTTCGGATCACCCGCGTGAACGAGGCCCGGCCCGGGACCCGCTGGGCGCTCACCGTGCCCTTCGCGTCGGTCTCGCTGCACGCGCACCGTGCCCTGATCGAAGGCGCGGAGGCCGTCGGCTACGACGACCTGTGGAGCGGCGAGACGAGCGGGCCCGACGGCTTTACGCCGCTCGCGCTGGCGGCGGCCTGGACGGAGCACATGCGCCTCGGCACGGGCGTCGTCAACGCGTTCACGCGCGGGCCGGCGGTGCTCGCCCAGCACGCCGCGGCGCTGCAGGACGCGAGCGGCGGGCGGTTCTGCCTCGGGATCGGCTCGTCCTCGAACGTGATCGTCGAGCGCTGGAACCAGATTCCGTTCGAGAAGCCGCTCACGAAGGTGCGGGAGACGGTCGAGATCCTGCGCACGGTGCTGGCCGGAGAGCGCGGGCCCGGCGGGTTCAAGCTGGACGGGGCGCCCGACCCTCCCCCGCCGATCTACATCGCCGCGCTGCGCGGCGGCATGCTGCGGCTCGGCGGCGCGCTCGGTGACGGGACCTTCGTGAACTTCCTGCCGTTGTCGGGCGCGGACGAGGTGATCGCGCAGATCCGCGCCGGAGAACGCGAGGCGGGTAAGCCGGAGGGCGTCTCGGACGTGCTGTGCCGCTTCTTCTGCATCCCCCAGCCCGCCGAGGAGGCGCTGCCGCTGGCGCGCTGGATGTTCTCCGCCTATGCCACCGTGCCAGTGTACGAGCAGTTCTTCCGGTGGCTGGGCTGGGGGCGGGCAATCGACCCGATGGTCGAGGCCTGGAAGGCGGGCGACCGCAAGAAAGCCCGCGAGCTCGCGCCCACGGACCTGATTCGCGAGATCTTCATCTTCGGCGGGGCCGAAGAGCAGAAGCAGCGCCTCGGCGAGTTCGTCGAGCGGGGCATCACAACGCCGGTCCTGACACCGATCTGCCCGCCGGACCAACTCCCGGCGGCGATCGACGCGCTCGCACCATGACCAGACCGAGATTTCCTTAGCCGGAAATCCCGGTGGCTACGGGTCGGTTACGGAAAAACCAGCCCGGCGTAGATCGTCTCCTCGATCGAGTCGTCGGTGACCTCGTCCTGCTGGGCGGGGTACGCGACGATCGGGTAGGAGGCACCTAGCTCGGAGAGCAGCGCCTCGGTGTCGGGCAGCAGCGGCTCGCCTGGGTCCAGCACCGCGTCCGGGTTTGGCAATGTCCAATCGGGCTGGGGGGTCATGGGTATCTCCTCTTGATTGCGGTTCGATGAACAACTTAGACACCCAACGGCCAATTCCCGTAAGAGTTGTGTGAAGTCTCCGTTAAGTTCCCGAAACCGATGGCAACACCCGTCCACTACGAGCGCACCGGCGCTGCCGCGCTCGTCACGATCGACCGGCCCGCGCGACGCAACGCCGTGGACGCGGAAACGGCAGCGCTGCTGCGCGAATGCCTGACCCGGTTCGAGGAGGACGAGGGCGCGCGCGTGATGGTGCTCACCGGCACCGGGGAGGCGTTCTGCGCCGGCGCCGACCTGAAGGCGATGAACCTCGACATCGACCATCCCGACGGCCCGATGGGCTTCACGCGCGTAACTCCCTCCAAGCCCACCATTGCTGCGATCGACGGCTGGTGCCTGGCGGGCGGGTTCGAGATCGCGCTGTGGTGCGACCTGCGGATCGTGACCGAGCGCTCCACGTTCGGCCTGTTCGAGCGGCGCTGGGGCGTGCCGCTGATCGACGGCGGCACTCAGCGCCTGCCGCTCGTCGTGGGCCTGGGCCGAGCGCTCGAATTGACGCTCACCGGGCGCCCGGTGGATGCGCAGGAGGCGCTGCGAATCGGCCTGGCGAACGAGGTCGTCCCGGACGGGAAGCACGTCGAGCGTGCAATCGAGATTGCAGAGCGGCTCGCCGCGTTCCCCCAGGAGACGATGCTCGCGGACCGGCGCGCCATGCTCGAGGGTGCGCGTATGCCCTGGGCCGAGGCGCTCGAGCACGAGTACCGGCAGGGTCGCGCCGTGATGGAGGTCGCCGCCCGCGGCGCCGCCCGCTTTGCCGGCGGCGAGGGCCGCCACGGCACCTTCTAGCGCACCGCCACCGGGATTTCCGGCTAAGGAAATCCCGTTTTCTATAAGGGCAGGAACTGTGCCGGGATGTCTCCCGAGATCTCGAACGGCTCGCGCGAGAGCTCGCCCGATTCCCACTCGGAGCGCAGCATCGAGTAGCTGATCACGTCCTTGGGGTCGCCCTGGTGCACGTGCCAGCGCCGCAGCACCCCCTCGTGCACGAACCCGAGCTTTTCGAGCGCCTTCTGCGAGCGTCCGTTGTCGGCGCCGCACCAGGCGGTCACGCGCTCCAGCCCGAGGCCCTCGAACGCGAGCGCGAGCACGAGCGTCTTCGAGTCGCGGTTGGCCCCGGTCCCCCACCACTCCCGTCCATGCCAGGTGCCGACGACGGCGCGGCGGTCGCGCAGCGAGAACTCGGAGAGGCCGGTGACACCGATGACTCCGTGTTCCGGGTGCTCGATCAGGAACTCGAGCCGCTCCCCCTCGGCCCGCTTGCGCCCGAGGCTCCGCACGTAGGTGGCAGCCTCGCTCTCGTCCGTGTAGGGGCCCCAGGAGAAGAACTTCGTCACCTCCCGGTCGGACGCGAGCCGGTACAGGGCCGCGGCGTCCTCGGGCCGCGCGTAGCGCAGCAGCAGCCGCGGTCCGCGAATCTCGAGGTCCGATGCCGGGTCGTCACCGCCGTGCCCGGCCGGTGCGGGAATCGCCTCGGCCATGCCTTGATGCTTACATACCGGCCCACCAGACCCCGAACGCCAGGAGGCCGCCCGTGCAAACTTGGGACACCCGCTCGATCGACGTGGATCCGCATCAGCCGCAGGTGCTCCACTCCGGCGACGAGGGCCGCACGATCGTGATCAACCTTCCCACCGGCGAGGAGCTGCAGGATCATCAGGTGCACGAGCGCGCATGGATCCTCGTGGTGGACGGTGAGGTCGAGATCGAGGCCGCAGGCGAATCGGTCACCGGCGGCCCGGGGTTCCTGGCACTGACAGAGCCGAACGAGCGCCACGAGGTGCGCGCGAAGTCGGACGCGCGGCTCGTGCTCGTGCTCGCCCCCTGGCCCGGCGAGGGGCACCCATCGCAACGCGCGTAGGAAACCAGGCGCGGTAACACGTGCGCGCGCTGCTGTACGACATCCACGGCAACCTCCCGGCACTCGAAGCGGTGATCGAGGATGCACAGGGCGCGGGCGCAGAGGGGTTCGTGCTCGGCGGCGACTATGCGCTGATGGGCGCCTGGCCGCAGGAGTGCGTGAAGCGCCTGGAGAAGCTGGACGCAAACTGGATCCGTGGCAACACCGAGCGCTGGCTCGAGGAACCGTCGGACGCCCCCGACGACGAGCTGCTGTACCGGGCGATCGAGTACTGCCGCGAACAGCTCGGGGGAAAGCGCACCGAGAAGCTGTTCGGACTGCCTGAGCGAATCGAGATCGACGGAGCGTGCGTCTGCCATGCGTCGCCGCGCAGCGACATGCTCACCTTCATGCCGGAGCGGACGGGCGGGGATCGTGAGCTGCTCGCCAGCAGCAATGCGAAGGTCGTGGTCTTCGGCCACAGCCACCTGCAGTTCTCGCGCCCCGCGGAGGGCGGACACTTCCTGGTCAACCCGGGGAGCGTCGGGTTGCCGTTCGACGGCGACCGGCGCGCCGCCTACGCGCTGTGGCACGGCGGCCTCGAGTTCGAGCTGAGGCGCGTGCAGTACGACTCCGACGGCTACGCCCAGCAGGTGCGCGAGCGCATGACCGCAGCGCTGGGCGACACCATCGAGACTCTCGTGCGGCGGATCCAACAGGCCGCCGCGGTTTCCTGAGTACGATCCCCCGGTGGCCACCTCCAACGGACCGACCGCCACCGCCGCCGGCGAGCTGACGCTCGGGGACATGCCCGTGCGCCGCCTGGGCTACGGAGCGATGCGCATCACCGGCGAGGGCATCTGGGGAGAGCCGGAGGACCGCGACGGCGCGATCGCCGTGTTGAGGCGAGCCGTCGAGCTGGACGTCAACTTCATCGACACCGCCGACTCGTACGGTCCGAACGTGAGCGAGGAGCTCATCGCGGAGGCCCTGCATCCCTACCCCGACGACCTCGTGATCGCGACCAAGGGCGGCCTGACCCGCCCCGGGCCGGGCAACTGGCAGCCCGACTGCCGCCCTGAGCGCCTGAAGAAGTGCTGCGAGGACAGCCTGCGCCGCCTGAGGCTCGACACGATCGACCTGTACCAGCTGCACACTCCGGACCCGAAGGTCCCCTTCGAGGAATCGGTCGGCGCGCTTTCCGTGCTGCGCGACGAGGGAAAGGTGCGGCACGTCGGCCTCTCCAACGTCGGGCGCAGCCATGTCGACACGGCGCGGGAGATCGTCCCGATCGTCTCGGTCCAGAACCGCTACAGCCTCACCGCGCGCGACTCGGAGGAGGTCCTGAAGAAGTGTGAGGAGGAAGGCATGGGGTTCATCCCGTGGTTTCCCCTCGACGCGGGGGGCATCGCCAGGGATGCGATCGAGGACGGGGCGCGAAAGCACGACGCGTCCCCGATGCAGGTCGCGCTCGCCTGGCTGCTCGCGCATTCCCCGGCGACCCTGCCGATCCCGGGGACGTCATCGACCGCGCATCTCGAGGAGAACGTGGAGGCCGCCGCGTTGAGGCTCGACGACGAAGACCTATCGAAGCTCGAAGAAGCCGCATGAGCCCCGAGGGCGACCTCGATCCGCAGACTTACATCGGCCACGTCCACCTGAAGGTCGCCGACCTCGAGCGCGCCGAGCGCTTCTACGTGGACGTGATCGGTTTCAGCGTGCGTGCCCGGTATGGCACGGACGCGGCGTTCCTCGCGGCCGGCGACTACCACCACCATCTCGGCCTCAACACGTGGCAGAGCAAGGGAGGGTCCCCGCCGCCCGCCGGTACCACGGGACTGTTCCACTTCGCGATTCGCGTACCGACGCGCCGGCATCTGGCCGAGGCGCTGGAGCGGCTGCGGGAGTCCGGCTGGCCCCTTTCAGGAGCCTCCGACCACCTCGTGAGCGAGGCCCTCTACCTCCACGACCCGGACGACAACGGCATCGAGATCTACTGGGACCGGGACCCGTCGGTGTGGCCGCGCTCGAACGGGCAGATCGAGATGGCGACGCTGCCGCTCGACCTGAAGGACCTGCTGGGCGAGCTGGCCGTCTAGTTCGGCGCGAGTCGCGCGAGCAAGCGCGCGGCGAGCCGGTCGTAGAGCACCGACATCCGCTGTGACAGGCGCCGCAGCGGGTCACGGATCGGCGGAGACCAGATCAAGAGGGCTGCGAGCGTCCCGATCCCCGCGCCGGCCACGACGTCGCTCGGGTAGTGCACGCCCACGACGATCCGTGACAGCCCGACGACCATTGCCATCGCGAGGGTGATCAGGCCGAGCCGCCGGTTCCTCAGAAGAATCGAGATCGCGATCGCAAATGCCACCGTCGCATGGTCGCTCGGGAATGAGGGATCGGGAGACGCGGCAACGAACAGGTGCGCCTCGAGGTGTCCCTCGTAGGGCCGCGGCCGGTCCCAGAACCCGGAGATCACCTGGGCCACCTCCAGCGCCACGATGCTGGCCAGCGCGGCCGCCACGATGCCGTGGCGGGCGTTGAGCGAGCGCCACCGCCCCCGCGCCAGGAAGGCAGCGGCGAGGAAGACGCCGAAGATCAGCTCCGCGTAGATCGAGAAGAACCGGAGGCAATCCTCGAAGACGTCGTTGCGGGCGGCCAGCCCGTTGATTGCCTCGAAGATCTCGTAATCCATCCTCTTCAGGGTAAAGGGGTCTGCGGATTGCTGCCACGGTCGACAACGCAGCGGCGCCCAAACTCCTGTGTGGGCGCCGCCGAGTGGACGGATGTTCTACTCGCTATGCGCCTCGGTGCCCCCACCCTTGCACCGCCGACCGGTCAGACGTAGGGTCGCTTCAACCAACAGGGGGTTTTCGATGAGACGCACGATGGCAGTTGTTGGTCTCGCCCTTGGCCTGTTGCTGTTGGCCGCCGTTGCGGCCGACGCCAGGACAATCCGTGTCGGACCTGGACAATCGATTCAGGCTGCCGTGGACCGGGCGAATCCGGGCGACACGATCAAGGTGAAGCCGGGGACGTACCACGAGGCCGGCCGGCCATGCCCCGCGGAGCCGGGCCATACCTGCGCGGTGGTGGTGACAAAGGACCGGATCAGCATCGAGTCGAGCGGCAACCATCGCGTCGTGCTCGACAATGCCGGCGGCCAGCACGAGGGGATCGCAGTCGGGAAGACCAGCGATCCGGCCTGCCTCGCCGACGACAGCAAGCAGGTCAACGGCTCGAAGATCAAGGGCCTGACCGTCACGGACTTCGACGACGACGGAATCTTCCTGTTCTGTGTCGACGGGTTCCGGGTCACGGAGGTCAAGGCCACGGCGAACCGGGAGTACGGCATCTTCCCGTCACATTCGCTGAACGGCCGGGTCGACCACTCGTTCGTGTCGGGCTCCAATGACACCGGCTTCTACACCGGGCAGTCGCACGACGTACGGATGGACCACAACCGTGCGACCGGCAACGTGAGCGGCTACGAGATCGAGAACAGCACGCGCGTGCGTGCCGATCACAACGTGGCGACCGGCAACACCGGCGGCATCCTGTCGTTCACGCTCCCGTTCCTGGACGTGAAGTCGAACTCGAACAACCGGATCGACCACAACGAGGTCGAAAAGAACAACAAGCCCAACACGTGCGTCGACCCAGGGGACGCAGTGTGCGGAGTGCCGCAGGGCACAGGGATCCTGCTACTGGCGGCCGACACGAACGATGTGTCGCACAACGAGGTGGAGGAGAACGACTCCTACGGCATCGCCGTGGCGAATTTCTGCCTCGGCACCAACACGCCACCCGAAGTCTGCGCGCAGCTGGACATCCAGCCGGATTCCGACGGCAACAGGATCACGCACAACGAGGTCGAGGACAACGGGGCGCACCCCGATCCGAACCTCGCGCCGGTGTTCGCCGTGGACCTCGCCTGGGACACGACCGGCGTGGGCAACTGCTGGGAGCACAACGAGTTCGGGACGTCGTTCCCGGACCCGCTCCCCGGCTGCCCCTGAGCTGATGGGCCTCCGGGCCCATCGGCCGATCGCGGGGGGCTTGCCCTAGGCCCCCCGCGTCGCCTTGTCACGACAGGGTTTTCGCGGCCGCCTCGCCGTAGTCGCCCATGTCGGCCGTCCAGAACTCCACGAGGTGACCATCGGGATCGTGGACGTACGCCGACCGGCTGTTGGCGGCTCCGTCGCCGAGCGGCCCGAACTCGTGCACGGGAACCTCGTGGCCGTGCGCGCGCAGTGATGCCACCTTGTGCTCGAACTCGGCTTCGGGGATCTGCATCGCGAAGTGCACGTGCACGCCGCCGCGGCTTCCCTCCAGCCCGACCTGCGGCCGCCACAGGCCGATCCGTGTCATGCCGGCCAGCACCCAGACCGCGTCGCGGTGCGGCCAGCGCTCCACCAGCGGCAGGCCCAGGTCGCGGGTGTAGAACTCCTCGGCGCGAGCGAGATCCGAGACCTCGAGCACCAGCTCGGACACGCCCGCGACGGAGCGGCTCTCCGGACTCACTTCCCCGTCGCCTGACAGGTGACCACGTCCTGGCGCCCCCACGCGGCCTCGCGGTACCCCACCAGCTGCAGCCCGGGGCGCTCCTCGATCTGTTTCGTGACCCACGACGGCCGGTTCAGGGACGTTCCATAGCCGCTCGCGCCCGACCAGTCCGCGTAGCCGAAGCCGCGCTCGTCATATCCGCGCACGATCTGCTCGACGCCGGCGTCGGTGAGGTCCCATCCCAGCTCGCCGGACAGCAGCTGACGGCGCACGTTGCGACCCTGGACGGTGAACACGAGCAGACCTTCCCCGGACAGCACGGATCCCAGCAGATCGAGGAACTCGATCCAGCGCGGCTCGGGCACGTGCGTGAACAGCGAGCCGACCCAGATCACGTCGAACGGGCCCGGCAGCTCGATCGCGGCCGGGTCCTCGTGCGAGTAGACGGGGATCGCGGCGAACTCCTGCGCGCAGAAGTCGACCGCGTCGGCAGAGATGTCGCAGGCGACGAGCTTCGCGTCCGGGAAGGCGGCCCGGAAGAAGCGCAGTGAGCGGCCGTAGCCGCAGGCGAAGTCGAGCAGGCTCTCGCACTTCTCCTTGCGGGCCTCGAGCATCGCGAGCCTCACGCACCGAAGCGCAAGCGCGCCGGGCCCGAAGTATGAATCCGGCGTCTTGGCGTACATACCGTCCTTCGGAGAGGTCACCCGTGACACGTCGCGCGCGGCAGTTCGCCAGAAGTTGAGCAAGTCGGCGATCCAGTAGCGGTGGTCGGGGTCGAGGTCGCCGATGCGGTCATCGGGCTGCGCGCCGAGACGGCCCCACACGCCGTCCCCGATCTTGTCGAGCGAAGGTTCCCCCGCCAGCAGCGCCGCGAGCGTCAGGTCGGCGGTGCCCGGTGCCGCATCGGGGGTCAGCAGCAGCCGGCGGGCGTCGAGCTCCCCGCCGCGGACCCGTTGGAGCAGTTCGTCTGAGGACTCGCCGGACATTCGCGGGCGCCTGCGCGCCGCGGGCATTCTAGTTGCGGCGGCCGGGCGCCCGGGCAAAAGTGGCCCGGCCGCCTCGCGTCGAAGCAAGGCGGCCGGAGCCCCTAGGTCTCAGCTCTATCGTCTGCCGATGCCGTATCCCCCGGTGGGGATGCCGGCCAGCAACACCAGGATCGCCGCTATCAGGCCGACGATCGCGGGGAGGCCGAGCGCAAGGCAAAGTGCGTAGACGAGCGCGGCGAACAACACCGCGATGAGCACACTGATCAAGGCCGATCCCTCCTTACCTGATTCTTGGTTTGGTGCGCCGTCGAAGGCGCGTTTCGACTGTTACCCGGCTCTATAGGCCGTCAATCCCCCGGTGTAAGGGTGAATTGCCGACGGCAATAGACTGGACGCCGTGCCGACACGTGAAGAGGCTTGGCAACTCGTGTGCGAGTGGACCGAATCGGACTCGCTGCGCAAGCACATGCTGGCCGTCGAGACCGCGGTGCGCGCGTATGCGCGGAAGCTGGGTGCGGACGAGGAGACCTGGGGCATCGCCGGACTGGTGCACGACATGGACTACGAGCGCTACCCGGATCTCGAGACCGGCCATCCGCGCATGGCGATCGAGGAGCTGCGCCGCCGCGACTACCCCGAGGAGGTCGTGCACGCCGTGCAGGCGCACGCGGAGCGCCTCGGCGTCCCGCGCGAGAGCCTCCTCGACAAGGCGCTGTTCGCGTGCGACGAGCTGTCGGGGTTCATCGCGGCGTGCGCCTACGTGCGACCCGAGGGCATCCACGGCATGAAGACGAAGTCGGTCAAGAAGAAGCTCAAGCAGCCGAGCTTCGCCGCCGGGGTCCATCGCGATGAGGTGTACACGGGCGCCGCGGAGCTCGAACCCGAATCGGGGATGACGTTCGACGAGCACGTCCAGTTCGTGATCGACTCGCTGGCCGAGCGCGCCGGCGAGCTGGGCCTCGAGCCCGACCCCGCGCGCTCGTAGCTTCGCGCGCGGGCCGGCGCGCACATCCGATCGCTATGCGAACATGTGTTCGTGCGCTGGGAGAACCTGGAAGTTGGCAAGGAGAACGAGCGTCCGCTCCCGCGATTGGGAGCGGACGCCGTTGTCCGCACGTTCGACGCTCCCGAGGCGCTCGACATCCGGTTCCACGAAGTGCGGGCGAAATCGGCGCTGAACCGCGTCCCCAAGAGCTCCCGGATGCCGTTCCGGTGGACGATCAATCCGTATCGAGGATGTTCCCATGCGTGCAGCTACTGCATGCATGGGGACACGCTCATCCTCATGGGAGACGGCAGGGCGAAACCGCTGGCCGAGGTGCGAGTGGGCGACGAGATCTACGGGACGGTCCGACGAGGGAACTATCGGCGCTATGCGATCACAAGCGTCCTGAACCATTGGTCGTCGGTCAAGCCCGCCTACCGCATCACGCTGAACGATGAGACTGAACTCATCGCCAGCGGAGACCATCGCTTTCTGAGCAACCGGGGTTGGAAGCACGTGAGCGGTACGGAGTACGGCCCGTTGCAACGGCCGCACCTGACGCTCAACAACAAGCTCATGGGCACCGGCAAGCTTGCCGTCCAGCCAGAGCACACCGCCGACTACAAACGCGGCTATCTGTGCGGCATGATCCGAGGCGACGGGCACGTCGGTTCGTACACGTACGACCGTCCCGGTCGAAGCTCGGGAGACGTCCACCGATTCCGACTAGCCCTGGCGGATCTCGAGGCACTCCGTCGCACGAAGGCGTATCTGGCCGAGCAGGACGTGCAAACAAGGGACTTCGTCTTTCACCAGGCAGTGGGACGCCAACGCGAGATCCGCGCCATCCGGACGTCCGCACGAGGACACGTGGAAACCGTCCGGGACATCATCGAATGGCCACGTGCCACGAGCGTTGATTGGTGCAAGGGGTTCCTAGCCGGAATTTTCGATGGTGAGGGGGGTTTTGGCGGCGTCATCCGGATCGCCAACACGGACCAAGACATCATCGAGTGGACGACCTATTGCCTTCGCCGGCTCGCCTTTCCCCACATAGTCGAACGCACGGGCAAGGAGAACGGGATGGCCTACGTTCGGATCACCGGAGGTCTGGTGGAGAGCATGCGTTTCTTCCTCACCGTCGATCCAGCGATCACCCGGAAGAGGTCGATCGAGGGCACCGCGATCAAATGCAACGCCAAGCTGGGAATCGCCGCCATTGAGCCGTTGGGGATGGACCTACGTCTCTACGACATCACCACCGGAACGGGCGACTTCATCGCCAACGGCGTGGTGAGCCACAACTGTTTCGCTCGCCCCACCCACACCTACCTCGACCTGGGCGCGGGGCGCGACTTCGAGCGGGAGATCGTGGTGAAGGTCAACGTCCCGGAGGTGGCGCGCGCCGAGCTTTCCCGCCCGTCATGGAAGCGCGAGCATGTGGCGCTCGGGACGAGCACGGATCCGTACCAATGGGTCGAGAGCCGCTACAAGCTGATGCCCGACATCTGGCAGGCGCTGCTCGATACCGACACGCCCTGCTCGCTGGTCACGAAGTCGCCGCTCGCGCTGCGCGACATCGACGTCCTGGGCGACCTTGCCGCGGGCCCCGGCGTGTCCGTCTACTTCTCGGTGCCGACTCTCGACGAGAAGACCTGGCGCGAGACCGAGCCCCACACCCCCTCCCCACGCGCGCGGCTCGACGCAGTGCGCAAGATGAACGAGGCGGGCGTGCCGTCCGGGATCCTGGTGGCCCCGCTGATCCCCGGCGTGAACGATGCGCCGGAGCAGGTGGGCGAGATCATGCGCATCGCCGCGGAGAACGGAGCCGTCAGCATGGCGACCGTGCCGCTCCACCTGCGTGGCGAGGTCAAGGGCATCTGGTTCGACTGGCTGCGCACGTACCGGCCGGACCTCCTTCCGCGCTACGAGGAGCTGTACAAGCGCGGCGCCTACGTGCCGAGCGAGGAGCGCAAGCGCATCCAGCAGGTGGTCGACGAGGTGCGCCCGAAGGAACGCCCGCGACGCCGGCCGCGGCCGGGCACGGCCCGCAGCCGCCGGCGCGAGGATCAAGCGCCGGCGCAGCAGCCCACGCAGCGGCAGGAGAGCCTCTTCTAGTTCGGAGCCTTAGCTGTGAGCGTCCTGCGCTTCGAAATCTAGCCGTTACTCCACCGTCGTGGGGGGGGGTTTTAACCACAGGGGGGATTTATACCACCCCACCCCACAGATGCGGGGGCACAGAGAAGCGCCCGCGCCGCCCCCGCGCCGCGGGCCCCCGGCGTCCGCCGGGCCGCCGCCAGGGTCGGCGCCGG
>JBBRDT010000007.1:0-58656 GCA_038203635.1 Solirubrobacterales bacterium
TGACGCGGCGCGCGGAGAGCTTGATCGAGATGTGCCAGGCCGTGAACGCCGGCCTTGTCTTGTGGGTGGGGATCCAGCCCTTGTGGCCGCTCGGCCGGCCGGGGAGTCGCACGTGCGCCCAGGACTGTCCGCCCGGGGCGCGCGCATGGCCGATCACCGGGAGGACGGTCCGCACGCGAGTGAGCGGCCGCCGCGCGGCGACGGACTCGATCCGGTGCGCATGCGGGCTCGGGTGGGTCCGGGCGACGTGGTCGTCCAGCAGCACGACGAGCTGTTGGCTCGCGGCCGCGCGGGCATGCGCGGGAGCCACGAGCGCGCATGCGGTGGCGGCCATCGAGACCGTCAACACCAACACCGAGACCCCCCGGCGAAGGCCGGGGGGTCTCGGCGCGTCGCAGGGCGAGTCGATCACCCGGTGAAGCGCGATGAGCCTCGACGCGGGCTCAGCGACGCAGACGCGCAGGCCCGGTAGCGGAGCATCAACGTCTTGGCGGCGGTGGCGTCCTTGAAAGTGACGCGCGCCCTGACCCTGTGCCTGCCTGATGCGGCCCGCACATAGACCTGAAACGGCGATTTGGTCCGCCTGCCGACACGCCTACCGTCCAAGCTGAAGACCACCGCCTTGATCGCGCGGCCGCGGACCCTGGCACGGAACCCGGCCGTGCATGCCGGTCCACTGGCATTCCCACCCCTACGCGGCAAACGTACGAATCTCGCCGTTCCGTTCCGGACGGTGCCCGGCGTGGAACCATCGCCCGGCGTCGTGCCGGGGGCCGTTGTGGAGGTGCCACAAGCGGAGCCGTTGAGGACGTTGGTGTCCAGGGTGACCGCACCGTTGCGGGCAAGTGCCCGCCCGATAACGGAGGCCCCGGTGGTGAGCGTGATGGAGGTGAGCGCCAACAGGTTGCCCTGGAAAGCCGTCCCCGTCCCAAGCGTCGCCGAGCTGCCCATCTGCCAGAACACGTTGCACGGGGAGGCGCCGTTGATCAGCACGACCGAGCTGGCAGATGCGGTCGTCAGCGTCGATCCGATCATGAAGACGAACTGGGCGCCGGCGTTACCCTGAGCGTCCAGCGTCAGCGGGCCCGTCAGTTGAGCAGACGTGGAGTACCGGTAGTTCCCCGGCGTCACCGTCCTGTTGCCGAGGTCCAGGCCCGTCATGTCGCTCGTGACCGGTTGCCCGGCCGCGGCGAGGTAGGCGGTGGTGAGGTCGGCCTGCGCCTTGCTGGCGACAGCGTCGTTGTTGTGCGTGGCTCCGTTGACCACGGCCGCCCCGAATCCGGTGAGCGCTGTTCCCGGTGAGACCCCGAGCTCGCCGTTGAGCACGGATGGACCGGTGTTCGTGACGGCGGACCCGCCCAGGACAACGAAGGGTGCGGCAGTTCCGAGATTGACAGGAGCGGCTTGCGCGGCGGCCGGGAGGGCGACGAACGCGACGACCGACGCGAGGCCGATGGCGGCGCGCCGGGCGTGCTTGAGACATGTGGGGCTGGACATAAATGTCCTCCCTTGCTGGCGGCCCCTACGACGTTCCTGGTCGCCACGGACCGCTGCTGCCAGCGATCGGCGTGGTGGCGCTCTTTCGGTAGCCCGGCGAACTCCGGTGGAGTCCCGTGGCTTTGCGGACCCGTCTCGCGACGAGGGTGCCTGAGTCGAGGAGGTCTCCTCTGGTTTCAATCTGCATCGTCAGCGAGACGCCGTTCCTTGAGCCGGAACCCCATAATCACGCAGAAATCCGCCTATCGGGGGAGAGCGGGATCTACTCGAACAGCGAATCGACCGAGACCGTGATGCGCCGCCCGCGACCGGACGCGTCCAGCCGGCTTTGTTGCTCCGCCGGCCGGACCACCTCGCACAGCCCCTGTACCTCGTCGGTCAGGAAGCGAGACGGCTTGCCGTAACCGTGAGCGTCATCTCTGCCGTTCGGCCGGTGGTAGTAGCGCACCGGGACGTGCAGGTGCAGCTGCCGCCGCGCCCTGGTCATCGCGACGTAGAGCAGCCGGCGCTCCTCGTCGATGCTCTCCTCGGAGCCGGCAGCCATGTCGGCCGGGAAGTTGCCGTCGTACAGCGCCAGCACGTGCACCGCCTGCCACTCGAGGCCTTTGGCCGAGTGCACGGTCGAGAGCACGAGGTAGTCCTCGTCGAGGTGCGGCGGGCCGGCCAGGTCTGCGCTCGACTGCGGTGGGTCGAGCACGAGCTCGCCGACGAAGTGCCTCAGCTCCGTGCCCGACTCGCGCGCCGCGGCGACGAGCTGCTCGAGGTCGTGCAGACGCAGCGCGCCGTCCGGGTAGCGGCTCTCGATCAGCGGCGCGAGCGCGTCGCGCAACCGCTCGGCACGAGCTCCGGCGCTCGCTCCGTCGGCCGTCGCCGACAGGGCGGCGACCAGCACGTCCGCGCGCGGCCGTGCTCGTGCGGGAAGCTGTTCCCTCGCGCTCGGCCAACCGTCGTCCCCCGCCACCAGCAGATCGAGCGCCCGCCGCGCGGTGACCGGGCCGACGCCCTCCAGCAGCTGGAAGACCCGGAACCAGGAGATCTCGTCGCGCGGATTGTCCGCCAGGCGCAGGACGGCGATGAAGTCCTTGACGTGCGCAGCTTCGAGGTAGCGCAGTCCGCCGTACTTGACATAGGGGATGCGCCGGCGCGTGAGCTCCAGCTCCAGCAGGTCCGTGTCGTGTGACGTGCGGCTCAGCACCGCCTGCTCGCGCAGATCCATCCCCTGCTCGCGCGATGCCAGCACGCGCTCGCACACGTCGGTGGCCTGCGCAGCCTCGTCGCGGCAGAAGACGAGGTCGGGCCGCGCACCATCCTCGCGTTCGGTGCGCAGTTGCTTCGGGAACGCGCGGCTCGCCTGCGCCGCCACGGCGTTGGCCGCGTCGAGGATCGGCTGCGTGGAGCGGTAGTTGCGCTCGAGCGTGACCACGGCCGCGTCGGGGAAATGAGTGGGGAACTGCAGGATGTGCTCGGCGGAGGCAGCGCGCCATCCGTAGATGGCCTGGAAGTCGTCGCCGACCGCTGTGACGTCGCGCCGCTCGCCGCGCAGCGCGCGCACGATGTCGACCTGCAATCCGTTCACGTCCTGATACTCGTCGATCAGCAGGTGGTCGAACGACTGCTCCATCGCCGGCCCGATCACCTCGTCCGCCGCGAGGGCGCGCCAGTACAGCAGCAGATCGTCGAGATCGAGCACCCCGAGCGCCCGCTTGCGCGCGGTGTAGGCCTTGAACAGCGCCCCCAGGGCTTCGCCGTGCTCCTCGCACCAAGGGAAGTGCTCTGCCACGACACCGGCGAGCGGTTGCTGCGCGTTGACGGTGCGCGAGTAGATGTCCAGCAGCGTGCTCTTCTTCGGGAAGCGGTGCGTGCTCTGGGCGTGGCCGTGCTCCTCCCTGATCATGTCGATCAGGTCCGCCGCGTCGCCTGCGTCGAGCACGCCAAAGCCGGGCGCGAGGTCGAGCGCCGACGCGTGCAGGCGCAGGAAGCGGTGCGCCACGGAATGGAAGGTGCCACCGAGCACCCCGCCGGACCCCGCGGGCATCGGCACCAGCGCGCGGGTGCGCTGCAGCATCTCGCGGGCCGCGCGGCGAGTGAAGGTGAGGAGCATGATCCGCTCGGGTGCGACCCCCTCTGACACCAGCCAGGCGACCCGCGCGCACAGCGTTGTGGTCTTGCCCGTACCGGCGCCCGCCAGGATCAGCAGCGGCCCGCCGGGATGGGTCGCAGCGGCGCCCTGCTCAGGGTTGAGCCCGGCGAGCCAGGCTGGTGTGTCGGTGGACGCGGAAGCTGTACCCGAAGCGAACAAGCGTTCGCAACGCTATGGCGGCAGCCGGACAGACGGGTGGCCACATCGCTACGTTTCCCGCCGTGAACGCTCGCCTCGCAGCCACCCTTGCGCTCGTTGTGGCGCTTGCCACCGTGGCCGGCTGCGGCAAGGACAGCTCGTCGGAGGACCCAAACGGCGTCGAGTCGAAGCCGGCGGCGCAAATACTTGACGACGCCGCGGCGGCGCTGAGCCGCATCAAGAGCTTTCACGTGGAGGCCACTCAGGGCACCGGCGCGCGGCGCAACCAGGTCACTGCCGACGTCGAGGTGCCGTCGAGGTTGCGCCTCGAGATCCGCCAGTCCGCCGCCACGGCTTCGATCATCGCCGTCGACGGCTCGGTCTACATCAAGGCCGACGAGGCCTACTGGAAGGGACAGCAAGCCGGCGCCGGCGCGGCACAGCTGGCAAACAAATGGCTGAAGAGCCCGACGTCGGACGCCGAGCTGCGCGACATCTCGAAGGGCCTCGACCCGGAGACCCTGAGTCGCTGCCTCGCGACGGGTCACGGCACGCTGCGGAAGGGCGGCACGGAGACGGTCGACGGAAAGGCAGCGGTGGTGATCATCGACAAGGGCGATCGCCCCGGATCGACTCCCGGCAAGCTGTTCGTCGCCACGACCGGTGAACCGCTCCCCCTGCGCACGATCGCAACAGGGAAGCAGCGTCCGGCCCGCAAGAAAGACCCTGAATGCAACGACACCAACCGCTCCTCCGGGCCGGGGGACGAGACAAACTTCAGCCGCTACAACGAGTCGCCGGACATCAGCGCCCCGCAGGGAGCGGTCAGCGTGAAAACCACTGGCTCGAAGTAGAGGCCGCCGGGGTGGTCAGGGCAAGTCGCTGACCGCCCCTGGTAGGCGTCGCCGGTGACGCCACCAGGGGCAGCGCGTGGGTCTAGCTCAGTTGCCGGAGTCGTACTTGAAGGAGAGGTCCAGGCGAACGCG
Source organism: Solirubrobacterales bacterium (assembly GCA_038203635.1). GTDB lineage: Bacteria > Actinomycetota > Thermoleophilia > Solirubrobacterales > JBBDJG01 > DASRIA01. The sequence goes on from JBBRDT010000007.1 coordinate 4,762, forward strand.
GTAGTTCACGATCTTGCCGTTCTCGATCGTCACGTCCTGGCGGACCACCTCCGCGACGCGGAGGTCGCGGACCGTCTGGGCCGCTGTCTCGACTGCTTTGCGAGCAGCCGCCTCCCACGAGTCGCTGCTGGATCCGATCACCTGGGTAACGCGATAGACGCTGTCGGCCATCTCCTTCACTCCTCTTGTCGCGGTGACGTTTGCGGCGCAACTCTCGCACATCTGCGCCGACCGCCGCCGGAGCAGGTTCCGCGTCGACTAGCGCCCGACCTTCACCACGACGATGTTCGACAGTCCCACGCCCTTCACCGAGGCGCGGAGCCGCAGCGTGCGCCGGCCGCTCCAGACACGCGTCCGCCCGAAGCGCCGCCGGGCCCGCTGCTTCGCGAGGCGTACGCTCGCCCCGTAGGTGGTGCCGCCCAGGCGCATCACCGCCACAAGCCGCCACTGACCGTCGCGGCGTATCTTCAGCAGGGCTCGCTTCGAACCGCCACGCGCGCTCTCGGCGGGTATCTGGGCCCGTAGCCGTACGTGGCCTCCCGGCCGCACCGCGGGGCGGATCGCCCAGAGGCGCACGGGGCGCTTGAGCTTCTTGCGCACTGCGACGGGCGGGGTCGCCGGAATCAGGGAAAAGTTGATGCACGGGCTGCCCGGCAGCAGGCGGAAGTCCTTCACGGCGCGGTTGACGAACCCGGGGTCCGTGAAGATGTTTTCCACGGCCGGCCATGCGAGACCCGGCGGGAGACCGCCTGGGTTGCCGACACCATGGCGGGTGCTCCACAAGCAGTTGCGCCGCGCGACGTTGCCGGTGCCGGTGAGCTCGAAGTCCTCGAGGTTGTAGCGGACCACCGGGTTGGAGATGACGTTGTTCTCCACCACGTTGTTCGAGGAGGTGCGCGAGACCACGACCCCCTCGCCGTTGCCGTCGATCACGTTGCGCGCGACATAGGTGCGCTGTGCGTCGGGGAACAGCTGCACTCCGCGATCCGCGTTGTCGTAGATCCAGTTGTTGATGATGCGCGCGTTGTCCGTGGCCTCCGCGTAGATCCCGTGATGATGGTTGGTCGGCGGCAGCTGGCCGCAATTGTGGATGCGGTTGCGCTCGAGTACCGCGCCGCGCGCGCGTCCCCATTCGCGCGAGCCCAGCAGAAAGCAGATCGAGGTATGGCGGTTCGTGATGTCGTTGTCACGGAACGCTACGTTGTCACCGCTGACCGTCGGGCTCGGCAGCTTTGCGCGGTTGTATCCGTCCAGGTCGAGCTGCTGAAACACCACGTTGTTCGCCTGATCGGTCACGTAGATCCGACCGAGGATCGTGGCGCGCTCCGCGGGGAAGCTCGTGATGGTGATCGGAGCACTGAAGCTGCCGCCCTTGGTGATGGCCACGTCATGCTGGTAGATGCCCGCGCGCAGGCAACCGGTCTGGCCGGATCGCAGCGAGCTCGCGAGCTTGTCAACGGTCAGGTAGGGCTTTGCAAGAGTCCCGGGATTGCCGTTCGAGCCGAGCGACGACGCGACCTTGTCACAGGCCCCTTTGGTTTTTGCCGCTTCGATGGCCCCCGTGGAACGGGCGGCCTGCATGCCGAGAAGAGCCACGACCACAGCCGTGACGGCCAAGAACCTGAACGACAAAGTGGAGGACTCCCTTCCGTACCCCTGACAGACGTATATGAATCGTAGTCACTACGCGTGGATCCGTCCACGATTCCGGGCTGCGCCACGTCAAACATGAGGGGCGCACACCCTGGCCGGAAGATGGCCTGGCTCGCGCTGCTGCGTCGGCGGGAACTCCCTGGGCTCAGTGCCCGGGGAGCACCAATGCCAAGACGAGCATCAGTGTGAAGTAGCCAAATGCGATGCGGGATAGGACCATCGGCGTGGCTTTCTGCGGCGCCCCGGCGCATCCTGCGCCGGGGCGCGTAGTGGATTCCACGATGAAAGTAGCTACCCGGCCGGACCGAACCGGTCGGTCAGGCGGCCGGGAGCGACGAGCCGGCCAGGAAGAGGAACCAGAACGCGGCCGCGACGAGGCCGAGCACCGCGGTCGCCACGACCACCACGTCCAGCACGGTCACCTCCGGCCGCGCGTCCTCCTCGCCACGGACGCTGCGCATCCACGGTAGCCGCACCCGCACCATGGGAATGCTCCCGCTCACCTCCTGGTAGCGGCGATGGACTCGCGCCAGGCCGAACGAGACGGCGATCGTCGAGGCGAGGATGCCGATCGCCACGACGAAGTAAGGGCCCATGCTGGCGCGCTGCGTCTCCGTCATCTGCGACCCGATCCAAAGCCAGATCACCGGGTTGCCGAACCACAGCATCAGCCCGCCCAGCACCATCAAGACGACGAGACCGGTCTGCTTCGCCCTGCGGGACATCCACCTCCCGATGATAGTCCGGCCCCGTGGCCGTCAAACAGCGTCGTGGCAGAATCGTCGCCGGAGGAGAAGCCGAGTGCCATGAGGAAAACCTGTCCCCGATGCGGCCAGTCAGCGCGCGAGCGGCGTGCGCGCTGTCGCCGGTGCGGCTATCGCTATCCGGAGCAGTCGAGCCCCAAGCCCGCCGGTCTCGCGATGGGCGCCGGCTTCCCGCTGTTCGTGACCGGAACGCTGATCCTGCTCGTGGGCGACCTCTCCACCGCCTTGAACGCGATCGCCGCCACGATGGTGGTCGTCGGGGCGGTCCTGTTCTTCGATCCGCGCTAGGTCAGATCATCTGCTAGCCCGGCGCGGGTTCGGTCCGGTCCTGCGTGCGGCCGGGCAGCCCTCCGGCCACCAGCCGGACGCCGAGCGCAAGCAGGTCCGCGCACGCCGCCACACCGCCGCATACGAGCAGGGGCACGACCGGGACCAGATAACGCAGCACGAAGTCCGAGGTCGCCGCGGTGCCGAGCAGCACCGCGAGCGCGGCGCCGCTCAGCAGAAACACGTCCTTCCGGCGCGGCAACGGCGGGCGGTGGAGCAGCGCGGCGCACGCGGAGACCAGCAGCGCGGCCACGGCTGCCAGCGCGAGCGCCCCCATCACGAGCCGCGGGGTGTGCGCCACCTCGTGGTAGTCGCGCACCCGCCGCGCCGGCGGGCGCACGTGTGGCACGAAGCCCGGGAACCAGCGGTCGCGGGCCCGTTCGTTCAAACCCACTAGCCGGCCGAACTGGGGGAGCTGCACGGCGAGGTCGGAGTTGCCGCGCGACGCGGCATCTGCATCGAAGTAGCGCGTGAAGTCGTTCCACACGAGCTCCGCATAGCGGCCCGGCCGGTCGCGGATGATCGCGAGCGCGAACTCGCGCAGGATTCTGTTGGAGCGCTCCTGCGTCTGCGGGTCGCGGCTCATCCCGCCGAACACGCGGCGGGCGGGACCGTCGGCGTTCCAGATGTGGTACGCGGCGCCCTCGCGCCGGTCACGCGCGGTGCGCACGCACAACCGGCGCGCGTCGCGCGGTATGTCGGCTCCCCCGCAGTCGGCGATCTCGCCCACCCGCCCGTAGAGGAACCAGCCGTCCGCCTGCGTGAGGCCGAACCGGCCCGTCTCGGCGGAATGCCACATCGAGTACGCGAGCAGCGGCACGGCCAGCGCGATCGCGGCCGGGGCGACCAGCCGGAGCGACCGGTGGGACCACACCACATGCGCAAGCCACACGGGCAGAGCGAACAGTGCGGCGGTCCGCATCGTGGCGGCAAGCGCCAGCAGCATCCCGCCCGCGGCCAGCGACACCGGTGTGCGGTCACGCCCCACGACGAGGTAGAACGAGGCGACGAGCGCGAGTGTGAAGAACGCCTCCGCGAGCACCTGCTGCTCGAGCGCGATCGCGTAGGCGTCGAGCACGACGAGCGCCGCGCCGGCGGTGGCGGCCCAGCGGGGAAGACGCAACCGCAGGATCAGCGCGTACACCAGCACGCCGGTCACCAGCCCGGCGAGGTGCTGGGCGACGGTGATCGCGGCAAGGCTGCGCCCGAACACGGACAGCGCGTCGATCACGAGCGGATAGCCGCTCGGCCGGTCGGGGGCGAAGGCGACCGGATCGCCTTCGAACGCCAGGTTCAGATAGGACCAGGAGTCGCCGAAGAACACCGCCGGCCAGTACGCGATCGACACGGCGATGCGCACCGCGGTCGCCGCGGCGAGCACCAGGGCCAGCGGCCAGTGGGCGCGCAGCAGCACGCGACCACGTTGGGAGAGGCGGCGTGCGAGAGAGCGCGGTGCGGGGCGGGATCCCGGCATCGGCCCCGTGAAGGTTAGACCCGGCGCAAGCTACTTCACTTACTGAAGTACCCTTCGGGTCGGTGAGGAGCTTTGCTCGACTGCTCGGCTTTCTGCGACCCCATCTGCGGGGCTCGCTGTTGTCGCTCGCGCTCAGCTGCCTCGCGATCGCGGGCACCGTCGCGATCCCGCTGCTGCTGGGCGATGTCGTGGACGCGATCCAGCAGCACGACCGCGACGCGTTGCTGCCGCTGTCGCTGGCGATCGTCGGCGCGGGCATCCTGCGGCTCGGGCTCGCGGTGCCGCGCAGGCTGATCTCGGGCAAGGTCTCGCTGGGCGTCGAATACGACCTGCGCAACCGTCTCTACCGTCACCTGCAGTCGCTCGAGCTGGGGTTCTTCGACCGCCAGCAGACCGGCCAGCTGATGTCCCGGGCGACGGTGGACCTCCAGTCCGTGCGCTTCTTCCTCGGCTACGGGCTGATCTTCATCCTCCAGAACCTGCTCACGATCCTGCTCGCCGCGGCCGTCATGTTCGTCCTCCAGCCGTCGCTCGCGGCGATCACGCTCGCTCCCGTGCCGCTCGTCATCCTCGCCGCCGCGCGCTACGGGCGCCATTCGCGGCCGGCGCTGCAGGAGGTGCAGCAGCGGATCGGCGAGCTGACCGCCGAGGCCGAGGAGAGCATCTCCGGGATTCGCGTGGTGAAGGCGTTCGCACGCGAGGAGGAGCGGCAGCAGAGCTTTACGCACAGGGTCACGCGCGTGTTCGACCAGAGCATGTTCTCGACCCGGCTGCGCGCGTTCTACAACCCGATGATCTCGTTCCTGCCCAATCTCGGGCTGGCCGCCGTGCTGCTCGTCGGCGGACGCCAGGTCGTGAACAACTCCATCACGCTGGGCGAGTTCGTCACCTTCAACACTTATCTGCTGATGCTGATGTTCCCGATGCGGATGCTCGGCATCGCGCTCGGCATGGCACAGCGCGCCGTGGCGTCGGGGAACCGCGTGTTCGAGCTGCTCGACCGCGCACCGCGCCTCGAGGCGCCGCCGCACCCGCGGTCGCTGCCTGCGGGTGGCGGGCGCATCCGCTTCGACCACGTGACCCTGTCCTATGGAGACGAGCGGCCCGCGCTCGTGGACGTGACACTCGACATCGCTCCCGGCGAGACCGTTGCGATCGTGGGGCCCACCGGCTCGGGCAAGACCACCCTCGTCGCGGCGGTCGGGCGTCTCTATGACGTGAGCGAGGGAGCCGTGCGCGTCGACGGCGTCGACGTGCGCGACCTCGATCCCTCCGAGCTGCGCCATTCGATCTCGCTCGTTCCCGACGACGGCTTCCTCTTCTCGGCCACGGTGGGCGACAACATCGCCTACGCGCGGCCGGAGGCCTCCTTCGAAGAGGTCGTGACGGCGGCGCAGCGCGCGCAGATCCACGAATTCATCGAAAGCCTGCCCGACGGGTACGACACGCTCGTCGGCGAGCGCGGGCTGACGCTGTCGGGCGGACAGCGCCAGCGCATCGCGATCGCGCGCGCGATCGTCACGGACCCGCGCGTGCTGATCCTCGACGATGCGACCGCCAGCGTCGACGCCGCCACCGAGCGTGAGATCAAGCGCGCCCTGCGTGAGGTGATGGAGGGCCGCACCACTCTCGTGATCGCACACCGCCTTTCGACGATCGCGCTCGCCGATCGCGTGATCGTGATGGAGGGCGGGCGGGTGACCGCACAGGGCTCGCACGAGGAGCTCCTGGACGACAGCGCCCTGTACGCGGAGATCGTCGACAAGGGCATGCCGCGCCTGGGTGCGGCGCTCAGCGGCCTCGACGGTGGAGAGCCCGACGAGGACGAGCTCGAACAGGTGAGGACCGCGCGCTCGTGAGGCTGGTCCCCCGCCCAACCGCCGGTTCCAGTGGCCGCGAGCGCCGGCGGCGCCTGCGCGGCGTGGCAGAGCTGCTGCGCCCCTATCGCGGGCGCGTGATCCTCGCCTTCGCGTCGCTGGTGCTGGCCACGGCCGCCAGCCTGGCTCCACCCTACCTCGCGAAGCTCGCGATCGACGAGGGCATCACTCCGGGCGACCTCGGTGCGCTGAACCTGATCGTGGCCGCGTTCATCGGCGCGGCACTGCTCTACTGGGGCGCCACCTATCTCCAGACATACCTCGTCGGGTGGGTCGGACAGCGCGCGTTGCAGGACCTGCGGCTGCGCATCTTCGCGCACCTCCAGCGCCAGTCGATCGGCTTCTTCAGCCGCCGCAAGACGGGAGTGCTGATCTCCCGCCTGACCAACGACGTGCAGGCGCTCGACCAGCTCGTCACCGATGGGATCGTGACCCTTTTCTCCGCGACGCTGACGCTGATCGGCACCGTCGTGATCCTGGTACTGCTGGACGTCGAGCTCGCGTTCGTCGTGTTCATATCGACGTTCCCGCTGCTCGCGGCGAGCAGCATCGCGTTCCGCTACTTCTCGGCCGGCGCGTACCAGGCGGTGCGCGAGAAGATCGCGAACGTCACGGCCTACCTGCAGGAAACGCTGTCCGGCGTGCGGATCGTCCGCGCGTTCGGCCAGGAGCCGCGACACATGAAGCGCTTCGCGGAGCTGAACGAGGAGCACCGCCAGGTCAACTACCGGACGGTGCAGCTGAACGCCACGTACTTCCCGGGAGTCGAGTTCCTGTCGTCGATCGGAACCGCGGTGATCCTGCTGTACGGCGGCTACCAGGCGATCGACGGCCACATCACGATCGGCGTGCTGGTCGCGTTCGTCGGGTACCTGCAGAGCTTCTTCGACCCGATCCAGCAGCTCTCGAACCTGTACGTCACATACCAGCAGGGGATCGCGGCGATCGACAAGATCTTCGACCTGCTCGAGACCGAGCCGGACATGGTCGACACTCCGGGGGCGCGCGAGCTCGACACGATCCGGGGAGACGTCGACTTCGACCACGTGTGGTTCAGCTACGCGGGCCCGGACTGCGACATGGACGAGGCGGCGCTGGCGCTGCACGACGTGTCGCTGCACGTCACGGCGGGAGAGACGCTTGCGCTGGTGGGCGAGACGGGTGCCGGCAAATCGACCCTGGCGAAGCTCGTGGCGCGCTTCTACGACCCGCAGCAGGGCGTCGTGCGCGTGGACGGGAACGACCTGCGCGAGGTCACGCAGGCGAGCCTGCGCCGGCAGCTCGGGATCGTTCCCCAGGAAGGCTTTCTGTTCGCCGGCACGGTGCGCGAGAACATCGAGTTCGGGCGCCCGGGAGCAAGCGAGCTGGAGCTGGTCGGCGCGGCGAAGGCCGTCGGCGCGCACGAGTTCATCAAGGCGCTGCCCGAGGGCTACGAAACCGAGGTCGGCGAGCGCGGCAGCCGCCTGTCCGCCGGCCAGCGCCAGCTCGTGGCGCTCGCGCGGGCGCTGATCGCGGACCCGCGCATCCTGGTGCTCGACGAGGCGACCGCGAACGTCGACGTGCACGCGGAGGTCGCGATCGAGCAGGGATTGCGGAAGCTGCTCGCAGGGCGCACCGCGATCGTGATCGCGCACCGGCTGTCGACGGTCATGCGCGCGGACCGGATCGCCGTGATCCACGACGGCGAGGTCGTCGAGATCGGCTCACACGACAAGCTGATCGACGCCGGCGGCGCGTACGCGCGGCTCTATCGCAGCTGGTCCGAGCAGGCCGCCGCGTAGGCGAACTACTTCACACCGAGGAGATCCACCGAGGTGCGCGGCTTTTCTGTTGTTGTACGCCCAAAATCCGTCTCACCTTGCGGGGCGCGGCTGTTCGCAGAGCTGCGGGGCAGGGATTCGAACCCCGATAACGGATACCAGAAACCCGTGTCCTACCATTAGACGACCCCGCAATTGCCGTCAAGGAGGATAGCCGCCGTCTGGGATCACACATCCCCGGGATCGCGCGGGCGTGCGCGGTACACGGGCATCGTCATCCAGACCTCCTCGTCGCCGGCGATCTCCGGGCGGATCGGTCCGGTCCGCCAGCGATCGAGCAACGGGTAGATCTGTTGCACGGCCTCCTGGCGGACGAGGATGTGCAGCACGTCTCCGCCCACGAGCTTCGTCGAGCCCCGTGGCGGGATCGCTCTGCCTCCGCGCACGATCACGTTCACGAGCGCATCCCGCGGTAGCCCCAGATCGCGGATGTGCAGACCGACGATCGCGTCGTGGCTCGCCACCGGGTACTCCACCACCTCCGCCCCGAGGCCCTGGGCCGTCCCCGAGTCCGCGAGCGGCCGTGGCAGCGCAGGCTCCGACGTGGTCAGGCCCAATGCTCTGGCGAGCGCCTCCAGCGTCGCTCCCTGAAGCACGGTCGACAGCAGGACCGCAAAGAAGGCGATGTTGAAGAACTCCTGGCTGCGCGGCACCTGCTCGATCACGGGGAACGTGGCGAGCACCACGGGAACCGCGCCCCGCAGCCCGGCCCACCCGAGCACGACTCTTTCGCGCGCCGAGTACCGGTCGAACGCCGTGGCGATGAACGTCGCGAGCGGCCGGGCGATGGCGACCGAGACGAACGCCACGATCGTCGCCTCCGGGGCCACGTCGCCCAGCTCGCTGGGGAACACGAGCAGGCCGAGCGTGAAGAACATCGCGACCTGGGCCACCCAGGCGAGCCCCTCGTGGAACGCGAACACCGTGCGTCGCGCGGGGATCTCACGGCTTCCCAGCACCAGCCCGGCGAGGTAGACGGCGAGGAAGCCGGACCCGTGCATCACGTCCGCGCTGCCGAAGGCGATGGCCGCGATCGCGAGCGTCGCGACCGGGTACAGCCCCCCGGTCGCGAGTCGCGAGCGCTTCAGCAACTCGGCTCCGGCGAATCCCGCCACGAGGCCGACCGCGAGGCCGATGGACAGCTGCTGGGCGAACAGGCCCGCCATGTCGAGGATTCCGTAGCCCGGGTTCTCGATCCAGTCGATGAACCCGAGCACCAGCAGGACCGCGACCGGGTCGTTGAGAGCCGACTCGCCCTCGAGGGTCCGCGCGAGCCTGCGCCGCAGGGTCGACGTGCGCAGCACCGAAAAGACCGCGGCCGCATCCGTGGCGGCGATCACGGACCCGACCAGCAGCCCCTCCGTCGTCGACAGGTCGAAGAGCCACGCGGCGACGAACCCGGTGAACAGCGCCGTCAGGATCGTGCCGACCACCGCGAGACTGACGGCCGCGCGCAGCACGGGGCGAACCTCGCTCCAACCCGAGGCGAGGCCGCCCTCGAACAGGATCAGCGCGAGCGCGATGATCCCGATCCTGCGGGCCACCTCGTAGTCGTCGAACTCGATCCAGCCTGTGCCGTCCGAGCCGATCAGCATCCCCGCCCCGAGGACGAGCACGAGAGCCGGCACGCGGAAGCGCGCTGCGAACAGCGAGGCTGCGAGGCCGGCGGCCAGCAGGGCACCGCCGACGAGGACCAGTTGACCGTCCGTCATGTGTAAACGATGTCACGGCCGGTGGCACGGGTGGCGACCGGCCGGGAGATCGAGGGCCTATTGCGGGAGCGTCGCGCTCCAGCCGGGTCCCGCCGGGGCGCTTGCCGCATACGCGGGCGCTTGGTGGCCAACGTAATACAGAGTGCTCCCCTCCCCCTGCCAAGCGGCGACGTAATACGGCTCGCGGCCGTTCGAGGGGGACGAGTTGACCGAGACGAGCATCACCGGCCCGCCACCGCCACCGGCCACCTGGACGATCCCTGCATCGGTCGGGGTCGCGATTGTGTAACGGCTGGTGGGGTCCTTTGCCTGCAGCGCGGCGGCCATGTCCTGCGCGGTCCCGGCGGCAGAGTCGGCCTGGATCAGCGCGACCGTCACGAGACTGGTCTGGAGGGCGGCCAGCGACGCGGCGTTGCGCGCCTTGTCGACGTTGCTGACGAGCCCTTCGGCTGGATCCTCCTGGGCGCAGCCGGACAGGACCAGCACGAAGCCGGCGGCTGCCAGGCACCCGACTGTGCGCAGGCGTCGCAACATCCGTGATGGCTTCGGCACGGCGCCGCGGCCCCTTGAGGAGAGGGACTATGAGGAGGACTAAGAGGCCGGCTTGTTGCCGTCGCCGTTGCCGCGGTAGGCGCCGAACAGCTGGCACACGGCCGGCTCGTCGCCCGGGTTCAGCACAGCGAGAACCTCGTCGCCGACCTCGATCAGGGTGTCGGCCTTCGGCACGAACCCCGTCCCGTTGCGCAACACCGACACGACGAGGCATCCATCGGGCAGCTCCAGCTCACTGATCGTCGACCCGGCGGCGGGCGCGCCGTCTGCCACCTCCAGCTCGATGATCTCGAGCTGCTCCTGGCGCAGATCGAGCAGATGCACGAGCCCGTGGTGCGGGACCTCGTGCTCGATCAGGCGCAGGATCAGGTCGGTCGCGGACACCACCGGGCGCACGCCGAGCAGCTCGAAGTGCTCAAGGTTGCGCGGGTTGTTCACGCGCGCGATCGTGTGCTCGACCAGGTACTTCTCCTTGGCGACCTGGCAGATCAGCATGTTGTCCTCGTCGTCGCCGGTGACGGCCACGACCATGTCGGCGCGGACGATCCCCGCGCGCTCCAGCACCCACAGCTCGGACGCGTCCCCGTGCTGCACGCTGTGCTCGAGCTCCTCCTCGACCACCAGGTAGCGGTTGCGATCCGACTCGATCAGCGTCACCTCGTGGCCCTCGCCGATCAACTCCCTGGCGAGGTTCCAGCCGACCTTTCCTGCTCCGGCGATGATGATGTACATCAGGAGGCGCCCTCTGGGGCGCCGGTGCCCTCGCCGATCACGGCCTCGCTCAGCATGTCGATCGCCACCTGTGTCGGGCAGACGGTGTGCAGACCCTGCTGGTGGTACCACTCCGCGCGATATGGGTCGAGCACCCGCACCACGACCTTGGGCACCTTGAAGCGCTTCTTCGCGAGCTGCGCGACGATGATGTTCGTATTGTCGCCGTCGGTCGAGCAAACGACCACGTCGGCGCGTTCGATGCCCGTCTCGTTGAGGGCGTCCACCTCGAGCGCGGTGCCGACGGTGAAACGCCCGCCCGCATCCTCCCAGCTCTGGTCCATGTCGTGGTCGAGCAGGGCGTGGGCCTCCTGGTTCTCGTCGAGCACGCTCACCTCGTGTCCCTGCCGCAGCGTGCGCTTCGCGATGGCGGAGCCTACGCGGCCACAGCCGACGATCACTACGAACACAGAGACCTCTCAGATAGTGGGGCGGACGACGTCTTGGGCATTCCCCTGCTCATTCGGAACGAGTTCCACCTGTCATTAAATCTAACTCCCCATTCTGCACGTGCTCGACCGTGCTCGCGCCGCCGGGAGGAGCGGTGACGAGCACCCGGCATGGACTCTTCTCCAGCACATAGGACGTCACCTCCCCGAGCTCGCTCTGGCGGGCGCCGGCGATCCCACCGAGCAACCCCCCACCCTTGATACGAGAAGGGGGCTCGGCGCCGATCACGATCACCTCGGCCCGGCGGTCGCGGGCCGCCGAGACGATCGCCGCCCCCTCCGTGCGGCCGCGCACCTGGTCCACCGTCACCCGCACCCCCTCGTACTCCTCACCGACCTGCTTCGCCCGCTGGAGCGCGGCCTCGGCTCGCGCGATCCTCGCCTCTGGGAGCTGTGCGGTGAGCGGCAGCGACATCGGGACCACGTGCACGTACACGGCGTCGATCGTCGCTCCACCGCTGTCGGGATCGCTGGCCAGCTGCCCGGCGGTGCTCATGATGTCGTCGTCGAGATGCTCGCCGAAGACCGGGACCAGGATCCGCGCGTACTCGACCTCGGGCTCGACCGACATCCGCTCCGCGGGCACCTCGACCATGCGCGTCAGCGACAGCCCCTCGCGCGAGCGGTAGACCACGTACAGCACGAGGCCGAACGCCATCCAGGCCGACCCGAACAGACGGGCCTCGTCGTGATACAGGAATGTCCCGATCCAAGCAGCGATCGAGAGCACGGCGCCGACCACGGCCGGCACCGGCAGCTCTCCCCCCTTCATCCTGATGTTCAGCGGAACCTTGTACGCGCGCGGGCGACTCGGTTCCTTGAAGCGCAGCCTGCACACCGACAGGTGCGCCACCGAGAACGCGATCAGCGCGCCGTAGGCAAACATCCCGGCCAGCAGCTCGATGTCGAGTGGGATCACGAGCCCGAACGCCAGCACGGCGAAGATCGAGATCAGGATCCACGGCGTCCCGTAACGCGGATGCAGCCGGGCGACTCCACGCGGGATCTGGCGGTGCGTCGCAAGCGTGTAGGCGGTACGCGCGATCCCGACCATGCCCGCGTTGGCAGCCTGACTCAGCACCAGCATCGCGACGAGCGCTACCGCGTAGCCGAGCAGCTCGCCCGCGAAGCCGCCCGTGAGCGCCTCGACCACTCCCAGCACAGGTGCCTCGATGTACTGGCCGCCGAGCGGGGTGCCGTAGCCGGCGGTCTGGTTGTCGACGGACATCGGCACGCCGGGCGCCACGGGCAGGGCCATCAGCGCGATCACCGACATCCCCACGAACACCAGCAGGACCACGGCGGCGCCGGCTCCAACCGTGCGCCGCAGGGCCTCCTTCCCGACTCGCACCTCGGGCGCGAGGTTGGCGGCAGCCTCGATGCCGGTGAAAGCGATCACGGCAACGGTCATCCCGAAGATCAGGTCGGCCCAGGTGGGAACCTCGCCGACCTTCAGGTTGTCGGTGATCGCGCCCGGGTCGAAGGCGGTGGCGATCCCCAGCCCCACGATCATGAGGACGAGCGCCAGATCGACGATCGACAGCGCGATCGTGCGCTGCCCGCGGGGAGCCTTGCCGAGATAGTTGTACCGGGCAACCAGGAACAGGACCCCGAGCGCGATCGCAAGCGTGACGCCGTCGTCGCCGAGCTCGCCCCAGAAGGCGGTCGCGTAGTGGCCGATCGAGAGCGTGCTGATCGCGATCAGGATCAGGAAGTCGAGGAGGATCGCCCAGCCTGCGACGAAGCTGAGCAACTCGTTGAACGCGTACCGCGCCATCACCGCCGAGCCGCCGCGCTCGGGATGGAGCGTCATGCCCTCGAAGTAGGTGAGCGTCGTCACGACGAACAGCAGGCCGGCCACCAGGAACACGAGCGGGGTGAGGCCGAGCGCGAAGGCTGCCACGACCCCGAGGGCGAAGTAGATCGACGAGCCGACGGTGCTGTAGGCCGTTGCGAAGAGGCGAGGGGTGCCGACGCCGCGCTCGACCGCGACGAAGGCTTCCCTCCGGAGCCGCGGCGCGGCGTCGCCCCCTGGCAACGAAGGACGGTCCATTCCCCTGCGATTAAAGCAGCAGGCCTAGACCATCTAGGCCGTGGCCCGGTCCCGCTTGGGCCGCCGCTCGCGCAAGGGCACCGCGGGGACCGAGTCGACGATCACCCGGCACGGGCGCTTTGCCAGCACGACCTCGAGCGTCTTGCTCAGCAGCTTGCCCGAAGGGCGCCTCGCCGGCATCGGCATCACGATCGCCTGCGAGCGCGCATCGACCGCCTCGCGCACGATCCGGTGGCCGGCCTCGTCCGGGCGAACCTTCGCCACGCGGCCCCTCACCCGCTGCCCCCGGCCCGCCCATTGCCGCGCCGCCTCGATCACAGCCTGGGCGGTCGCCTCGGCCTCCGGCAGCGGCGCGTTGATGTCGAGGTGCTGGGGCACCGTGATGGTCGTGATCACCCGCACGTCGCCGCCTCGGTGGGACGCGAGCTTGAGGGCGGTGGCCATCGCGTCCTCGGAGTACGTTCCCTCCTCGAAGGCGACAAGCACGGCGGCGTAGCGCACGGGCTCCGCACCGACGATCGGTGGCAGCTTGACCTTGCTCGTCTCGGTCACAGACAGGCCCTTGCGTTTCCGGTAGGCGTAGTAGCTGACCAGGCCGACCGCCATCCAGCCCATGCCGACGAACAGCGTCGTGGTGTACAGGCTCATCACCGCGATCCAGGCGGCGAGGGTCCCCAGCCCGCCGATCACCGCGAAGACGGGCACGTCCACGCCGTGCCAGCGCACGTTGAGCGGCGCCCGGTACCAGGCTTCCTCGTGCTCCACCTCCACGTCGCCCGGCAGCTTGCGCATGCGGCTGCGAGCAAGACGCCATCGCAGCACCACCAGCGAGACGTGCGCGATCGTGAACGACAGCATCGCGCCGAAGGCGTACAGCGTGGCGAGGAAGTCGGCCTGCCCGGGGATCATCACGACGCAGGCGATCGCGCCGAACATCCCGATCGCGATTGCCGGAGTGCGGAACCGCGGGCTGATCCGGCGCAGCCGGTCCGGCAGCTGCTGGTACTGGCCCATCGAATAGGTCAGCCGGCTGACGCCGAAGATGCCGGCGTTCGACGCGATCACCAGGATCGTCGCGGCCAGGACCCCGACGTAGTACTCCGCCGCGGTCTTGAAGATGCCGAGGTTCATGTTCTCCACGATGCCGAGGATCGGATCGCCCGCGTACGTCGTGGCGAGCTGGGTCGTGTGGCCTCCGTTCGCGGTCTCGGTGACAGGCAACGCCGACAGCGCGACCGCGGGCAGTCCCGTGTAGATCACCATCACGGCCAGCACGACGAACGCCATCGCGCGCGGTATCAGCTTGCGCGGCTCGCGGGCCTCCTCCGCGAGGTTCGAGATCGTCTCGATGCCCGTGTAGGAGATCATCGCGATCGTGATCGACAGGACGAAGTCGCTGACGGTGGGCGCCGTCCAGAGGTGGATGTTGTTGATCAGCGTGTCGAAGTTGAGGACCAGGAAGACGCCGAGCAGGAGGAGGAGGAGTTGCGTCGCGAAGTCGACCACCGCGAGCATGAAGTTCAGCCGCGCGGACTCCGTGACGCCGACGATGTTGATCGCCGACAGGAGCATGACGATCACGACCCCGCCGATGATGTCGCCCGGGCTCTCGCCGAGCGGCTCCCAGAACACCGCCAGGTAGTGCGGCACGAAGAACGCCGAGATGGCGACGGTGATGATGTAGTTGAGCATCTGGCCCCAGGCGGCGAAGAAGCTCACGAGCTCGTTGAAGGCGCGCCGCGCGAAGCTGGAGGACCCGCCCGCCTCGGGGAAGTTCGTGGACGCTTCCGCGTAGGTCATGGCGGTCATCACGAACAGGCCGCCTGCAATCAGGTAGACGACCGGCGTCATGCCGAGCGCGAACGCGGCCACCAGCCCGAGCGCGTAGTAGATCGACGATCCCACGTTCCCGTAGGCGGTCGAGAACAGGGCGCCGACCCCGAGCACGCGCTCGAGGCCCAGTCCCTTGGGTCGGAAGCGAGCCATCTAGGAGGTCAGAGCGGCTGTCAGTTGCGGTGAGCGGGCTGGACGCGTCTAGAGACCGTAACGCCCGAGGAAGCGGGAAAGGCGCTTGCGGAAGGTCTTCGCGCCTCGCTCCAGCGGGACTCCGTGACCGGTGTTCTTGAGGAGCAGGGTGCTGCCCTTGGAGAAGCGATCGCCCTGGGCCTCGCACCCGAAGGGCGCGTACAGCACGTCGTTGCGACCGCAGACCACCAGCACGGGCGCCTTCACCTTCCCGACGTTGGCGGCCTGCCGCTGGATCGTGTCGATCAGCGAGTAGTTGTCCCCACACGGATCCGGGTAGTGGAGCGGGATCGCGGCGTCCTGAACGGCCTTCGGCGCGCTGTGGAACATCGTGCTCCGGAACCCCGCGGCGGTGCGGCCGAAGAACCCGTAGTCGGTCAGCCCCGTGACGGGGTCGCCGCCCTTGTCACATGCGATGCGCTCGAACCCGAACTCGTCGTTCCCACGTGGGAGGTTCGAGAACGAGAAGCTGACGACCACGAGCGCCCTTACGTCCCGGTACGAGTACGCCTCCGTGATCGAGATCTGGCCGGCGGCCGAGTGGCCGGCGATCGCGACCCGCTTGAACTTGCGGGGCGTCACGCCCGTCGCGACGTAGGTCCCCGCCTTGAGCTGGCCGACGATCTGGTGTGCGATGTCGGCCTGCGACCCGATGCAGATGGCCTTGCCGGACGCGGGCTTGTCGCTTGCGCCATATCCGAGCCGATCCACCGTCACCGAGACGTGACGGCTGCGCGCCATGCCGCGCACGAAGTTGTAGCTCTTGACGGGCTGGAAGTTCCACAGCCATTCCCCCAGACCCAGGCCGTGCAGGTACAGGGTGACGCCGGGGCGCTTGAACCCCTTCGGGCCCGTGATGTGGCCCCGCACCGTGTAGGTGCCGCCGTCCGGCGTGCACGGAGCGATCGCCGTGTTCGTGTTCTTGACCTGGAAGGACACCGGCACCGATGCGACCTTCACGGCCCGGGCGTCTGCGGTGCCGCAAAGCGCGAGCACGAGCAGCGCCACCGATATTGCTGCGCTGACCGGGTGTCGAAGCGTGGAGGTGCTCCCGTCTGGCTTAGATGATGTAAGGCACGATCAAGAGGGCGACGATGTTCGCGACCTTGATCATGGGGTTGATCGCGGGACCTGCGGTGTCCTTGTACGGATCGCCGACAGTATCGCCGGTTACAGCGGCGGCGTGGGCCTCCGATCCCTTCCCGCCAAAGGCGCCGTCCTCGATCAGCTTCTTCGCGTTGTCCCACGCGCCACCGCCGGAGGTCATCGATACGGCCACGAAGAGGCCTGTGATGATCACCCCGATCAGCAGCCCGCCGAGCGCTTGGTACGACAGCACGCCCACGACCACCGTCATCACGATGGGGAGCATCGCGGGCACGATCATCTCCCGCTGCGCCCGCGCCGTCACGATCGCGACGCACGTTGCGTAGTCGGGCATCTCGGTGCCGTCCATGATGCCGGGCTTCTCGCGGAACTGACGGCGCACCTCCTCGACCACCTGGCCGCCGGCACGGCCGACCGCCTCGATGGCAAACGCCGCAAACAGGTAGACCATCAAGCCACCCAGCAGCAATCCGATCAGCACCTCGGGTGTCGCAAGGTCGAAGGACTTCACCACCTTGTCGCCCGCCTCGTCGATCAGCTCCTGGCGCCAGCTCACGAACAACACGAGCGCGGCAAGCGCCGCAGATCCGATCGCGTAGCCCTTCGTGACGGCCTTGGTCGTGTTCCCGACCGCGTCGAGCGGGTCCGTCACCGCGCGGACGTCCTCGGGCAGATCCGCCATCTCGGCGATGCCGCCGGCGTTGTCCGTGATCGGGCCGAATGCGTCGAGCGCGACGATCAGACCGGTCATGGAAAGCTGCGCCATCACCGCGACGCCGATGCCGTAGATCCCCGCCAGCTCGTTTGCTCCCAGGATCCCGAGCGCGATCAACAGCGCGGGGGCGGCGGTGGACTGCATGCCCTGGGCGAGGCCCTGGATGATGTTCGTCGCATGACCGGTGACCGACGCCTGGGCAATCGTCTTCACCGGCCGGAAGCGCGTCGACGTGTAGAAGTCGGTGATCACGAAGATCAGGCCGGTGATGCCGAGGCCGATCAGGGTGCAGAGCCACAGGTCACCTGTCGAAGGGGCGGCGATGTCCACGTCCTTCGTGGTGAGGTTGTCCATCATCCAGTCGGTGATCGGGAGGAACGCAGCGCCCGCGAGCACGGCGCTCACGAACACACCCTGGTAGAGGGCGCGCTCCACGTTGCCGGACCGGGTCCGCGTGACAAGGGCGCCGATCACGGAGGCGAGGATCGAGACGGCTCCGAGCACGAGCGGGTAGATCGCGACCTCCCGCTGCTCGTTGAAGGTCAGCACGCCGAGCAGCATCACCGCGACGGCTGTGACGGCGTAGGTCTCGAACAGGTCGGCCGCCATGCCGGCGCAGTCACCGACGTTGTCGCCCACGTTGTCTGCGATCACCGCCGGGTTGCGCGGGTCGTCCTCGGGGATGCCCGCCTCGACCTTCCCGACGAGGTCGGCGCCCACGTCGGCGGCCTTCGTGAAGATGCCGCCGCCCAGCCTGGCGAACACCGAGATGAGGCTGCCGCCGAAGCCCAGGCCGATCAGGGCGTCGATCGCTTCCTTGTCGCTCTCGTCGGACAGGATCAGGATCCCGTAGAAGCCGGCGACGCCGAGCAGGGCGAGGCCGACGACCAGCAGTCCCGTTACCGAGCCACCCTTGAAGGCCACGTCGAATGCTCGTGACACACCGCTGCGTGCCGCCTCCGCGACACGCGCGTTCGCGCGCACCGACACGTTCATGCCGATGTAGCCGGCGGCAGCGGAGAACGATCCGCCGATCACGAAGCCGATCGCTGTCTTGACGTCGAGGGCGATTGCGAGTGCGATCGCGATCACCACGGCGACGATGCCGATGATCGTGTACTGCCGGTTGAGGTACGCGGCCGCGCCCTCCTGCACCGCCCTGGAGATGGCCTGCATCTGCTCGTTGCCCGGCGACTGGGACAGGAGCCAGCGCGTCGTCACGGCGCCGTAGATGACGGCGACGCCGGCACACGCGAGCGCCACGACGACGCCCCAGTCGGTCAAGAAGTCGGTCACGTGTAGAAGCCCTCCAGGTGTCGGATCATGCGGCCACGGACCACCGGGGCCGCCGCGGGGAGACAGCGCAGCCGCCGGGGGAGCGGACCCCCGACTGCCCTAAAAGCGGGGCGGAGTGTATCGGTCGCCACCGGATGAGCAGGAATCCCTCGGTCCACCCGACTCTCTGCTCGCAGAAAGTCGTCTCTATTTGGTGCCGGGCGGGACCCACAGCCCTCCGGCATCGCCGGGCCCCGCCGGGCCCCGGGCGGGCTGCGGACGGGGGGCTCCGCCCCGCTCGGGCCCTTCGGGCCCTCCCCCCGCGCTACTGTCGCCCTCGCCGCGAGCGAGCTGCGCGTATGCCATCTGGAGTTGTGAGAGCGCGTCTCGCACGGGTTTCATCTGCTCGGCGTCGAGCTCCTCCAGGACGGGCAGCAGCGCTCGCACGCCCTCGATCGCGAGCCGCGCCTGCTCGAGGTCGCGCATGTCCTCGGTGTCTGGCGTCAGGCCGAGCCGCTGCCCACCGAGATTCACGAGGCTGACGATGGTCTGCAGGAGCACGTCGGGCACCGTGATCCGGCGCAGCTCCTCCTCGAGCCGCGCACGCATCTCCTCCTCGCTCATGTGCTCGTGTCCCTCATGATCATGTTCGTGGTCGTGTTCGTGGTCGTGACCTTCGTGGCTCATGCTCTTGCCTCTCCGCAGGGCACGGCGAGCGCCGTGCCCGACTCCGCGTAGGTAGCCTGGGTTTCCGCGACGATGGCGGCGTAGGTTTCTCCTACCCGCTCCCCTGAATCCCGGCGCCGGCGCTGTCGCTGAGCGCCGTTACCGGTGGACAGCATGCGCTCCAGGTCGCTCATGTGGGCGTCGAGACCGAGCGCGTCGCGCGCATCCGCCGTCCAGTCCACGAGTCGCTCGACTGCGGCGACCGCAGGTATCGCCACCTCTGCGTCCAGGTCGATGAGTCTGCCGTCCAGGCCGTGACGCGTCGCCCGCCAGAGGTTCTCCTCGACCATCCTGCCCGCGATGGCCCGGGGAACGCGCCCGGCGTCGTAATCGAGCGCCGCCTGGGCCACGCATGCAGCGGCGAGCGCCAGCAGCGCCGTGGACTCGCCCGCGCAGGATTGCGCATCCATGATGCGAACCTCGACGGTGCCGTAGGTGAGGTGGGGCCGCACGCTCCACCAGATCTGGGTGCTCTCGATGATCGATTCGGTGCGATAGAGGAAGTCGACGTAGGACGCGTAGGCATCCCAGCTGCCGTAGTGGTCCGGGATGCCGCAGCGGGGGAACATGCGCGTGAAGATCTCGGTGCGAGCGGAGTGCAGCCCCGTGAACGTGTTCTCGACCCACGGCGAGTTCGCCGAAGCGGCAAGCAGCACGGGCAGCACCGGGCGCAGCGCGTCGCAGACGGCCACGGCGCGATCCGTGCCCCGGATGCCGACGTGCACGTGGTTGCTGAAGGTGTTGTTGCGCCAGGCCACGTACTGCAGCTCTCCCTCGACGAGCCGGTAGTGCGGCGTGTCGATGATGCGCTGGTCCTGCCACGGGCTCCACGGATGCGTACCGGTTGCGCCGAGCAGCAGACCCTGCGACGCGGTCAGCGCAAACAGGCGCCGGCGTCGCTCGTGCTGGCGGTCGAGCGCGTCCGCAAAGTCGGCTCCCTTGCCGGAGCGGATCTCGACCTCGGAGGCGATCAACTCCCCGGCAACCGCGTCGGCCAGCACGTCGTCGCGCTGCGCCTCCGCCTGCACCTGCTCGAACCTGTCGGTCAGCGCAAGCGTGTCCGGCTCGAGCAGCGCGAACTCCTCCTCCAGCCCGACCGTGAAGTCGGTGGAGGACTCGAAGATCTCCCTCGAGCGCTGGGCATCGAACGCCATCGAGGGAAACCCTAGCCCAACCCATAAAAACGGATTTCCCTTAGCCGGAAAATCCGGTGGCCCAGAGCTCGGGCTTCTGTACTACGTGAGATAGAAGTACAGGGCGTAGAGCAGGTCTACCGCGGGGCTCGAGGTGTGCACCGTTACGTCAGGCGGGACCTGGAGCAGGGCGTCGGAGTAGTTGAAGATGATCTTGACGCCGGCCTCCACCAGGTCGTCCGCGATCCGCTGGGCCGACGCTGCCGGCGTCGCCAGCACGCCGACCACGATGTCCTCCTCCTCCACGACGTCGCGCATGGTGTCGTAGGCGCGCACCTCGAGGCTCCCCACCTTCTTGCCGATCCGCCGCGGATCGACGTCGAAGATCGACACGACGCGAAACCCGTGGTCGGCAAAGATGTCGGAGCTGGCGATCGCCTGGCCGAGGTTGCCGGCGCCGAACAGGGCGATGTTGTGCTGGCCCGACGTGCGCAGGATCTTGCGGATCTGCGAGACGAGCGAGTCCACGTTGTATCCGACGCCACGCTTGCCGAACTTGCCGAAGCCCGACAGGTCGCGCCTGATCTGCGTCGAGTTGATGTGGGTGTAGTCGGACAGCTCCTGGGACGAGATCGTGTCCTTGCCCATCTTCCGCGCCTGCGTCAGGACCTGCAGGTAGCGCGAGAGGCGCGCCGCGACGCCGAGCGACAGCCGGTCACCGAACGGCTTCGTGTCGAGGTCTCCCTCCGGCTCCACGATCAGGTCATCGCGCACGCCGACGTCCGCGGTGCCGTCGGGCGTCATCCCGCAGCTCCTGCGCCGGCACCGAGACGGCGCTCCAGCTCGCTTTCGTCGACCACGAGCTCGACAGCCTCTTCGCCGTCGACGAGCACGACCGGGATCCGCTCCCCGTAGTGCTCCGCCAGTCGGGCGTCGGCGCTGATATCGACAACGTCGAGCTCGAACGGCATGCGCTCGCGCACGCGCTCCAGAGCAGCCTGGGCTTCGTCGCACAGGGTGCAGTCGGGCTTCGTGTAGAGAGTCAGCGTCGGCATGAATCGGTGGGGCGGCCGCGCAGCCTATCCCTGCGCGTCAGGCGGCGCTGCGCGCGAAGGCGTCGAACGCGAGGAACCCAGGATAGGGGACCGGCTGGAGAAAGCGTGCCGCGGACCCGATCATCGCGGCGTTATCCGTGCACAGGGCGGCCGGCGGGATCTTCAACTCCAATTCTTTGCGTTCGCACAGTTCGGTCACTTCGCGGCGCAGGAGCGAGTTCGCCGCGACGCCGCCGCCGATCGCCAGGCGGGTTGCGCCGGTCGCAGCGAGCGCCTGCTCGACCTTCAGCAACAGGGATCTCACGACCGCCGTCTCGAAGGACGCCGCGAGGTCCGCACGCCGCGCAAGTGTGCCGTCGGCTCCCAGTTCGCGCACCTTGTAGACGAGCGCGGTCTTCAGGCCGCTGAAGGAGAAGTCGAGCGAGTCGCCGCGGCGCATGCCGACCGGGAAGCCGAACGCCGCCGGGTCCCCCTCGCGCGCCAGGCGGTCTATCTCGGCGCCGCCCGGGTAGCCGAGGCCCATCATCCGCGCCGCCTTGTCCAGCGCCTCGCCGGCCGCATCGTCGCGCGTGGACCCCAGCACCGTGTAGCCGTCCCGGCGCTCGACCGATGCGAGCAGGGTATGGCCGCCGCTTGCGATCAGGCACAGGAACGGCGGGTCCAGCGGCGCGGGCTCGAGGAAGTTCGCGGCGACGTGACCGTGCAGATGGTCCACGGCCGCGAACGGCAGCCGGGCGGCGGCGGCCAGCGCTTTCGCGGTCGAGAGGCCGACCAGCAACGCTCCGATCAGACCCGGCCTGCTGGTCGCCGCGACCAGGCCGGCGTCTCGCAACCCGATACCGGCGTCCCGGAGTGCATCGTCCACCACCACGTTCACCAGCTCCAGGTGATGCCGGGAGGCCACCTCCGGCACCACCCCGCCGTAGCGCTCGTGAAAGCGGTCCTGCGAGGAGATCACGTTGCTGAGGACCCGGCCGTCTGCGGTGACGACCGCCGCGCACGTGTCGTCGCACGAAGTTTCTATCGCCAGGATGGGAGCTGCCGTAGGCACGGGTTACGCCGTTCGCCGTTCGCAGTACTGGGTTTCCGGCGTAACGGCGTAACTGCGCAACTACCCCGTTCTCCACATGATGAGCGCATCTTCGTTGTTGTCGTGGTAGTAGCGGCGCCGGACGCCTGCCGTGCGGAAGCCGAAGGACTCGTACATGCGGATTGCCTCGGCGTTCGACACGCGCACCTCGAGCGTGTAGCGGTCGTGGTCGCCGGCAGCGTCGATCAGGTGCTCGATCAAAGCGGTCGCGACACCCAGGCGGCGATGGCCCTCGTGCACCGCGACGTTCATGATGTGCCACACCGTGTGGTAACGCGAGCAGATCAGGTACGCGATCAGCTCGTCACCGTGGTACGCCCCGACGCAGATGCTGGAGGGCTTGGACAGCTCGAGCACGAACATCGCCAGCGACCACGGCGCGGGAAACGAGCGACGCTCGATCGCGATCACATCGGGCAGGTCTCCATAGCCCAGACGACGGATCTTCTCGGCACGCTCAGCGGCCGCTGCCTCCATCCGGGTCGTCGATTCGAGCGCTTCTGGTGATCTCGGCATCCGGCACCCTCACGTAGACCGGGTTGACTTGCTCCGGAGCAGCAGGATCGACCCCCATCCCGAGCCGGCAGATCTGCACAGCGCTGACCGCGTGCAGGCCGGAGTCGGAAGCGGGGACCTCGATCCCGGCCGCCTCCAGTTGTGCGCGCGATTCTAGCGCCCAGTCTCCCGCCGCCAGAGGGCTTTGCGTCATCTGCCCGACCCGTGCCAGAAGCTCCTCGCGGTCCAGGGCCAGCGGCCCCCACTCCCGCTCGAGCGACTCCCCGGCTCGGTACAGCGAGGCGAAGACCTGCCTGCGCTTGGCGTCGATCAGCGCCAGCAACGGCCGCCCCGGCGCGGCGCCCCCGACGAGCCCTGCGGCCAGCGCCTCGAGCGAGGACACCGGGTGCAGCGGCACGCCCAGGCCCTGGGCGAGGCCCCGCGCGGTCGCCACGCCGATCCGCAGACCGGTGAACGTCCCCGGTCCCACTCCGACGGCGATGGCGCGCACCTCGTCCCACCCCGAGCCGGCCTGGTCGAGTAGCCGGGCGAGCAGTGGCAGCAGCTCGGCGGAGTGGTCGGGCGCGGCGGCAAGCCGTGCCGCATCGGGGACCGGGCTGGAAATCGGCTCGCGCCCGTCGGCGATCACGCACGCGGTCGTGGCGGGCATCGACGTGTCGAACCCGACGATCGTCATGCCGCCCGTAGGGCCTCGATCAGGGCGGCGCTGCCCCGCGCGCGCAGGCTGCGGCGGTCACCCCCCGCATGGGTCAGCTCCAGCTCGAGCACCACGTGGTCGCGGTCGATCCATGGCAGCCCGGCGCCGGGCCACTCGACGAAGGCGACGCGCTCCGGCGTGAGGTAGTCGGCCAGGAGCGCCGGGTCCTCGCTGCCCAGATCCTCCAGCCGGAAGAGGTCGACGTGTGCCACGGGGACGCGGCCGGCGTAGGTCTGGCCGATCGTGAACGAGGGGCTCGTGACGCGGTCCGTCACCTGCAGTGCCCGGCAGGCGCCCCGCACGAACGTCGTCTTGCCGGTGCCCACGTCGCCCGCGATCAGCACCACGTCCCCAGGGGCCAGGCCATGGGCGACCGTCGCGGCGGCCGCTTCGGTCGCCTCGGGAGAGGTGGTCTCGAGGTCTGCCCGCTCCATCGCGGGCAGAGTAGTCCGGGTCTAGATGATCTGGATCTACTAGAACAGGCCGAGCTGATCGGGCGGAGGCAGCTCCTCGGCTGCTCCGACCGCGGCAAGCTCGGGCTCGGGTTCCGGTTCGGGCTGCTGCTCGCCCGGAAGCGCCTGGCCGAGCAGATCGGGGATGCCCGCGAAGTCGGCGCGCAGCTGCTCGAGCATGGCCGGCGTGTACAGGGCCGCGGCGGGATGGAAGATCGGGTAGAGGAAGACGTTGCGCCGGCCGAGCTCGCGCAGCTGCGGCACGCCGCGGACCTTCGTGATGCCCTGCGGGCTCCCCGACAGCAGCTTGGTGGCGAAGTTTCCGAGCGAGCAGATCACCCGGGGCTGGATCAGCTCGATCTGGCGGAACAGGTGACCCTCACACGCCTCGATCTCGACCGGCTGCGGATCCCGGTTGCCGGGCGGGCGGCACTTGAGCACGTTGGCGATGAACACCTCCTTGCGCGTCATGCCGATCTCTCCCAGCAGCTGGTCGAGCAGCTTCCCGGCCCTTCCGACGAACGGCTTGCCCTGCTTGTCCTCGTTGAAGCCGGGTGCCTCACCGACGAACATCAGGTCGGCGTCCGGATCGCCGGTGCCGAACACCACGTTCGTGCGCCCCTCGGCCAGCGGGCACTTCGTGCAGTCGGAGAGCTCGTGGTAGAAGGCGACGAGCTCGTCGCGGCGATTGGTCGCGTCAGTGACAGCCACAGGAACCACCGCAGCATCCTCCACGGGGGGCTGCGCCCCCCTCGGTCCCTCCGGGCCCTCCCCCCGGTAATCCGGCCTTCGACATCGCTTGCGCGAGTTCGCTGCCGCCGCTGGACACTGAGCGCACGCTGAACGCAGACATCAGCCTGTCGGCACGACGCGACCCGCACTCGGGGCAGACGGCGGAGGGATCCGCCGCCCGCACGAGCTCCTCGAACCGGTGGTCGCAGTCTCGACAGGAGAACTCGTAGATGGGCACAGCGTCAGCGATGCTAGGGGTGGTCGGGGACGGAAATCTACCGCAGGGTGACCGGCTTCCCGGTGCTTGCGGAAACGCCATGTATATTCCCTATGCCCGTGCTTTCTTGCGGCCGTCACCTGCGGGGATGGACCAATGGAATCGAGGCGCGGGACCAGTCATCAGGCATCCGTCTGGTATCTCCGGTCAGGGAACTGGAACGGCGAATCGGAACAGCCACATGAGGACCGTGCAGACGGTCGCGGAGCTGCGTCGCGCAGTCGCAGACGCGCGCACCGCCGGCAACTCGATCGGGCTCGTCCCGACGATGGGTTCCCTGCACGCGGGCCACCTGAGCCTCGTGCGGCGCGCAGCCGCCGATTGTGGGTTCGTCGTCGTGAGCCTGTTCGTGAACCCTTCCCAGTTCGGCCCAGAGGAGGACTACGAACGCTATCCCCGCGACGAGCAGCGCGACGCGGGCCTCGCGGCGGACGCGGGCGCCGACCTCCTCTTCGCCCCGACGACCCGCGAGGTCTACCCCGACGGCTTCGCCACCGCGGTCTCGGTGGCCGGGCTGACCGACGTGCTGTGCGGCTCGCCCGGCAGTCGTGGCGCATCGCATTTCGACGGCGTCGCGACGGTCGTCGCGAAGCTGCTCAACATGTGCGCCCCGGACATCGCCTACTTCGGCCAGAAGGACTACCAGCAGGCGCTGGTGATCCGGCGGGTCGTGCGCGACCTCGACATCCCGGTGGCGGTGGAAGTGTGCCCGACCGTGCGGGACGCCGACGGCCTCGCGCTCAGCTCCCGCAACGCCTACCTCTCGTCATCCGAGCGCGAGCGCGCCCTCGGCCTCAACCGCGCCCTGCGCGCGGCCGAACGCGTCGCGGCGGGCGGCGCCGGCCGCGACGACATCGTCAGCGCGGCGCTGGCAGAGCTCGACGCCGTGGACATCGAGCCGGAGTATCTCGAGATCCTCGCCGCCGACGATCTGTCCGCGCCCTCCTGGCGGCCCGGCGAGCAGGTCGTGCTCGCGATCGCGGCCCAGGTCGGCCCCGCCCGGCTGATCGACAACACCTTGATCGAGCTTCCAGTCCGCAACCCCGAGCCGGCCGTTGCCGGCTAGACAGAAGGACGGCGAATGCAGAGACACATGCTGAAGTCGAAGATCCACCGGGCAACCGTGACCGCCTGCGAGCTGCACTACGCGGGCAGCGTCACGATCGACTCCGCCCTGATGGAACGAGCCGATCTGCTGCCCGGCGAGCTCGTGCACGTGCTCGACGTGGACAACGGCGCGCGCCTCGAGACCTACGTGATCGAGGGCGAGCGCGGCGCGGGCGACATGTGCCTGAACGGCGCCGCGGCGCGGCTCGTGCAGCCCGGCGACCGCGTGATCGTCGTGTCCTACGGCGTCTACTCGGAGGACGAGCTCGAACATCACGTCCCGCAGGTGGTTCACGTGGACGAGCGCAACGCGATCGTGCGCGTCGACGGGGACCCTTCGGCCCTGCCGTTCGCGGAGGTGTCCCCGCGATGAGCACAACGGGTGGCTCCGCCCCCCTCGGCGCCTCCGGCGCCTCCCCCCGCGCTCCGTCCACGGTCACGATCCCGCAGCTTGCGGAGATGAAGCGGCGCGGTGAGCCCATCGTGATGATGACCGCCTACGACTTCCCCAGCGCCCAGGTCGCGGAGGAGGCCGGCGTCGACCTCATCCTGGTCGGCGATACGGCGGCAATGACGGTGCTCGGCTACGACTCCACGGTTCCCGTCTCGATGGACGAGATGGTGATGCTCGCGAGCGCCGTGAGGCGCGGCGCGCACACGCCCCTCGTGATCGGCGACCTGCCCTTCGGCTCCTACCAGAGCTCCAACGAGCAGGCCGTGCAGTCCTCGGTCAGGTACCTGAAGGAGGCCGGTTGCGATGCGGTCAAGCTCGAGATGGCCGGCGTATCCGGAGCGGTTGCCGACAAGAGCGAATCGGTTGCCCGCGCGCGGGCGATCGTGTCCGCGGGGATCCCGGTGATGGGTCACGTGGGGCTGACGCCGCAGAGCGCATCCGCCCTCGGCGGCTACCGCACCCAGGGCCGCACGATGAAGCAGGCTGTCCAGGTCGCCGACGACGCCCTCGCGATGCAGGACGCGGGTTGCTTCGCGGTCGTGTTCGAGGCCGTGCCGGCGGCGGTCACCGAGGTGATCATGGATCGCATGCGGATCCCGGTGATCGGGATCGGCGCCGGTGCCTCCACCGACGGCCAGGTCCTCGTCTTCCACGACCTGCTGGGCATGTATGAAGGCCACACCCCGAGGTTCGTGAAGCGATTTGCCGAGGTGAAGCGCGAGATGGTCGAGGGCGTGCGGACCTACGCCGAGGAGGTGCGCGAACGCCGGTTCCCGGCCGTCGAGCACACGTATTCGATCGACCCGGAGGAGCTCGACCGCTTCCGCGAGGTGATCGCCCCGGGCAAGCCCTGGGACGCCGCCGACTTCATGAGCTAGGGCCGCGCGGCTCTAAGGGACGAAGATTCCCTGGGTCGCCAGCAGGGTGTTGTCCGCCTGGGTGCTCGCGTCGCCGTCGAGGCCGGAGTCGTACACGCGCACCGGCCCGGTCAGCTCCCAGAGCGACCGCTTTCCCTCGGGGACCGCCCCGGGAACGATGGTTTCGGCGGTGGTCGTCAACGAGCACGTGGCACCCACTCCCGGCCCGGCCGGTGCACACGGCGCCTCGACCTGCCCAAAGCTGAAGTCGACGACCGTGCCTGCCTCGCCGCAGCACCCGCTGTGCTTGTCGGTCAGGCGGAGTGGCACGCGGAGAGCGAGGCTCCCTGGATAGCCGGCCGACGGATCGCCCAGGGTGCGCACGTCCCTGAGGCTGAGCTTGATGCGCACGTCCGCCTCGTCTCGCGCCGTCGACGGGTCGCCCCCGATCGTCTTGAGCAGCACATGCCCAGTTGACCGGGCCGGGTATCCGTTCACGTCAGGGGTGCCGATCGTGGCGAAGTCCGAGACCCCGTCCGGAGGACTGCACGAGCCGCTCGCAAGCGGACTTCCGTGGGTATTGTTGGGGGCTGTGCACTCCTGGTAGGCGGGGACCAGTGGAACACGCACGACAGCGGCACTCTTCGGGCGCGGGAACCCTGGCGCGCGCTGGACTGCCACCTGCCAGCTCGGAAGGCCGCCACCGCCCGTCGTCAGCTGCTGCTGTCCGGTGCCGTCGGCATTGATCGCGTAGATGTTCGTGTTGAAGCTCGGGTCGCGGCCGGCGAATGCGATCTTCGTTCCATCGGGCGACCAGACAGGGTTCATCTCGCGCAGAGCGGGCGTATTCGTCAGCCGCGCCGGTGTACCGCCGCCGATCGGCACCGTGTAGAGGTCGTCGGGACCGCCTCCCATGGCGGCGGTCGGCCTTCGCTGAAAGACCACCGTCTGCCCGTCCGGCGAGATGCTCGGATCCTGGTCGATGAAGCCGGCGGCAGTGGTCAGCTCGTGCTCGTTGCTGCCGTCTGCGTTCATGACCATCAGGATCGAGTAGCTCGCCTCCGAAGCGGTGTTGAAGAAGCGATCGAAGACGATCAGGTCCCCGTCGGGCGACCAGTCCGGTGCGCGATCGGCCTGCGCGTCGCCCGGGTGCGAGATCGGGACCTCGCTGCCCCCGCCGCCCGCGTCGGTCAGTGCGATGTACGACGTCTGGTACTCGTAGGCCAGGGTGCTCCCGTCGGGTGACCAGGCCGGCCGGCCGTGGACGTCGTCGGCGGTGGTCACCGGATACGCATTGGCGCCGCTCGCGTCCATCACGGAGACCGCCGTACCTTCGATGAAGGCGATCTTCCTCCCGTTCGCGGCCCACGCCGGTTCGGCACCCGTCGCGCGGATCGCCACCTGACCGCTACCGTCGGGATTCATCGTCGTGATTCCGCCGGGCCCGTCAAACGCGATCTTCCCGTTGGATCCCGGGAAGGTCGCCTGGGCAGGCGTCACGGCAATGGTGAAAACAGCGACCAACGCCACCATTGCACGCGCGAGGACCATGCGTTTCGCCACCCCTTCCCCTTGGCGGACTGACCGCTCGCTCACTTTATCGCCGCCGCCGCCCCCACGCAAGGGAGACGAGGACTTTCGGTACCCGGCCAGCGCGCATCGTGCCTTCGCTACCCTTCGCCGCCGTGCCCGTCCACAGCGCCCAGATCCGCGTCTCCACCGAGGGCGACGGGGACATCATCGACATCACCCGCGGGATCGAGGAGGTCGTGGAGACCTCGGGCATCACAGACGGGATCGTGAACGTGTTCGTGTCGCATTCGACCGCTGCGATCGCGCTGATCGAATACGAAGCAGGTGGCGTGGCGGACCTGAAGGAGCTGATGGACCAGCTCGTCCCGCCGAACGCGACCTATCACCACAACGAGATGCAGGGCGACACCAATGCCCACGCGCACCTGCAGGCGGCCATCATCGGAGCGTCCGAGACCGTCCCGGTGAAGAACGGCCGCGTGCTCACCGGCACCTGGCAGCAATTCGTTCTTTGCGACTTCGACGACCATCCGCGGGAGCGCACGGTGATGGTGCAGGTGCTTAGCTAGTTACGCCGTGCGCCGTTACGCCGTGCGCCGGCGAACGGCGAACTCGGCCCTAGCTGCGCTTCCTGAACTCGATTTCCCTTATTACCTTTGCGGGCGCCCCCGCCGCGATGACGCCTGCGGGCAGGTCGCGTGTCACGACCGAGTTTGCTCCGACGACCGTGCGGTCGCCGATGGTCACTCCTCCGGTGACGACGCAGTTCGTGCCGAACCAGCAGTTGTCACCGATCTTCACCGGGCCCTTCGGGGTCATTCCCTGCCACGTGATGGGCATGTCCGGGTCCTCGAAACGGTGGTCGGCGTCGGTCAGGAAGCAGTAGTTCGCGAACATGCAGTGCTCGCCGACGTCGATTCGGTCCGTCGCCGCGATCATGCACCCGAGGTTGACGATCGTCCCGTGGCCGATTCGCATCGTCGCCGTATCGGGGTACAGCGAGAACCAGCAGCCGCGCTCGATCAGCACCCACGGGCCGATGTCCGCACGGCCCTCGTCGAGCGCCTCGAGCAGATTGCCGTTCACCGGGAAGCGCAGGTAGGAATCACGGCGCAGGAAGTGCCACTGCATGCGGAGCTTGCGCCAGCGGCGCTCGTTGCGCTCGTACTCGCGGCGCTTCTGCCAGTAGAGCAGCGCCTGCCTGTGCACCGGGAAGCTCACGGAGCTCGCCGCGAGACTGCCGTCAGCGCGATGAACTCATAGGCCACCGCGGACGCCACGAGCGCGGTCGTCTCCCCCGGTCCGTCATAGGGCGGCGACACTTCGACGACGTCGAACCCCGTGAAGCTCATGCCCGCCAGCGCCCGCACCAGCGCCAGGGCCTCCCGCGGCTCGAGGCCGGCCACCTCGGGCGTGCCTGTGCCCGGCGCGAACGCCGGGTCGATCACGTCGATGTCGAAGCTGAAGAACGCGGGCGCATCGCCGACTCGCGCGCGCACGCGGCGCGCGTACTCCGCGGTGTCAATCGCGTGCAGCTCCGCGTCCTCCACCACCTCGAAGCCGAGGGCCCGCGCGTCGGAGAGGTCCGAGGCGGAGTAGAGCGGCCCGCGCATGCCCGCGAGCAGCGAGCGCTCCGGGCGCAGCAGGCCCTCCTCCACCGCCCGCCGGAACGGCGTGCCGTGGAAGTAGCGCTCGCCGTAGTACTGGTCCCACGTGTCGGCGTGCGCGTCCAGCAGCACGAGCGCGACCGGGCCGTGGACCGCGGCCTGCGCGCGCAGCTCGCCGAGCACGATCGAGTGGTCGCCACCCAGCGTCAGCGGCACCACGCCGGCCCGCACGACCGGCTCGAGCGCCGTGGCGATCTGGCCGGCGGTGCGCTCGGCGTTGCCGGGCGTGACCGCGACGTCTCCCCGGTCGACCACCGACAGCCGCGCGAACACGTCCACGTCGAGCGGCGGGTGGTACGGGCGCAGGCCGATCGAGGCGCCGCGGATCGCCTCGGGCCCGAACCGCGCACCCGGGCGCCGGCTGGTGGCGGTGTCGAAGGGAACGCCGATCACCGCGACGTCCACATCCTCCAGCGAGGTCACATACGGGCAGCGTGCGAAAGTGCGCACGCCCGTGTAGCGAGGCGCATCAGAGGCGTCGGGAGGTCCGTACCTGGGACTCATCACCCATCCACTGGCAGCTCTCGACCGCGACATAGGCGGTCGAGAGCTGCCAGTGAGGTTGGGAGAGCGGGAATTGCGCCTACTCCGTGCCGTCCTGCGCGCCGGCGGCGCACAGTGCGGTCTCGCGGTCCCAGAACATCTCCAGCCGGACGATCCGCCCGTCCCGCAGGTTCACGACGTTCGCCACCTCCGCGTCGATGTCCATCCCGCTGCCCTTCCCGCGCGCCTGGAGGCGGATCAGGAGCGCATAGGCGCCGGCGTCACCCGGCACCACCCGGTCGGTTTCGATGCGGAAGTCGTCCCACGCCGAGAGGAAGTCGCGCCACGCCGCGGTCAGCCCGTCGATCCCGTGGTACTCGGCGCCGTCCGGGCCGGAGACGACGAAGACGACGTCATCGGCATACGGCTCCGCGTTCCAGAACTCGCCGCGGCACCACTCCGTCAGCAGCCCCTCGAGCATTGCGACGTCCGCGCTCACCGGGCCTCCACGGCCACGCGCGCCGTTCGCAGCGTGCGGTCGCTCGCCCCGCGCAGGCTGCCGCCGTGCGCGAGGATCGTCTGCACGTACTGCCAGGTCTCGGCGGTGAGCCGCTCGCCCGGCAGCACGTTCGGGATGCCCGGCGGGTAGGCGGCCAGCGACTCGGCCGCGATGCGCCCCACGGCCTGGCCGACGGGCACAACCTCCTGCGCCCCCAGGAACGCCTCGCGCGGAGTCATCTCGAGCGGCCCCCACGGCGGCGGAGGAGCGAACTCGCGCTCCGCGCCGCCATCGCCCCCGGGTAGCTGGGTGACCGCCTGCTCGAGCGCCGACACGAGCCGCGCGGCGTTGTCGCTCGCCGTCTCCCCCATCCCGAACACGCCGACGACCACGTTCTCGCCGGCCAGCTCGAGGATCATGTCGCCGTCGTGCAGCAGGCGGGCGACCTGGTACCCGGTGGCGCCCGTGCCGCGCACGTCGACGACGACTCGCAGCGGATCGTACGCATGCACACCGGGCCGGGTCGCGAGCCGCTCGTCGAGGACGTCCAGTCCCGGGATCTCCCGGATCGCCAGGCGCGCGTTGCGAAGGCTCTGCAGCGTCTCGGCGAGCAGCTCGGCGCCGCGCACGGCCGCGTAGCTGCGTGCCGCATCCAGTGACCCGAGCAGGAGCGAGCTCGGGCTGGTCGACTCGAGCAGGCTGATCGCGCGATCCACCACGTGCTCGTCGAGCATCTCGCCCGCACCGAGGTGCAGCATCGCCGACTGCGTGAAGCTGCCGATGATCTTGTGCGTGCTCGAGACGACGAGGTCGGCGCCGCACGCGAGTGCGTGATCCGGCAGCTCCGGACTGAACGCGAGGTGCGCACCCCACGCCTCGTCCACGATCAGCGGTACTTCCCGTGAGTGGGCCACCTCGGCGAGCCCGCGCACGTCCGCCACCGCGCCGAAATAGGTCGGCGAGACGACCATCGCGCCGGTCGCCCCGGGGTGCGCCGCAAGCGCGGCGTCGAGCGCGGCGGGTGTCAGGCCGTGCGCGATCCCGAGGTCGGGGTCCAGCTCCGGGGAGACGAAGGCCGGCCGCAACCCGGACACGATCAGGCCGTCGATCGTGCTGGAGTGCACGTTGCGCTGCACGACAACCTCGGTCCCGGACTGCGCCAGCGCGAGGCAGGCCGCATGGTTGCCCTGCGAGGCGCCGTTGATCAGAAACCAGCTGCGAGCGGCCCCCCACGCCTGCGCGGCCAGCTCCTGCGCCTGCTGGAAGGGAGTGGGCTCGGGGCCCGCATCGACGCCCTCCGTGAGAGCCGGGATGTCGAGGCTCAGGGCGCGTGCACCGAATGCGTCCACGAGGGCCGGGGCGGCAGCCGCCCCGCCCTTGTGGCCCGGGACATGCAATCTGCCGGGCTCGCGCTCCGCGTACTTACGCAGCGCGTCCAGGTACGGCGTGGCAGACTGCAGTCGATCTTGCCCCATCGGTTGATCTTTCCAGCAAAGGAGTTTCGGTGATTTTCAGACTTCGGTCACGGTCCCTGGTCGGCATCGTCGCCGTGCTCGCCTCCGTCCTGATGGCGACCGGTTGCGGGGACGACAACAGCAGCAAATCGTCCAACAGCGACCTGAAGACGATCACGGAGGGCAAGCTGCGGGTCGGCTCCGACATCCCCTACCCGCCGTTCGAGTTCGGCCGGGAACCCAACTACAAGGGCTTCGACGTGGACATCGTGAACGAAGTGGCGAAGCGCCTGGACCTGGAGGCCGAGTTCATAAAGACGCCCTTCGACCCCATCTTCCGCAACCTCGCCCAGGGACGGTTCGACATGGTTGCGTCGGCGGCCACGATCACGCCTGAGCGCGAAGGAACCGTCGCCTTCTCGGTGCCCTATTTCAACGCCGACCAGTCGCTGATGATCAAGAAGGGAAGCGACATCAAGACGGTGGACGACCTGGACGGCGAAATCGTCGGAGCGCAGCTCGGCACGACGGGCGCCATGTACGCAAAGGACAAGACGAAGGCCGAGACCGTACGCACCTACGATCTGATCGACGACGCTTTCAAGGCGCTCCAGGCCGGTCAGGTCGCGGCCGTGATCAACGACTTCCCCGTGTCCAAGTACGCCGAGCAGTCGAAGCCCGACCTCAAGGTGGTGCAGACGATCGCGACCGGCGAGGAGTACGGGCTCGCGTTCGCGAAGAAGAGCGTCGCACTGCGGAAGGCCGTCAAGGGCGCTATCGACGAGATGAAGAAGGACGGGACCTACACGCGGATCTACAAGAAGTGGTTCAAGGAAGACCCGCCGGACAGCCTGTTCAACACCAGCCCCGACGAGAGCGCGAGCAACAGCGGCGGCAGCAGCTACTAGGCCGGCTCCCGACACATCGTCTCGCGAGAAGGGCGCCTGCAGGCGCCCTTCTCGCGTCAGGGAGTAGAAACCCGGTGCAGCGCCTGTCCCCGCGGGCGCCCGACCGCAACAGGAGGCCATACGAATGGACGTTTTCTTCGAGCAGTACTTCGACCTCGACATCATGCGCGACAACTTCGGCTACGTCCTCGACGGCTTCTGGCTGACGGTCCAGCTGGCGCTCGTCTCCGGCGTCCTGTCGATGATCTGGGGCCTCGTGCTGGCGCTGGTGCGCGCGGCGCCCGGACGCGCGATGCTCCCGCTCCGCGGGCTCGCCATCACGTACATCGACGTGTTGCGCGGCATACCGCTGCTGCTCGTGATCCTGCTGATCGACGGCAGCCTGCCGGTGCTCGACTTCGTGCCGATGTGGCTGCGCGCGCCAGACTTCCTCGGCAAGCCGGAGATCTTCTGGTACGGCGTGATGGCGATCTCGCTGACCTACGGCGCCTACTACGCGGAGGTCTACCGCGCCGGGCTCGACGCCGTGCCCTACGGCCAGATGGAGGCGGCCCGCTCGCTCGGCATGAGCTATCCCAAGGCGATGCGCTACGTGATCGTGCCGCAGGCGATCGGCAAGGTGATCCCGCCCATGCTGAACGACTTCATCGCGCTGATGAAGGACACGTCGCTGGTGGGGGCGATCGCGCTGGTCGAGGTGGTGAAGGCCGGCCGCGAGATCCAGGCGGAGAACTTCAACAGCTCCGCGCTCACCCTGGGGGCCATCATGTTCATCGTCGTCACGATCCCGATGGCAAGGCTCGTGGACCGGCTGATCGCGCGCCAGCAACTCGCCATGCGGCAGGTCGCGCCACAATAGATCGATGGAGACGCGCTCCCAGCCTGAGCAGACTTCGGTGCCTGCGGGCGAAGGGCCGATGCTGCACCTCGACGGCGTGCACAAGAGCTTCGGCGATCTGCACGTGCTGCGCGGCATCGACATGAGCGTCGACCGGGGAAACGTGGTGTGCGTGATCGGGCCGAGCGGCTCGGGCAAGAGCACGCTGCTGCGCTGCATCAACATGCTCGAGCCTCCGGAAGCGGGGCGGATCTTCCTGGAGGGAAAGGAGATCACCGGCGCCGGCAAGGGCAACGTCGACTACGTGCGACGCCGGGTCGGGATGGTGTTCCAGCAGTTCAATCTCTTCCCTCACATGACGGCCGGCCGCAACGTGTCGATCGCGCAGCGCAAGGTGCTGGACCGGCCCAAGGAGGAGGCCGACGCCAAGAGCCGCGCGCTGCTGGAGCGCGTGGGCCTCCAGGACAAGCTCTTCGAGTATCCCGACCGGCTCTCGGGCGGGCAGCAGCAGCGCGTCGCGATCGCGCGCGCGCTCGCGATGGACCCGCATGTGATGCTGTTCGACGAGGTCACGAGCGCGCTCGACCCCGAGCTGGTCAAGGAGGTGCTCGACGTGATGCGGGAGCTCGCCTCGGAGGGCATGACGATGGTCGTGGTCACGCACGAGATGGGATTCGCGCGCGATGTCGCGGACCGCGTGGTCTTCATGGACGACGGCGCGGTGGTCGAAACCGGTGACGCCCGGCAGCTGATCGACAACCCGCGCGAGGAGCGGACGAAGCGGTTCCTAGGGCTGGTGCTGGAGCACTAGCCGCTCCCGTCCCCACCCAACTTTCCCCCGCCGCACCCGAGGGGTGGGTGCGAGGAGGGGAAGTTCGCGCGGTAACGCAGTCTTTCTGAGAGTCATCCCTCCGGGAGCGGCCGCGGAGGCCTCAGGCGGGGGATTGCGTCAACCGCAACGATCGCCAGCAGGATCAGGGCGGCGCCGAGCCAGCCCGCCGCCGACAGCCGGTCGTCCTGCAGCAGATACCCGAAGAGCCCCGCGAATGCAGGCTCTGCGGCCAGGATCAGCGCGGTGCGGGTGGACGAGATCATGCGCTGCGCGTAGCTCTGGACGATGAACCCGAGCGCGCTGGCGAGCAGCGACGTGACGAGCAGCGCGCTCCACACCGTGGCGCCTCGGGGTGTCTCGAGGTCGCCCGCGATCGCGGCCGCTGCCAGGCAGACCACCCCGCAGAAGGTGAGCTGGACCGCCACCAGGGCCCCCACGTCGTAGCGCCGTACGGCGCGCTCCGTGACCAGGATGTGGATGGCGAACGCGCACGCACACCCGAAGACCAGGCTGTCGCCGCGCAGCGAGCCGCTGCCCGCCCCGGACAGGAGGAAGAGGCCCAGCGCGGACGCTCCCGCGGCCGCCCAGGCCGTCGGGCCGACAGAGACGCGAAACAGGAACAGGCCGAAGAGCGGTGTCAGAACGACGAACAGGCCGGTGATGAAGCCCGCGTTCGAAGCGCTCGTGTGCTCGAGCCCGAGCGTCTGGAAGATGTAGCCCGCCGTCAGGAAGACGCCCATCACGAGGCCCGCGCGCCAGCCGTCCGGGCCGAGCGCCCGCAGCGCCCGCCGCGCGAACAGGCCTACGAGCACGCCCGCGGGGACGAACCGATAGGCGAGGAACGCAAGCGGCGGCAGCTCCTCGATCGCGTCCTGGACCATCACGAACGTCAGCCCCCAGACGGCTGCGACGCCGATCAGGGCGGCTTCGGCGAAGCGCTTCAAGGGAATCGGGCGCTAGGCAGCGCGTCTGCGTGCGGCGGGAGCGGGTGGCGCGCCCACGATCTTGCGCAGGTACTGCCCGGTGTATGAGTCGTCGACGCCTGCGATGTCCTCGGGCGTGCCGGCTGCCACCAGGCGCCCGCCGCCCTCCCCGCCCTCGGGCCCGAGGTCGATGATCCAGTCCGCGGTCTTGATCACGTCGAGGTTGTGCTCGATCACCACCACCGTGTTGCCGGCGTTGACCAGCCGCCCGAGCACCTCGAGCAGCCGCTGCACGTCCGCGAAGTGCAGTCCGGTGGTGGGCTCGTCGAGGATGTACAGCGTCGAGCCGGTCGCCACCTTCGACAGCTCCGACGCGAGCTTGATGCGCTGCGCCTCCCCTCCCGAGAGCTGCGTCGCCGGCTGGCCCAGGCGGATGTAGTCGAGCCCCACATCGTGCAGCGTCTGCAGGCGGCGC
The DNA here is from genome assembly GCA_038203635.1 of Solirubrobacterales bacterium. GTDB lineage: Bacteria > Actinomycetota > Thermoleophilia > Solirubrobacterales > JBBDJG01 > DASRIA01. The sequence goes on from JBBRDT010000007.1 coordinate 42,044, forward strand.
TTGATCTTCGGGATGTTCTTGAAGAACTCGAGCGCCTCCTCGACCGACATCTCGAGGACATCCGAGATCGTCTTGCCCTTGAACCTGATGTCGAGCGTCTCGCGGTTGTAGCGCTTGCCGTGGCACTGCTCGCACGGCACGTACACGTCGGGGAGGAAGTGCATCTCGATCTTGATCTGACCGTCGCCCGCACATACCTCACAACGCCCGCCCTTGACGTTGAACGAGAACCGGCCCCGCTTGTACCCGCGGGCACGGGACTCCTGCGTACGTGTGTACAGCTCGCGGATGTGGTCGAACACGCCCGTGTAGGTAGCCGGATTCGAGCGCGGCGTGCGCCCGATCGGCGACTGGTCGATGTTGATGATCTTGTCGATCTTGTCCGTACCCTTCACCTTGCGGTGCTTGCCGGGACGCAGCTTCGCGCGGTGCAGCCGGTTGGCGACCGCCCGGTACAGGATCTCGTTGACGAGGGTGGACTTGCCCGAGCCCGAGACTCCCGTCACGCAGGCGAACACACCGAGCGGGAACTCGGCGTCGATTTCCTTCAGGTTGTGCTGGGCCGCGCCGGTGATCTGGATCGATCCACGCGGCTTGCGCCTCGCCTGCGGGACTGCGATCTGCCTCTTACCGGCCAGATACTGGCCGGTAAGGGACTGCGACACCCGCTTCACCTTCGCCGGGGTCCCCTCGGCCACGATCCAGCCGCCGTGCTCGCCCGCGCCGGGGCCCAGGTCCACGATGTGATCCGCGGCACGCATCGTGCCCTCGTCGTGCTCCACGACGATCACCGTGTTGCCCAGATCGCGTAGTCGCTTCAGCATGCCGAGCAGCTTGTGGTTGTCGCGCTGGTGCAGCCCGATCGAGGGCTCGTCGAGGATGTAGAGCACCCCGACGAGGCTCGAGCCGATCTGCGTCGCGAGGCGGATCCGTTGCGCCTCACCGCCGGACAGCGTGGCGGCCGCCCGCTCGAGCGTGAGGTAACCGACGCCGACCGCGTCGAGGAATTGCAGCCGCTCGACGATCTCCTTCATGATCCGCGAGGCGATCTGCGCCTCCGCGCCGGCCAGCTTCAGATCGTCCAGCCACTCGATCGCCTCGCGCGCCGATTTGCGCGTGAACTCGTGGATGCCGAGACCGCCGACCTTGACGGCGAGTGTCTCCGGCCGCAGCCGCGCGCCGTTGCATTCGGGACACGGTCGCACCGACATGTACTCCTCGATGCGCTCGCGTGAGTACTCGGAGTCCGTCTCGAGATAGCGGCGCTCGAGGCTCGTCACGACGCCTTCGAGCGGCGCCATGTACGAGCGCTTGCGGCCCATCCGGTTTCGGTAGGAGACGTACACGCGCTCGCCCTCCTCCCCGAACAGGAAGAGGTCCCGGTCCTCCTCGGACAGGTCCTCCCAGGGTGTGTCGAGGTCGATCGCGTACTTCTCGCCGATCGCCTGTGCCAGCTGCTCGTAGTAGTCCGCGCCTGAGCTCCAGGGCAGGATCGCGCCCTCGTTGATCGACAGACTCGGGTCGACGACCAGGTCGGGATCGATCTCCATCTTCGAGCCCAGCCCGGTGCAGCGCGGGCACGCGCCGTGCGGGGAGTTGAAGGAGAAGATGCGCGGCTCCAGCTCCGGCATGGACGTGCCGCAGTTGAGGCAGGAGAACTTCTCGGAGAAGACGAGCGTGCCGGCCGACTCCCGTACGCCCTTCGCACCCGTGCGGTGCGGCTTCTTCGCGCTCTCCGCAGACCCGTCTGCCGGCTTACCGGCGGACGGCTTTTTCTCGTCCACAAGCTCCACCTCGACGATGCCCTCCGCGAGCGCGACCGCGGTCTCGACCGAGTCCGCCAGCCGCTTGCGCACGTCGGGCTTCATCTGCAGGCGGTCGACGACGACCGCGATGTCGTGCTTGTACTTCTTGTCGAGGTCGATCTCGTCCTCGAGCCGGCGCAGCTCGCCGTCGATCTTCGCGCGCGTGTAGCCGTCGGAGCGGAGCTCCTCGAGCAGGTCCTTGTACTCGCCCTTGCGGCCGCGGATCGCCGGCGCGAGCACCATGAACCGGGTGCCCTCGTCGAGGGTCATCACGTGGTCGACGATCTGCTCGACCGACTGGCCGGCGATCGGGGCGCCGCAGCTGTGGCAGTGTGGATGGCCGATCCGCGCCCACAGCAGGCGCAGATAGTCGTAGATCTCGGTGACGGTCCCGACCGTGGAGCGCGGGTTCCGCGAGGTCGTCTTCTGGTCGATCGAGATGGCCGGCGAAAGCCCCTCGATCGAGTCCACGTCGGGCTTGTCCATCTGGCCCAGGAACTGCCGTGCGTAGGCCGACAGCGACTCGACGTAGCGGCGCTGGCCCTCGGCGTAGATCGTGTCGAAGGCAAGGCTCGACTTACCGGACCCGGAGAGCCCGGTGATGACGATCAGGGCGTCACGCGGCAACTCCAGGGAGATGTCCTTGAGATTGTGCTCGCGCGCACCCGAGATGCGGATGCGGTCGTCGGCGGCCAACGGGATCAATTGTATGGAGGCCGTCCAGAGTTCCCGAAAAGCGGCCTTTCGAGGCGACGTGGCTAAGGCAAGCCCCGCCGCCTGCCGAGCTAGGGCTGGAGGCTCCTTGATGACCGAGGCACCTCAATTCCGACCAGGCCCAGACCTCGCGGCAGCCTCCGCGCTGCGCGGGATGGTGGTCGGCTGCATCGGCCTGCTGTGCGGAGGCGTGTTCGTGCTCTTGCGCCGCGTATGGGCTGGGCGGCCCGGTCGCGTCCGGCGCCGGGCTGCAGCGCAACGTCGCGCTGGTGCTGGGGGGCGCGGTCGCGCTGCTCGCCGGAATCTCGTTCGTGCGCGGGCTCGTGACCCGCGAGGAGCTTCGCCGGGGCGCGGACGCCCTGTCCATCGTCCTCGTCACGCTGGTCACCGTGCCGCTCGCCGCGCTCGGTCTGGGCGGCTACCGGCACACGCACCCGCCGGACAAGGGCGTCCGATCCGAGGCCCTTCCGTACACGTTCGACTATCCGAGCACGTGGAAGCCGAACCCGGGCATGGACAGCGTGGCGGTTCAGCGCAACCTCGGATATGCGACGGCGCTGGGAGCACGGACGACCCCTGATCCCGGACAGGGCGTACTGGTCGTGGCCTTCGTTCCGAAGAGCCGCGCGTCGCTCGCCGACTGGGTACGCACAGCCGGCCCCGGCGTGAGCGTCGCCAACGAGCGGACGATCGAGCTCGCAGATGGTCCCGCGCTGATGGTCGACTACGAGCACGAACCGGGCAAGCCGTTCCAGTCCCAGGCCGCCGTGATGCGCGACGGCGTCGCATACGTGGTGACGTGCTTCGTCGAGCTCGAGCCGGAAGAGGCACGCGCTGGCTGTCAGAAGGTGCTCGACACCTTTCGCTTCACCAGCTAGTCGGGGACTTTCCGCCGCGCCCGGTACAGCGGCACCCGCCGCTTGACGCCCTTCAGCTCCCGTGCCCCCGCCTCCGACCAGGCATAGCTGTCCGCGGCGGCCTCGCGAACCTCCTCCGTGGCCAGCACGCTCCCCGGCCGGGCGACGCCGGTGGCCCGGCTGGCGAGGTTGACCGGGGGGCCGTACCAATCGCCCTCGCGGCTGACCGCGAGCCCCGCGGCGACCCCGGCGCGCAACTGGGGGAACTCGTCGTCATCCTGCTCGCCGCGCTCGACGAGGTCGAGCATCGTATCCAGCAGCGAATCCGCGGAGGGAGAGACGAACATCACCGCGTCCCCGATGGTCTTTACCAGCCGCGTGGGCGGTCTCGTGTGTGCAAGGGCCAGCTCGGTCAGGCGCGCGCCGAGGGCGCCGAGCTCGCCCAGCTCCACCCGCTCGCCGAGCCGCGTGAACCCGACGATGTCCGCGAAGCCGACGTACACGTAGGTTGTGTTGCGCGCCGCCCCGGCGGCCAGCTCCTCCTGGCTCAGGGCCTGGTTGCGGACGAGGTCGCGCAGGTGCAGCCGCAGGATGTTCTGGAGTAGCGGCGGCAACCGTGGGAGGAACCGGCTGGCGGCCTCGGCATTGCGGCGGGCAAGCTCGTACTCCGTGATGCCGCTCTCGATGAACGCGCCCGCGGCGACGGAGCGGATCACCTCGGCTCCCTGCGAGAGGCTGCGCCCGAGGACACGCGTGATCTCGAGCAGTCCCTCGTCCGGGATGCCCGACGACCGCAACTCGGCGATGATCTTCGCGGCCTCCAGGTCCTCGTCGCCGTACGCCTTCTCCTCCATGTCGGGCAGAGCGAGGCCGGCCGCTTCACGCGCGGCGAGCAGATACTCGGCCGGCAGGCCGACCTGCTCCGCCACCTCGCGCCCGGTGTATTTGGGCTCCCCCGACAGCTCGCGGTCGAGCAGGAGGAACACGAGGCGGTCCTCCTCGACGGCGCGCTGCATCTCCTCGAGCGTTACTCCGTGCGCGGCGAGCTCACGCAGGAGCTCCAGTCGTGCATCGCGCGGGGGCCCGTCCGGCACACCGTCGAGCAGGCCGGCTGCGGCGAACTCCCGGTCGCGGTCATGACCTGCTGCTTTGCTCGAGCGCGGGATACTTTGATCCTATGCCGCCCTCGAACGTCGATGTAGTGAGAGCCGTGGTGGCCGCGTTCAACCGCGGCGACTTCACGGCGGCAATCGAGATGTGCACGGACGACGTCGAGTTCGACTGGTCACGGCGCATGCTCGACGGCGAGGTCTTCAAGGGTCGCGAGGAGCTCCGGCACTTCATGCAGGGGACGATGGAGATCTTCGACGAGATCCACATTCCCGACGAAGACATGGCCGACCTCGGCGACAACCTCGTCCTGCTGGCCGGCACGGCCCGGTTCAAAGGGCATGCGAGCGGCCTCGACGTCGGGGCCAGCGCCGCCAACCTGTGGACCGTGCGTGACGGGAAGGTCTCGCGCTTCCGCTTCTACCAGACGAAGGAAGACGCGCTCGCGGACGTCTAGCTGGGGGCTTTGGTAGCACCCGCCGCGAGGTCGTACTCGTGACGCAGGTCCCTGATCTCGTCGCGCAGCCTGGCCGCGTACTCGAAGCGCAGCTCCTCGGCGGCCGCGATCATCTCCTCCTCGAGCTCCACGATCAGCTTCTCGATCTCCTCGGGTGAGCGGATCTCCTCGTCCTTGCTGGCGCGGCGCCGCTTCGAGCGCGGCACCTGCGACTCGAGCGCGAGGAAGTCGCTCATGTCCGAGATTCCCTTCTTCACGGTCTCCGGAGTGATGCCGTGCTCGGTGTTGTATGCGACCTGGATCGCGCGCCGGCGGTTGGTCTCGCCGATCGCGGTGCGCATCGCGGCGGTCTCCCTGTCCGCGTACATGAGGACCTTGCCCTTCACGTTGCGGGCCGCCCGCCCGATGGTCTGGATCAGGCTGGTCTCACCGCGCAGGAACCCCTCCTTGTCCGCGTCGAGGATGCCGACGAGCGACACCTCCGGCAGGTCGAGCCCCTCACGCAGCAGGTTCACTCCCACGAGCACGTCGTACTCGCCGAGACGCAGGTCCCTGATGATCTGGATGCGCTCGATCGTGTCGATCTCGGAGTGCAGGTAGCGCACGCGGAAGCCGTACTCGAGCAGGTAGCCGGTGAGGTCCTCCGCCATCTTCTTGGTGAGTGTCGTGACCAGCACCCGCTCGTTGTCCTCGGCCCGCACCTTGATCTCGTTCATCAGGTCGTCGATCTGGTGCTTCGTCTCGCGCACCTCGACCTCGGGGTCCACGATGCCGGTCGGACGCACGATCTGCTCCACGATCCGGGTGGAGTGCTGGCGCTCGTACGCGCCGGGCGTCGCCGACACGAAGACCATCTGCGGCACGCGCTGCAGGAACTCGTCGAAGCGCAGCGGCCGGTTGTCCATCGCGGACGGGAGCCGGAACCCGAAGTCGACCAGTGTCTGCTTGCGCGAGCGGTCGCCCTCGTACATTCCCCCCAGCTGCGGCACGGTCTGGTGCGACTCGTCGAGGAACATGACGAAGTCGTCGGGGAAGTAGTCGATCAGCGTGTGCGGCGGTGACCCCGGCGGGCGGCCGTCGAGGATGCGCGAGTAGTTCTCGATGCCCGAGCAGAAGCCCATCTCCTTGAGCATCTCCATGTCGTACTCGGTGCGCTGGCGCAGGCGGTGCGCCTCCAGCTCCTTGCCGTTTGCCTGCAGCCACTTGACCCGCTCCTCGAGCTCGGCGCGCATCTCCCACAGCGAGCGCTCGATGAGGTCCTCCGACGTCACGTAGTGGGTCGCCGGCCAGACCGACACATGGCTCAACTCGTGGTGGATCTCGCCGGTGAGCGGGTCGAAGTGCTGGATCTGCTCGATCTCGTCGCCGAACAGCTGGATGCGGTAGGCGCTCTCCGCGTAGGCCGGATGCACCTCGAGCACCTCTCCCCGCACGCGGAAGTTCCCGCGTGCCAGGTTGGCGTCGTTGCGCACGTACTGCATCGAGACGAGTTTGCGCAGCGTCTCGTCGCGGTTGATCCACTCGCCCTGCTTGAAGAGCAGCATCTTCTTCTTGTAGAGCTCGGGGGAGCCGATCCCGTATATGCAGGAGACGGACGCGACGATGATCACGTCCCTGCGCGCGAACAGCGAGGCCGTGGCGGCGTGGCGCAGCCGGTCGATCTCGTCGTTGATCGAGGAGTCCTTCTCGATGTAGAGGTCCTGGTGCGGGACGTATGCCTCGGGCTGGTAGTAGTCGTAGTACGAGACGAAGTACTCGACGGCGTTGTCCGGGAAGAACTCACGGAACTCGCTGCAGAGCTGCGCCGCCAGCGTCTTGTTGTGCGCGAGTACGAGGGTCGGCCGCTGGATCTTCTCGATCGCGAAGCCCATCGTGGCCGTCTTGCCCGAGCCCGTCACGCCGAGCAGCGTCTGGAAGCGGTCGCCCGCCTCGATGCCCTCCGCGAGCGCGGCGGTCGCGGTGGGCTGGTCCGCGACGGGCGAATAGGCGGGATTGAACTTGAAGGGCGGCATATCTCGGCACTTCGGATGGTAGTGGCGTGCCATATTGCCTCGGATGGAGAGGGTCGACCTGGAGCAGGTACGCGCTGTCTACGCCTCGCTGAGCAGCGACGGAACCCCGGACCCCGAGCTGTTCGACCCGGGCGTCGAGTGGCACAACGCCCCCGAGCTGCCGGGCGCGGCCGTCCACCACGGCGTCGAGGCGATGATGACCGACATCCGCGCGCAGGCGGAGGCGTGGGAGGAGCGGCACTTCGAGCCGGTGGACATGATCTCGACGGACGACGGCGCGGTCGTGTTCCTGGAGGTCACGGCCAGGGGACGGTCCAGTGGGACGCCTGTCCACCTCGAGGTGGTCCACGTGCTGACGCTGCAGGACGGAAAGATCGTGCGTGTGCGGGCCTTCATCGACCGCGAGCAGGCGCTGCAGGCAGCAGGCGTGGAGCGCGTGACGTCGAAGCCGTCGAACCTCGAGGCCATCCGCGCGGAGGGATTGAAGCTCGCCCCGTGGCATCTCGGGATCGAGATCGCGCCGGGACTCACGACCGAGGACCTGTACCGCGAGTCCGACCGGTCAGTGCCGTTCTACGAGCCCGGCCCGGCGATCAAGGGATGCTTCACGGGTATGTATCCGGACGGCCTCGACGGCCGCAGCGCCCTCGACTGCGCCTGCAACAACGGTGCCCACCTCTTCGCCCTGAAGGAGATCGGCGCCGGCCGGTGCTTCGGATCGGACGTGCGGCAGCACTGGATCGACCAGGCCCGCTTCCTCGCGCAGCATCGCGACGCGCCGAGCGACGACATGGAGTTCGAGGTGGCGGACCTGTACGAGCTGTCCGATCGTGGCCTTGCGCCGTTCGACATCGGGGTCTTCGCCGGCATCTTTTACCACCTCCCCGACCCGATACGTGGTCTTCAGATCGTCGCCGACCTCACGAAGGAAGTTCTCTTCTTCAGCTCGGTGTGTCGCGCCGATCGGCCCGATGACCTGCTGGTGGCCGGCGAGGAGTCGACCACGCTGCCGCTTTCGGGCGTCCACCAACTGGCCTTCCTTCCGACGGGCCCGAAGGTCCTGACCCGGATCCTGCGGTGGTTGGGGTTTCCCGCCGTACGCTGCCTGAACTGGTGGACGCCGCCGAACGGGTCGCCCTACCCGGACAGCATCCAGCTGGTGGCGGCCCGGGAGGAGAGTCTTCTCGAAGGGCTCGAAAGCAAGCGTCCAGACGGTCGCGCCGGGATGTTGATGCACATCCGGGAGACGGTCCGGCCGCGCGGGACGATCCTGATCGTGCGGACGGAGCACGACGAGCCCCTGGACGTTCCGGACCGCGAAGTGAGGGACTTCCCCGAGCGTGACCCTTGGAACCTGGAGCTCCCCGAGCCCGACGCACGGACACTGATCGCCCAGCTCGACCGCTTCTGGGCCGCGGGAGCGGAGTACCTGGTGGTCCCGAGCGACGCCTTCCCGTGGCTCGACGACAACCCCGAGTTCAAGTCGTTCCTGGACTTTCGCTACACCGCACCGGTTCGCGATCCGGCCAGCTGCATCCTGTACGACCTGGGCAGCTAGCCCGGGGGCTTACAGGCCCAGCTCGCTCCGGTACTCGCTCGCGTAGTCGCCGCGCTTCTCGAGCACGTCGTTCGTGTAGTCGACCGTCTCCGGAAAACGGATGTCCTCGACGGTCAGCGATTTTCCGCCCCACGCGTCGACTCGGCCGTGACCAGCGTTGTAGGCGGCGACGGCGGCGACCGTGTTGCCCTCGTACCGATCGAGCAGGTATCGCAGGTACCAGGCCCCGTAGGAGATGTTGATCTGCGGGTTCGCAAGGTCGCCCTGCTCGAACTCGGTGCCACCCGACGTCCGCGCGATGAAGTGCGCCGTGCTCGGCAGGATCTGCATGAGCCCCTTGGCGCCCGCCTTGGAGGTCACGTCGCGGAACTTCGACTCGCGGTAGATCACGGCGGCGATCAGCGCCGGATCGAGGTTCTTGTCGCGCGCCTGCTGCCGGATCACGTCTTCGTGGCGCAGGGGGAGCGTGATCTCCTTGAGGGCCTCGTCGATCATCGGCCACATCACGATCGCGCCGACCGTCACGAGACCGACGACCCCGAGCATGATCACCGCGGTGCGCCGCCGGCCGGCGCGGCGCCCGGCCCTGGGGACCCGCCGGGCAGGCGCGGAGTGGCCGGCAACGTCCGCCCGGCTCCTCATCCGCTCACCCTTGCTCTCAGCTGTTCGAGCAACGCTCCCACCGTACCCTCGAGATCGGCCAAGGAGCCATCGTTGCGGATCACGAAGTCCGCACGCGCCCCCTTTTCCTCTTGCGGCAGCTGCCGCCCTTCCCGGCCTGCCACGCCCTCGTGGCCACGCTCGGCGGCCCGCGCTTCGCGCAGCGCCTCGTCCGCGACCACCGCGATCGTGACGTCGAAGAAGCCTTCCCTGCCGGCCTCGAACAGCAGCGGCACCTCCACCACTGCGATCTCGGGTGGCGGGTCACGGCGCTCCAGGTCCGCCCGCCAGGCCGCGGTCCGCAATCCGACTCGAGGGAACAGCTCGCCCTCGAGCCAGGCCAGCTCCTCGGGCCGGTCGAACACGATCGCCGCGACGGCCGCGCGATCGACCTCGTCGCCCGCGACGACCCGGTCGCCCCACCTCGCCCGCAACAGGTCGCGCACCGCTGCCGCCCCCAGCAGCTCGTGGACGACGGCGTCGCTGGAGAGCGTCGCCGCTCCCAGGCGCTCGCATGCAGCCAGCGCTTCGGACTTGCCGGAGCCAAGACCTCCGGTCAAGCCGACGAACAGCAAGTTCTAGGTCTGTTCCTCGGGCGCGGGATCAGGCTCGGAGGGTGGCTCTTCCTCTGCCGGCGGCTCCTCTGCTTCCGCCACAGGCGCTTCTGCTTCCGCCACAGGCTCCTCAGGACCCGCCACAGGCTCCGCGGCCAGCGCGACCGGCTCCTCGGCTTCGCCGCCCGGCTCCACGGCCGCGACGGGCTCTTCCGCGACCGGCTCGGTCGCGTCGGCGGTCTCGACCGCTTCCGCGGCGTCACCTTCCGGCGCGAAGACCTCCTCGGACAGGCCGAGATCCGGCACCGCTCCCGTCTCCTCGTCGTCGTCCGAGGGCGGCACCTCGCGGCGCTCCAGCACCTGGCCCTCGACCCGCTTCAGGCTCAGGGACAGACGGCGGCGCTCCTCGTCGATCTCGAGGATCTTGACCTTCACCTCATCGCCGGGCTCGACGACCTCGCGCGGGTTCTCGACGTGGTGCTGGGCGAGCTCGGAGATGTGGACGAGGCCTTCGACCCCCTCCATGATCTCGACGAACGCCCCGAAGCTGACGACCTTGGTGACCTTGCCCTCGAGCACATCGCCCACGTTGTAGGTGCGCACGACCCGCTCCCACGGGTCTTCCTGCGTCTGCTTGAGGCCCAGCGAGATGCGCTGGCGGTCGCGGTCGATGTCCAGCACCTTGACCTTCACCGTCTCGCCGATGTTGAGGACCTCGGAAGGATGGTTGACGTGCCCCCAGGAAAGCTCGGAGATGTGGATCAGGCCGTCGATGCCGTCGAGATCCACGAAGGCGCCGAAATCGACGATGTTGGAGATCGTGCCCTCGACCACCTGACCGCGCTCGAGCCGGTCGAGAATCTGCTGGCGGGCCTCCTTGCGCTCCTCCTCGAGCACCGCCCGCCGCGACAGCACGACGTTGTTGCGGCTGCGGTTCAGCTCGATCACCTTGCACTCGATCTTCTCGCCCAGGAAGTCGTCGAGGTTCTGCACGCGGCGGATGTCGACCAGCGAGGCGGGCAGGAAGCCGCGCACCCCCAGGTCGATGATGAGGCCGCCCTTGACGACCTCGATCACGGTGCCTTCCACGGGCTCGCCGGACTCGGCTGCGCCCTCGATCCGCCGCCAGGCGCGCTCGAAGCGCGCGCGCTTCTTGGACAGGATCAGGCGGCCGTCCTGGTCCTCCTTCGTGAGTACCAGCGCGTCGACCTCCTCGCCCAGCGAGACTTCCTCGGCCGGGTCGATGGAGCGCCGGATCGACAGCTCGTTCTGCGGGATGACCCCCTCGGACTTGTAGCCGATGTCGACCAGGACCTCGTCCTTGTCGATGCGCACTACCTTGCCGGTCATCACGTCGCCCTCCTCGAAGGAGACCATCGTGGCGGCGTAGTTGGGGATCAGCTGGCCGTCGACTTCGATCATGAAGTCGGTGAGGTCCGGCGGCTGAGGGGTTTCCGGGGCAGCCTGAGGAGGCGCGTCTACCTGCGGCACGCGCAGAACTATAGCGGCCGACCTCGTGGCCCTTCCCGAAACGTCTCGCCGCAAACGGCGGCCGTTTCCTGGCGAACGTTCCGAGAAGGGCCACCCACGACATCCGGGCCCGAAGCCGCTGGTAGCCTCATGCCGCGATGCCCAGGCGGAGCACCAAGAGGGGCGCCGAGCGCACCGCGCTGAGCGGTGACTACGACGCGATCGTCTGCGGAGCGAGCTTCGCCGGGCTCGCCACGGCGCGGGAGCTGACCGGTGCCCGGGTGCTGCTGCTCGATCGCTACGACGTCGGAGAGCGCCAGACATCGGCATGCGCGGCGCCCACCGAGTGGCTCGAGGTTCTCGGTCTGGAGGGGTCGATTCGCCAGACGTTCGACCGTCTGGTGCTGCACACCCCCCACCGGACCATGCGATTCCCGCTGCCGTGGACGTTCTCGACCTTCGACTATCCGGCCCTGTGCGAGCTGCTCGACACGCAGAACGACGCGGAGTTCGAGACGGCCAAGGTCGAGGGACGGACAGACGCGGGCCCCGGGCTCGTGGGGGTCAGGACGGATCGCGGCGATGTCTGCGCTCCGCTTGTCGTGGATGCCCTGGGCTGGCGCCGGGTGCTCGGCACGGACGGCTACCAGCCCCCCGACGCCCCGCTCTCACGAGGCCTGGAGGTACATCCGGGCGGGTCCAGCGGCGAGCTCGAGATCTGGATCGACCGCTCCATCGTCCCGGCGGGGTACGGCTGGAGCTTCCCGGCGAACGGCGAGGTCCGCGTCGGGGTGGGCTCGTTCGACCCGCGGTATCACGTGAAGGAGCCGACGGTCGACCTCGCGCAGCGCCTGCAGCGCGACCCCGTGCGCTACCAGGGCAACTGGATCCCCCACCGGCTGCGCTGCGCCGCCGGCGGCAACGTCTTCTTCGCGGGCGACTCCGCGGGCCACTGCCTGCCGCTGACCGCCGAGGGAATCCGGACCGCCTTCTACTTCGGGATCGCGCTGGGACGGGAGCTGCGGCAGGTGATCGAGGGTCGCGCCTCGCGGGATGATGCGCTGCACCGCTATGCGGCTTTCTCGGCCGCCCACGAGCGAAAGTTCGAGTGGATGCTGCGCGCGCAGCGATTCGTGCCCAGGGTGCCGCCCCGTGGCCTCACGCTTGCGACCCGCGCGATGGCAACGCGCCGGTTCACGCACTGGGCGTTCGGCCACTATCTCGAGATCGCGCATCCGGACTTCGCCCGCGGGCCCGCGGCGCCGGCCACGGAGCCGGCGGCGCAGCCCGTGCTTGCAGCCTGACCCTCGCTCCGGATCGGACGTTTGCGCTCGCTCACCTTGGGCAGGCTTCATCCGAGCAAATCAAGGAGGTCGAATGAGCATTCTCGACAAGATCACAGGCCGTGCGAAGAAGGCCGCAGGCGACCTGGCCGGCGACGCGTCGCTGCGCCGCCAGGGCGCGCGCGAGGAGCGCAAGGGTGAGGCCAAGGAGGAGCTGGACAACGCGCAGGAGAAAATCGAGCGCAAGGCCGACGAGGTCGCAGACCTCGAACGCAAGACCTAAGTCCGGATCACCAACACCGTTCCGGCGAACAGCAACATGACGCCGATCACGCGAGGGAGCGTGATCGGCGTTTCGTCGAGGCCGAGGAACCCGATCCGGTCGATGACGACCGACATCGTGAGCTGCCCTGCCACGGTCGCGGCCGTCACACCCCCTGCCCCGAGCGTGCGCACGGTGAGCAGCACGGTCGTCACGTACGCGGCGCCGAGCAGTCCGCCGATCAGGTAGTACCAGCGCACGTTGCGCGCCTCGCCGAGGCTTCCTAGCTCCCCGCTCACAGCGACGAGGGCGAGCAGCAGAATGGTGCCGATGGTGAAGGAGATCGCAGCCGCCGGCAGTGTCCCCGTCACCTTGCCGAGCCCGGAGTTGATCGGGGCCTGCAGCGCGATTAACGCGCCTACAACCACCGTCGCCCCGGCAGCTACGAGCGTGCGGTCCACTACTTCGCGTCCATCCAGTTCTCCCCCACGCCGATGTCGACGACGAGCGGCGGATCGAGCTCGAACGCACCCTCCATCTCCCGCTTGACGAGCGCCGACGCCGCGTCGACCTCGCCCGCGGGACCCTCGAACAGCAGCTCGTCGTGGATCGTCAGCACCAGCCGCGTCGTCAGGCCGGCCTCCCGCAGTGCGGCGTCGCAGCGGACCATGGCGATCTTGATGATGTCCGCGGCGGTGCCCTGGATGATCGTGTTGACGGCCAGCCGCTCTCCCAGCGATCGCGTCTGATACTTGCTCGACCGCAGCTCGGGGATGTCGCGGCGGCGCCCGAAGAGCGTGGTCACGTAACCGCGGTCGGCGGCTTCGACGATCGTGCGATCGATGAACTTGCGCACCGCCGGGAAGCGCCCCAGGTAGCGATCGATGTACTCGGCCGCCTCCTCGTGCGGGATGTCGAGCTGCTCGGACAGGCCGTGCGCGCTGAGGCCGTAGACGATGCCGAAGTTGACCGCCTTCGCCCGCGAGCGCTCGCCGGGGCCGATCTCGCCGGGTGCGAGCTTCAGCACCTCGGCCGCGGTCGCGGTGTGCACGTCCTCGCCGCGCTCGAAGATCTGCTTCAGCACCTGCTCGTCGGCGACGTGGGCAAGGATGCGCAGCTCGACCTGCGAGTAGTCGGCGGAGATCAGCCGGCAGCCCTCGTCGGCGATGAAGCAGCTGCGGATCTGGCGTCCCAGCTCCGTCCTGATCGGAATGTTCTGCAGGTTGGGATCGGTGCTCGACAGCCGGCCCGTGGTCGTGGCGGTCTGGTTGAAGGTCGTGTGCAACCGCCCGGTCGCCTCGGAGATCAGGGTCGGGAGCGAGTCGAGGTAGGTGCTCTTGAGCTTCGACAGCTCGCGCCACTTCTCGATCAGCGGGATGATCTCGTGCTCGCCGCGGATCGCGCGCAGCACGCGCGCGTCCGTCGAGAACCCGGTCTTGCCGCGGCGCTTGCGGCTGAGCTCGAGCTTCTCGAACAGGATCCGCGCGAGCTGCTGCGGAGAGCCGATCGTGAACTCCTCGTCCGCGAGCTCCCAGATGCGGTGCTCGAGCTCCTCGATCTCATCCGACACGCGCGCCGCGGTCTCGCCCAAGAGGTAGGTGTCGAGCTTCACCCCCTGGCGCTCGAGCCGGTACAGCACCTCGACGAGCGGCAGCTCGATCTCGTCCAGCAACCCGCGCAGCTCCAGCCGGTCGACCTCCTGCTGCTGGTCCTCCCACAGCGCCCGTACCTGCAACGCCTCACGTGGCAATTCCCCCTCGATCACTGCCTCGATGCTCGCCTCGTCCAGCAGCTCGTCGAGTGGATAGCGCCGCCGCGCAGGGTCGATCAGGTACGCGGCCACGGCCGTGTCCCACCCGAGCGGGGCCGTGCCCAGGTTGCCGTCGGGCTCGCCCGGCGCCGGCCCGGCATCGCGGGCGACCGTCTTCCAGTCGTGCGCGACCAGCGGCTGCTCGCCCCACTCGCCCACCACCTCGGCAAGCGAGGCAGCGGTCCCGGTCAGGACCTCGCCATCCCCCGCCGCGGCCCACTGGACGCCATCCCCCTCGCGTCGCGCGATCAGGCTGGCCGGGCCGGCCAGCTCCGAGATCGGGCCCGCGCGCACGCTCGCCTCCACGCGCCGCTCGCCGGTCGCCCGCGGCGCGGCGGTCTGCTCGCCCAGGGCCTCCTCCAGGCGGCGCAGCGGATCGCGCAGCTCGAAGCGGTTGAACACCTCGCGCAGCCGCGAGCGGTCGGGTGCCCGGTCCACGATCTCCGCCACGTCCACCCCGGCGTCGATGTCGCGCTGGAGGGTGGCGAGCTGCTTCGAAAGGCGTGCCAGGTCGGCGTTCTCGCGCAGGTTCTCCTTGCGTTTCGCGCCCGAGATGTCGTCGATGTGACCGAGCACCTCCTCGAGGGACCCATACTGCTGCAGCAGCTGAGCAGCTGTCTTGTCGCCGATGCCGGGGACGCCGGGAATGTTGTCCGACGTGTCGCCCTTCAGCCCGATGAAGTCGGTGACGAGCTCGGGCGGGATGCCGTAGCGCTCCACGACGCCCTCACGGTCGTAGACACGGGTGTCCGTGATCCCCCGCGACGTCGTCATGATCCGCACCGAGCCGTTCTCGGCCAGCTGGTAGGCGTCGCGGTCCCCGGTCACGATCATCACCGGGATGCCCGCGTCCTTCGCCCGCTCGGCGAGGCTCGCGATCACGTCGTCGGCCTCGTAGCCCTCCACCCTCACGTTCTCGTAGCCGAAGGCCTCGACCAGCGGCGCGAGGTGCGGCCACTGCTCCTTCAGCAGGTCGGGCCGGGATTTCCGCTCGGCCTTGTAGGGCTCGTACTGCTGCTCGCGGCCCGACATCCCGGCGTCCCAGACCACGATCGTCGCCTTCGGGCCGTACTCGGTGAGGATCTTCACCAGCATGCTGGCGAACCCGAAGATCGCGTTCGTCGGCTCCCCGCGGGAGGTGGCGATCGTGTCGGGCAGGGCGAAGAAAGCCCGGTACGCCAGGCTGTTGCCGTCGATGAGGTAGAGCTCTCTATCGGCCATCCGGCCCAATCATAGGAACCGATCCGGAACGGCCTGGAGGGCCCGCCGGGAATCCGCGCGGGGACGTCGAACTGTCGAAAGTATGATTAGCCCTGCAAACACGAGGGGCGCGCGAAAGCGCCGCAGGCGGGGATCAATGTCGGTAACACCAAGCGCTTCATACAGTCTGACGCTGCGCATCGAGCTCGACAACGAGCCGGGGATGCTCGGCGAGGTCACCTCCGCCATCGGCGAGGCCGGCGGATCGGTCGGCGCCATCGACATCGTCAAGGCCACGCGGGGCAAGCTCGTGCGCGACATCACGGTCGACGCGGCGAGCCAGGAGCACTGGGCCCTCATCATCGAGGCAGTGCGCCAGATCGAGGGTGTCGAGCTGCAGGACGTCACGGACCGCACCTTCAACATGCACAAGGGCGGCAAGATCGCGCAGGAGAACAAGCATCCGCTGAACAATCGCGACGACCTCTCGATGGCCTACACGCCCGGGGTCGCGCGAGTCTGCCGCGCGATCCAAGACGAGCCCGACCTCGCCTTCCGCTACACGATCAAGCGCAACTACGTCGCGGTGGTCTCGGACGGCTCCGCGGTGCTCGGCCTCGGTGACATCGGCCCGCGCGCGGCGATGCCGGTGATGGAGGGCAAGGCCATGCTGTTGAAGGAGTTCGGCGGCGTCGACGCGTTCCCGATCTGCCTCGACACGAAGGATGCAGACGAGATCGTCGACACCGTCAGGCACCTTGCTCCAGGCTTCGGCGGCATCAACCTCTAGGACATCTCAGCGCCGAGCTGCTTAGAGATAGAGCGCCGGCTCAAGGCCGAGCTCGACATCCCAGTCTTCCA
>JBBRDT010000008.1:0-57244 GCA_038203635.1 Solirubrobacterales bacterium
TGGCGAGCGGCGGGCACCCACTGCCGATCGTGCTGCGATCCGACGGGACCGTCGAAGCGGTGGGAGAGCCGGGGACGCTGCTGGGCGTAGTCCCCGATCCGGACCTCACCTCCACCGAGATCGAGCTGTACCGCGGCGACACGGTCGTCTTCTACACCGACGGCATCACCGAGGCGCGCACTCCGGACGGGATGATCGGGTTCAACGGGTTGCTGTCCGCCGTGCGTTCATGCGCGGGGTGCGCGGCCGCCGAGCTGGCCGAGCGGATCGAGCAGCAGCTGCTCGACTCCCAGAACACCGAGCTGCGCGACGACGTCGCGCTCGTGGTGGCGCAGATCGCCGGCGGCGGCAACGGCCGGGTGCGCGGGGAGACCGTGCTGTCGGCGACGAACTAGCTGCGCGTCTAGAGGCCGGTGGTGGCCATCGGCTCCTCGGGAGGGAGCTCGTGTGGCTCCTCCGGACGCGGCAGCGCGCGGCCTTGCGTGAGGTCCTCGTGGCGGTGCTCGGCTCCGCCGGCCAGCTTCTCCAGGATCGCGATCCGCTCCTCCGGCGGAGGGTGCGTGGAGAAGAGCTTGGAGCTCCGCCCGCGGCCGCCCAGCGGGGCAACGATCATCATGTGCGCGATCGCCGGGTTGCCGAGGGTGCGCGAGGGCTTGGTCTCGCCCGAGATCACGCGCAGCGCGGACGCGAGGCCCTGCGGGTAGCGCGTCAGCTCCGCCGCCGACGCGTCCGCGACGTACTCGCGGCGGCGGCTGATCGCGACTTGGATCAGGAACGCCGCGATCGGCGCGAGGATCAGCGACACGAGCACGAGCACCAGGACGATGATGTTGGCGGCGCCGCCGCCGCGATCGCGGTCGCCGCCGCCGAAGAACAGCGCGCGCGTGAAGATCCACGCGAGCATCGCGATGGACCCGGCGAGCACCGCGGCCCACGTCATCAGGCGCACGTCGTAGTTGCGGATGTGGCTCATCTCGTGCGCGAGCACGCCCTCCAGCTCCTCCTCGTCGAGGCGCTCGAGTAGCCCGGTCGTGACGGCGAGGATCGCCTGCTTGGGAGTGCGCCCGGCTGCGAACGCGTTGGGCGAGTCGTCCGGCACGATGTAGATGCGGGGCATCGGCACTCCCGCGGTGATCGCGAGGTTCTCGACCATGCGCCACAGCTCGGGCGCCTCCTCCTTGCGCTCGATGCGGCGCGCGCCCGTCACGGCCGCGATCAGGTCATCGGCCATGTACAAGTTGATGATCAGCATGAAGATCGCGATCACGACCGCGATGACCAAGGCGGCCGGCCCGAAATACAGCGACAGCACGTAGCCGAGCCCGCCGTAGAGGACCAGGAAGCCGACCAGCAGCGCCAACGACTTCCGCTTGTTGGATGCGATCTGTTGGTACATCGGGCGGTCGTCCCTAGACCAAACCCGCGGCCGCCCTTAGGCGGACGCGGCCCCAAATGTCACCGAAGGCACTTCGCGGTCCGTCGGGTCCTCCAGCTCGAAGAACTCGCGCTCCTTGGCATTCGCGAAGCCCGCGATGATGCTCGACGGGAACTGCTGGACCTTCGTGTTCAGGTCGCGCACGGTCATGTTGTAGAAGCGCCGCGACGCCTGGATCTTGTCCTCGGTGTCGGTGAGCTCGTTCTGCAGCTCGAGGAAGTTGGTGCTGGCCTTCAGGTCCGGGTAGTTCTCGGCCACGGCGAACAGCTGGCGCAGCGCTCCGGTGAGCTGGTTCTCCGCCTGCGCCTGGGCCTCCGGGCCGTGCGCCGCAACCGCGTTGCTGCGGGCGGCGGTCACGTTCTCGAACACCTGGCGCTCGTGGGACGCATATCCCTTGACCGTCTCGACCAGGTTGGGGATCAGGTCGTGCCGGCGCTTGAGCTGCACGTCGATGTCGGAGAAGGCCTCTTCGGACTGGTTCCGAAGCCGCACGATGCGGTTGAAGGTCACGACCGCGTACAGCACCAGCAGCACGATCACGACGATGAGCACGGTCAAGCCTATGGACATGTCCTACCTCTCAAATGGGGAGACCCAAAGGCTAGCCGGTCGGAGCGCGGGCAGACGAGGATGGAAGGCGTTGACCGTGATGCCGCCCCCTCTTTAGGCTAACGCCGAGCCGACCAACCCCCAGGAGGCGAAGAATGAACTCAGGTGAGCCTGTCGGAACAGTCCGGGCGCTGTGGCGATTCCCCGTCAAGTCGATGCTGGGCGAGCAACTGGAAGCCGTCGACTGCAGTGAGGCCGGGATCGTCGGCGATCGCGCTTACGCAGTTCGGGACAGGGATACGGCAAGGTCGCGAGCGCGAAGCACCCAAAGCTGTGGCCCAACATGCTCGCGTGCCGGGCCTCGTTCGTCGAGGCTCCACGCCCGGCCGACGAACTTCCACCGGTGCGGATCGAACTCGCCGACGGCACCTCGGTGATGAGCGATGCGGAGGATGTCGACGCCGTTCTGTCGCGCTTCTTCGGCCGGGACGTGGAATTGGCGCGCGCCGCGGAGAACGGCTA
This sequence comes from Solirubrobacterales bacterium, assembly GCA_038203635.1. Lineage (GTDB taxonomy): Bacteria > Actinomycetota > Thermoleophilia > Solirubrobacterales > JBBDJG01 > DASRIA01. Next base: position 2,507 of record JBBRDT010000008.1, read on the forward strand.
CACGATCGATCAGTATCACCCTGACGAGGAGAACTACGATCCTGATGGCCATCGCGACGAGGTCGTCGAAGCACAGCTCGGTGCGGCCTTCTTCAACGAGCGTGGACTCCCCTCCGCCGTTCCCGAAGGCTCGTTCTTCGACCTCTTCCCGCTCAGCGTCCTCACGACGTCGACCCTGGACCAGCTGGGCGAGCTCGAACCACAAAGCCGTTTCGACGCGCGGCGGTTTCGCATGAACGTGATCGTCGACACTCCGGCGCCTGGCTTTGTCGAGAACGAGTGGCCCGGTCGCACGGTGGCGATCGGCGGCGACGTAAAGCTCGTTGTGGCCTTGCCGGATCCTCGCTGCGTCATGCCGAGCCTTGCGCAGGAAGACCTTCCGAAGGATTCCCGGATCCTCAAGGCGCTCGCCCAGCACAACAGGCTCGACGTCGCGGGGGCGCTCTTTCCCTGCGCCGGCGTCTACGCCGTCGCGGCGGCCACGGGCACTATCCGCACGGGTGACAGCGTCAGCCTGGACTGAGCCGCACCAGGCTCGACGCGGTGCTTACGCGGTCTTGACCTCATGCACCAGCTTCGTGACCGAGTCCTTCGCGTCGCCGAACAGCATCACGGTGTTGTCCCCGTAGTAGAGCTCGTTCTCGATCCCGGCGAACCCGGGGTTCATGCTGCGCTTCAGCACCACGACCTGCTGCGCCTTGTCGACGTCGAGGATCGGCATGCCGTAGATGGGACTGCTCTGGTCCTCGCGCGCGGCGGGGTTGGTGACGTCGTTGGCGCCGATCACCAGCGCGACGTCGGTCTGCGGGAACTCGGGATTGATCTCGTCCATCTCCTTCAAAGCCTCGTACGGCACATCGGCCTCGGCGAGCAGCACGTTCATGTGGCCCGGCATGCGCCCTGCGACCGGGTGGATCGCGTAGCTGACCTCGACGCCCCGCTTCTCCAGCTCGTCCGTGAGCTCCTTGACGGAGTGCTGGGCCTGGGCCACCGCGAGCCCGTAGCCGGGCACCACGATCACCTTGTCCGCGTACGCGAGCATCGTCGCGACGTCGGCAGGGCTGACCTCGCGCACGGGCCGGTCGTCGGCGCTGGCTGCGCCAGGGCCGCCGGAAACCTGCGACCCGAACGCGCTGAACAGCACGTTCGCCAGGGACCTGTTCATCGCGCGCCCCATCAGGACCGTGAGGAGCGTTCCCGACGAGCCCACCAGCGAGCCGGCGATGATCAGCGAGTTGTTGTCGAGCACGAAGCCCGCGCCAGCGGCGGACAGCCCGGTGAACGCGTTCAGCATCGAGATCACGACGGGCATGTCCGCCCCGCCCACCGGGATGATCAGCATGATCCCGAACAGGAACGCGGCGCACAGCATCAGCACGAAGAGGCTCTCGCTCTCGGGGCCGGCCGCCAGGTAGATGACGAGGAACACGATCCCGAGGAACATGCCGCCGTTGACGAACTGGTTGAACGGCAGGACGATCGGGCGGCCGGTCATCAGCTCCTGCAACTTGGCGAAAGCGATCAGCGAGCCGGAGAAGCTGATCGCGCCGATCACGCACGCGAGCAGCGTCGGGATCAGCGTGTCGAGCGGGATCTCACCGGGCTCGGGGATCAGGTCGTGGTACTCCGACAGCGCGACGAGCGCCACCGCGCCACCGCCGACGCCGTTGAACAGCGCCACCATCTGCGGCATCGCGGTCATCTTCACCGAGCGCGCCGAGACCACGCCGATCACCGCTCCGATCGCGATGCCGACCGCGATCAGCCCGTAGTTCTCGACATCGGGGTGAAGCAGCGTCGCGACGACCGCGATCAGCATCCCGACCGAGGCGAGCACGTTGCCCTGCCGCGCCGTGCGCGGGTGGCTCAGGCCGCGGATCCCGAGGATGAACAGCACCGACGCGACGAGGTACGCCGAGTTGATGAAGTCCAGGTCGCGAACGAAGCTGCCGGTGATCAAGTGCTGTCCTTGGACCCGCCCTCGCCGGGCTTCTTCCGGCCTTTGAACATCTCCAGCATGCGGTCTGTGACCAGGAATCCACCGACGATGTTGATCGTCCCGAACGCAACCGCGATCGTGCCTGCGATCTTGGCGAGCGTGTCGGCATCCTCCGCGCCGACGACGATCAGCCCGCCGAGCAGCACGATGCCATGGATCGCGTTGGTGCCTGACATCAGCGGCGTGTGCAGCATCGTCGGGACCTTCGAGATCACCTCGAAGCCGACGAACACCGCCAGCACAAAGATGGTGATCTCGGTGATCAGGGGGCTCATGCGTTCACCGGACCCTCGACCGCTTCGCGTACGCGCTCGTTCACGATCTTGCCCTCGTGCGTGACCGCCGCGCCGGCGGTGATCTCGTCCTCGAAGTCGAGGCTCAGGTTGCCCTCGGGCGCCAGGTGCTTGAGCAGGTTCACGATGTTGTTGCCGTAGAGCAGGCTTGCGTGGAACGGCATCTGGCTCGCGAGGTTGAGCGTCCCATCGATCGTGACGCCGTCCTTCACCACGACCTGTCCCGGTTCGGTCACCTCGACGTTGCCGCCGGTCTCGGCGGCCATGTCGACGATCACCGAACCCGGCTTCATCGCGCGCACCATCTCCGCGCTCACGAGCTTCGGCGCGGGTCGGCCCGGCACGGCGGCCGTCGTCACGAGGATGTCCGCGGCGGCGACGCGGTCCGCGAGCAGCTCCTGCTGGCGGCGCTGGACATCGGCCGACACCTCCTTCGCATACTCGCCGGAGCCCGAGCCCTCGCCCTCCTGCTGCACCTCGATCTGCACGAACTTCGCGCCCAAACTCTCTACCTCTTCTTTGACCGCGGGGCGCACGTCGTAGGCCTCGACGAACGCGCCGAGGCGCTTGGCCGTGGCGATCGCCTGCAGCCCGGCGACTCCGGCGCCCAGCACCAGCACCCGGGCCGGCTTCGCGGTGCCGGCGGCGGTGATCAGCATCGGCAGGAACTTCCCGAGCGACCGCGCGCCGGCGAGCGTCGCGCGATAGCCCGCGACCACCGCCTGCGACGACAGCGCGTCCATCGCCTGGGCGCGAGTCGTGCGCGGGATCGCCTCCATCGCGAAGCTCGTGACTCCCGCCTCGGCGAGCCGCTTGACCAGGTCCGGGCTGTTGAGCGGCGACAGGAAGCCGATCAGCACCTTGCCCCGGTCCGGAGTCTCGTCCGGCCCGGGGGCAGCCACCTTCACGATCGCGTCGGCGGCGCGGACCGCGCTCGCGTCGCCCAGGCTGGCTCCCGCCTCCTCGTATGCCGAGTCCTCGAGGTTCGCCTCGAGCCCGGCGCCGCGCTCCACCACGACCTCGAAGCCCGCATCGGCGAGCTTCTTCACGGAGTCGGGAACGAGCGCCACGCGGCGCTCACCCGGCCTCACCTCTTTAGGTACGCCTACCTTCATGAAAAGGGGGGAGCGACGCCGATGCGGCATGACAGGCGCCTCTCAGGGCGCGAGACTCTACCCAAAGGCGCCGATCAAGGTCATAAGAGGCCGCAAGCTGGACGTTTCCGACCGTTTAGAGGCCTCCCGCGCGGCTACACTCCTCCCTCGATGCCCACCTTCGTCCACGCCGGCCAACATCTCTCGTACGAGGTGTACGGCGAGGGCCAGCGCAACGTCGTGCTGTTGCCGGGACTGCTGTTTCCGAGCCGCATGCACGAGCCGCTCGCGCGCGACCTCGCCAACCGCGGCAACTCCGTGATCACGCTCGATCTGCTCGGACACGGCGAATCGGACAAGCCACGGGACATGTGGCGCTACTCGATCCCGATCTTCGCCCGTGAGGTCGTCGCGCTGCTCGATCACCTCGAGCTCGACGAGGCGGTGGTCGGAGGTACCTCCCTGGGTGCCAACACGACGCTCGAAGTCGCGTCGCTTGCGCCCACCCGGGTGCGCGGCATGTTGATCGAGATGCCCGTGCTGGACAACGCGCTGCTCGCCTGTGCGATCGCATTCACGCCCCTGCTGATCGGGCTCACGCTCGGCACGCCGATCGCCGGGCCGGTGGCATCCATCATGCGGCGGGTGCCGCGTGTGCTCGGCCACTACCCCGACGTGTTCCTCGATGTGCTGAGCCGCGAGCCGAAGCCCTCGTCCGCGGTCATGCAGGGCATCTTCTTCGGCCGCACGGCCCCGCCCCGCGAGGAGCGCAAGACCTTCGAGGCACCCGCGATCGTGCTGGGTCACCCGCGCGACGCGATCCACCCGTTCTCGGACGCGAAGATGCTCGCCGAGGAGCTCCCCAACGGCCGGCTGCTCGAGGCCAACTCGCTGTACGAGCTGCGCATGCGACCGCGGCGGCTGACGGGCGAGATGGCCGCGTTCCTGGACGAGTGCTGGAAGCCGCGCCCGCGCCGCACGGCGCAGCGTCGCCGGCGCGCCGCTAGCTGACCGGTACGGTCGGCGCGGTCGCCGGAATCGCCTGCATTACCTCGCGAGCCGCGCGCTCGCCCGATTGGAGCGCCCCGTCGATGTACCCGCACCACTTCGTCGCGGTCTCCGTGCCGGCCCAGTGGATCGGCCCGATCGGCTCGCGCAGCGCCGGGCCGAACGCGGTCAGCACCCCGGGCGGCGTGTAGCCCTCGTAGCAGCCGCGGCTCCACTCCTCCTCCGCCCAGCTCTTTTCGATGAAGTGCTCCGGCCGCCCGGCCCGCGGGCCGAGGAGGTGCACGAGGTTGGCGAGCACCGCCTCGCGGCGCTCGGCTACCGACGCGCGACCGAACGACCGCGCGTGATCGCCCTCCAGGAAGCCGACCAGGATGCCCGGGGAACCGGAGGGCGGAGAGTTGTCGATGGTCAGGGTGAGCGGGCCGGTTCCGCTGACCGTGCTGCCGCTCAGACCCTCGGAGCGCCAGAACGGCTCGTCGTAGATCGCAAAGCACTTGATCACGGCTCCCATCGGAACGCGCTGCGTGAGCTGGTCGCGGTAGCCGGGGAGCGGCGGGTCGTACCAGATGCGGCCCGCCAGCGCCGGCGGCACCGCAACGATCGCGCGCTCGGCCCGCACGCGAATGCCTTCGCCCGTCAGCCCTACGGCGCGGGGCGACCACTCGATCCGGCGCACCGGCGCGGACAGCACCACCCGGTCCCCGAGGCTCTCGGCGACGCGCCCGGCCAGCGTGCCCGCTCCCTCCACGAAGCGATCCTGCTGCGCCCCGCCCTCGGTGTCCAGCAGCAGGTCGAAGTTGCCGGCCGAGGCGATGTAGAAGAGCAGGTGCAGCAGCGACACGTCCGCCGGCACCGCGGCCCAGACGGCCTTCACCGCGAGCTCCATCATCTCGCGCCCGGTCGGAGTCGCCATGTTGTGGCGCATCCACGACCAGACGGTCTGGCTGTCCCACTGCTTCGCCTTCGGCGCGTCCCACGGCGCCTCGGGCGGCACCCGCTTCGCCATCCGGTCGAGGCGCGCCATCGCCTGGCCGACGTCTGCCATCGCGTGCGGGCGCAGCTTCGGGATGGTGCCCCTGTAGCGGCGCACTCGTCCGCCCAGCTCGATGACGTTCTCGCCGGCGGTCCAGGTCGGGAAGGTCGCCGCGCCGTGGGCGCGGGCCAGCTCGTACAGACGGTCCTGGGTCGGCCCGACCCACTGCCCGCCGACGTCGATCCAGGCGCCGTCGCCGATCTGCCGCGACTCGAGCCGCCCACCGGCCCGGTCACGGGCCTCCAGGACCACGAACGAGCGCCCCGCACGCTGCAGCTCGAGCGCGGCCGAAAGCCCCGCCATACCGGCGCCCACGATCGCGACGTCGGCGTCCAGGGAACGGCCATTCCGAGGGGTCACGGCCACGACCGCAACCATATCCCTCCGGGGAACTGCGAAGGACTCGGGAGCCCTTTGGATAATCTGACGTCATGTCCAGCCGAAAGGACGAGAAGGAGCAGCGCCGCACCGAGCGCCTCGCGCGGGAGCAGGCAGACCAGGAGCAGGCGCGTCGCCGGCGCATCTATTCGATCGTCGTGGGCGGTGTCCTCGCGGTCGCAGCGATCGTGGCCGTGGCCGTGGCCGTGACCACATCGGGAGGCGGCGGGGTCGACTCGGCCGGTGGCCTCCCGAGCGCGAAGCAGACCTACTCCAGCGGAATCGATCCCCCGGCGCAGGTGCTGACGGAGCTGGATCCCGCCGCGAAGGCTGCCGGCTGCAAGCTCCAGAACCCGGTGATCGAGGGCCGCACGCACATCGGGCCCAAGGACAAGGTCAAATACAAGACCGATCCTCCGACGTCGGGCAACCACGACCCGCAGCCGGCCGACGACGGTGCCTACGACCGCGCCGTCAGTGCCCTGGACACGAGGCACTTCGTACACACGCTGGAGCACGGCCGGATCGAGGTCCAGTACGACCCATCGCTTCCAAAGCGCCAGATCGATCAGCTCGGCGGGCTCTTCAACGAGGACCCCTACCACATGGTGCTCCTGCCCAACAGCAAGATGCCGTACAAGGTTGCGGCCACCGCCTGGGGCCACCTGATGGGGTGCGACGAGGTCACCGATAAGACCTTCGACGCGTTCCGCGCGTTCCGCGACCGGTATCGCGACCAGGGTCCCGAGCAGGCGCCCTAGCCGCAACCCGTCGCGCGCCGGCGTGTTGGCGTCACACAGAGGGATGAGGCGCAGGAAGGCAACAGCTCTGGCCGTGCTCGCGACGACGCTCGCGGCGCTGGCTGTATGGGCGGCGCCGGCGCTGTCCAGCGGGCGCCACGTGCCCGATCCGGTCGAGTTCGAGACCGCGGTGCCTGCAGCGGTCGCTCCCACCGCCCCCCCCGCCGTGCGTTCGGCGCAGCGGTCCGTGTCAGGGGTGGTGCGGCCCGGCCGGCGATTCAACCTCGTCGGGCTGGGCTGGCGGGGTGGGCGCCTCGATTCGCTCGGCCTACGGGTGCGCCGGGAGGGCGGCACGTGGAGCCGCTGGGTCGCGGTAGCCACCGACTCCGGCGACGCTCCCGACCGCGGGTCACGCGAAGCCCGCCACGCGCGTCGCAACTCGGACCCCATGTGGGCCGGGCAGGCGGATGAGGTGCAGCTGTCACTCTCAGGTGGCCGGCAGGTGCGCGATCTGCGCCTGCGCTTTGTGAACACGACCGGCACGGCAACACCGGCTGCGCGGCTGCGGACCCGGCAGCGCCGGATCGCCCCGGGCGCGGTCGCTGCCGACACCGCCCAACCGGCGATCGTGCCGCGGGAGCAGTGGGCCAGCGACAAGTGCCCGCCCCGCGCGGACCCGGTGTACGGCGCCGTGAAGCTCGCGTTCATCCACCACACGGTGAGCGCGAACGAGTACGGGCCGGAGGACTCAGCCGCGATGGTGCTCGGCATCTGCCGCTACCACCGCAACGGCAACGGGTGGAACGACATCGGCTACAACTTCCTGGTCGACCGCTACGGCACGATCTTCGAGGGACGCGCGGGCGGCATCGCCGACGCGGCCATCGGCGCGCAGGCGCAGGGCTACAACTCGAGCTCGACCGGCATCGCCAGCCTCGGCACCTTCAGCTCCGACGGTCAGACCCCGGCCGGGCTGGCCGCGATCGCGCGGCTGCTGAGCTGGAAGCTCGCCCTGCACGGCGTACCCCCGACCGGCAAGGTGGAGGTCGTATCGCAGGGCGGCTCGACCAACCGTTACCCCGCCGGCTCGACGCCGGTGTTCGAGCGAATCTCCGGTCACCGCGACGGGAACGCGACGGCCTGCCCGGGCAGCGGCCTGTACGCGCAGCTGCCACAGCTCCGGGCGATGGTGGACCCGGGACCGCCACGCGCCTCCACACAGACGATCGCCTCCCGCCAGCGGCCGAACATCACCTACGGGTCGAAGGCGGTCCTGCGCGTGTCGCTCGGAGCGGGCGGCGTGCCGCCCGGCACACCCGTGTCGCCGCTGGGCGGGAAGCGCGTCGACATACAGATGCTCGGGCGGCTGGGCTGGCGCACGAACCACTCGGTGAAGACCGACGTCGCCGGGAAGGCCGAGACGCAGATGCGGCTGTCGCTGAACCGCCGCGTGCGCGCGCGCTTCCGCGGTGAGCCGGGTCTGCTGCCGTCGAGCTCCACGAGCCTGAAGGTCGGCGTGCGCCCGCTCCTGACCGTCGGCGCGCAGGTGGCGGGGAAGCGTGTGCGCGTCACGGGCACGGTGCGCCCGAAGAAGGCGACGGCGATCCTGACGCTCAAGCGGCGCACGCCGCGCGGGCGGCTCGTGCGCGTATCGCGGCGGACCGTGAAGCTCCGCGGCGGGAACCTGCTGAGCGACCTGCGGCTGCCCCGGCCGGCGGCGTACCGCCTGCGACTCTCGGTCCTGACCGACGCGCGCAACCTGTCGGCGCGATCCGAGGTCGCCGAGTTCAGGGTCGGCTGACAGCAGTGGCCGCCCTCGACCGAGGTTTCCCTAGATCCCTCTAGCCGTCACTCCGGGGGCGGCCGCCACCCGCCCGTGTCTCCCCGGTAGAGGCCCTTTCCGCTGAACAGCATCCTCGCCGTGCGCAGGAGGATGCGCAGGTCGAGGCGCAGCGACCAATGCTCGATGTACCACAGGTCGAGCTCGATCCGCTCGTGCCAGGGCAGCGCCGCACGCCCGCTCACCTGCGCCCACCCCGTGATGCCCGGCGCGACCGCGAGCCGGCCGCGCTGCCGCGGTGTGTACTGCTCGACCTGCGACCGCACGGTCGGCCGGGGACCGACGATGCTCATGTCGCCCTTCAGCACGTTCAAGAGATTCGGCAGCTCGTCGAGCGACCAGCGCCGCAGGAGCGCGCCGGCGCGCGTGATGCGCGAATCGCCCTCGTCGACCGCCAACCCGGCGCCCATCTGCTCGGCGCCCGGCACCATGGTGCGCAGCTTCAGGAGGTCGAACTCCGCGCCTCCCTTCCCGACGCGGCACTGGCGGTAGATCACAGGTCCGCGGCTCGTGAGCTTGATCGCGGCGGCGGCGAGCGCGAGGAAAGGTGCCGCGAGCAGGAGCAGCAGGCCGGCGACCGCCACATCGAGCACACGTTTGGCGGCGCGGCTCACGACGGGCGCTCCCGCTCGCGTTCCCAGGTCGCAGGGGTGCCGCGCAGCAGCGCGTCCCACAGGCCGGCCGCCAGCGAGGTCGTCATCAGCACGTAATAGCGGCACAGCGCGGGGATGCGCGAGCGGGGCCTGAGCGGGGCCAGCCCCCCGGCCCCGATCACCGCGAACTGGCCCGCGAGCGTGACCGTGTAGATCCAGCCCTCGCCGAGCAGCAAGACGTTCGCCGCCAGCGCGATCCCGTGCAGGAACGGGGTCGCGTAGCGCAGCGCGCGGTGCGAGAGGATCTCGAACGCGTACGTGAGCCCGTAGCCGCGCGGGCTCAGCATGCCGCCCCACAGGACGGTAGGCCAGGCGTGGCTCATCATCCGCCGCTTGCGCCGGAACTCGCCCTCGATCGACGGGACCGGCCGCTCGACCGCGCCCGCCGCCGGCTCGTACACGGCCCTCCATCCCCGCTTCACCATGTTGAAGGGGAACGAGAGGTCGTGGCTCGTGCGCGGGTCGAGGCGCATGTATGCCTCGCGTCGCACCGCGTAGATCGCCCCGTTACCGGCGGTCACCGACCCCAGGCGGCTCTCGAGCCCGCGCACCCAGTTCTCGTAGCGCCAGTACGCGCCCTCCTGGTTCGCCCCACCCGGCGAGAGATACGAGAGCTGGCCGCACACGTAGCCCACCCGCGGGTCCGTGAACGGGCGGACGAGGGCGTGCAGCGCGTCCGGGTCCCAGAACGTGTTGGCGTCGGAGAACGCGACGATCTCGCCTGTCGCTACATCGACGGCGGCGTCCTGGGTCGGCACCTTCCCCCGGCGCGGCAGGTCCAGCACCTTGACGTCCCGGCTGCGTCCCACCGTCTCGTCCGTCGACCCGTCCGACGCGACGATCAGCTCCAACTGTCCCGGGTACTCGAGCGCGCGCATGTTGCGCACCTTCTCCTCGATCACCTCGCCCTCGTCGTGGGCCGCGACGATCAGGCTGACGCTCGGAGTCTCGGAGGACTCGACCGGCGCGTGACCCGCACGCACGGCCACGAGCGCGCGCAGCAACAGCGCGTAACCGACGTGCGTGTACACGATCAGCGCGATCGCCACCCAGAAGATCACTGCTGTGATCGTCATGCCGCCCTTTCCTCCAGCAGCTTGCGGTACAGATCCTCGGTGAGCGCGGCCGCGCGCTCCCAGGAGTGGTCGCCGGCCGCGAGCGCCAGCGCCGCCTGCGACAGCGCGCGCCGCGCCGGCTCGTCGTCGAGCAGACCTACGAGCTCTGTTCGCAGCGACTCGACGTTGCCGGGCTCGACCAGTCGCGCGGCACCGCGCTCGGCGATCTCCGGGAAGCCGCCGGCCGCGCTCAGCACCAGTGGAGTGCCGAACGCGAGCGCGGTGTAGAGCACGCCCGACTGCTCGATCTCGCGATAGGGAAGGACGGCGACGTCGGCGCGCCGGAAGTATGCCCCGACGTCGGCGTCAGCCACGAAGCGCGGCACGAAGCGCACCCGGTCGGCGAGGCCCAGCTCGCGTGCGCGCCGCTCGAGCGGCGCGAGCGGCGTGCGCGGCATCCCCACGACCAGCAGCACGACGTCGTCGGGCGTGCCCGCGAGCGCCTCCACCAGCAGGTCGACTCCCTTGTAGGGACGCACGAGGCCGAAGAAGAGCACGACCCGCCGGCCCTCGAGCCCTTCCAGCGCAGGCGGCCGCGGTCCGTCCGGCAGGGTGGCGAGGTGTGTGAACGCACCGTGCGGGATGACGTGCACCCGGTCGGCAGGCACGGCCGCCTGCGCGACGACGCGGCGCGCGCCGGCCTGCGAGTGAACGATCACCGCATCCACGGCACGCAGCACGGCCGGGGTGCCGCCGCGGGCGCCGGGGCGCACCTCCCGCGGTGTCACGTCGTGGGCCGTCAGGACGACCGGCCGGGGGAACCTCGGCACCAGCAGCCGGTCGAGGTTCGGGATCGGCAGCCACTGGAAGTGCACGATGTCGGCATGCTCGGCCCGCAGGCGCCGGGAGAGGCGCAGCATGTCGAGAGGATGCTGCAGCGCCTTGGCCGCCGCGCTGCCCGGCGCGACCCGGTAGAAACACTCCTCACGCCTGTACCCATGCGGCTCAGGCACTCCTCCGTAGCGAAAATGGCCGGTCGCGAGGGTCACGTCGTGGCCCCGGTCCGCGAGCGCCTCGCACAGCGCGTGGTCGTAGGGCGGCGTGTAGGCGGGCGGGTCGGCTACCGTCACGCGCATCGGGCGGGATTATGTTGGGCGAGCGCCGAAGGCGCGAAGCACGGGACTTTAGGTGGCGGCGAAGCCGCCCTGAATTATGTTGGGCGGACGTGTCAGCCCCTCCGGAGATCTCCATATGCATCGTCAGCACCGACGCGCGGGAGGATCTGCTGCGCTGCCTCGACTCGGTCTTCGCCCACCCACCCGGGGTGTCGTTCGAGGTGCTGGTGATCGACAACGCCTCGCGTGACGGCAGCGCCGGCGCCGTGCGGGAGCGCTTCGGCGACCGCCTCGACCTGGTCACCCTCGAGCGCCGGCGGGGGAAGGCGGAGAACGACTCCGCGCTGATGGCACGCAGCCGCGGGCGCTACCTGCTGCTGCTGAACGAGGACTCGGAGCTCACGGCGGGAGCTGCCAACGCGCTGCGCACCAGGCTCTCGGCCGCCCCGGGGGCGGGCGTCGCGGGAGCGCGCATCGTGGACGCGGAGGGGCAGCAGCAACCCTCGGCCTGGCGGTTCCCCGACGTGGCCGGCGCGCTGGCCGGCGCGCTGTTCCTGCATCACCGCGTGACGGTGCAGAGCACCGGCGATCAGGTGCGCGAGGTCGGGTGGGTGCAGTCGGCCGGCATGATGGTGCGGCGCGCGGCATACGAACAGGTCGGCCCGATGGACCCCGACTTCTTCGTGTACTCGGACGAGGTCGACTGGCAGCGTCGCGCGCGCGACGCGGGGTGGCCGGTGCTGTATGTGCCCGACGCGACGATCGTGCACCGCGAGCAACTGTCGCACGGCGCCGGCGCACGGCGCCGGATCGTCGAGTTCTCGCGCAATCGAGACCGGTACATGCGCAAGCACCACGGCCCGGCGGCGGCCGCGGTCGTGCGCGTGCTGACCGCGTTCACCTACGCGCTGCGTGTACTCGCAGCGCTCGTGCTGCCCGGCCACAGCCCCCGCAGATATTGGTGGCACGCCTACCATTCCCTGCTTCCCGGCCGGGGCGAGGGACTGCGCGAGGCGGCCGCCGAGTACAACCGAGACCTGGACCGAAAAGAGAAAGGAGGCGGGCCGTGAAAGCGCACACCGTCTACCGCACGTTCCAGACCGCGGAGCGCCGCGAGTGGGTGCGGATCACCGAGGACGTGCAGGAAGCAGTGGACGAAGCGGGCATCGCGGAGGGCCTGGCGCTCGTCTCGGCGATGCACATCACCGCGGGCGTGTGGGTGAACGACGACGAGCCGGGGATCCTCGCGGACACCCTCGAATGGCTCGACAAGCTCGCGCCGCCATCGTGGAAACCACCCGCGAACGACGTCGCGCGCCAGCTTCTTCCCGACCCGGGCGACTACCGCCATCACCGCGGCGGCGAGGACAACGGCGACGCGCACTTGAAGAACCTGCTCGTCCACCACCAGGTCGTCCTCCCCGTGACGGAGGGACGGCTCGACCTCGGCCCGTGGCAACAGGTGTTCTATGCCGAGTTCGACGGCGGCCGGCGCAAGCGGCTCGTCATCAAGGTGATGGGCGAGTAGCACCGATCTCCCGCACGTAGCTCACGAAGCGGGGCACGCCGTGCACCCGGCGGCCCTCGGCCCGCAGGACGAAGCCGCTGCTCTCGTACAGGCTGCGCGCAGGAGTGTTCTCCACCTCGGTCTCGAGGCAGATGCGGATCAGCCCGATGCGACGCGCCTCCGCTTCGGCCGCCGCGAGCAGCGCCCGCGCCACGCCCTGCCGCCGGTAATCCGGGGCCGTGGCGAGCGCGTCGACGTACAGCGCCTCCGGCGCCGAGCGCGGTAAGGCCCGCCGCATGCGAAACACGAACGCGAACAGCCGTGGCCGGTGCAGGAGAGAGGACACACGCAGGCCGAGTCTGACGTCGGCGCGCCCCCGCGGGGCGCCCTCCCAATCCGGATAGCAGCCCATCACGCCCATCGGTCGGCCCTCGATCTCGGCGACGCGCACGGCCTCGGCGCTGCCACTGTGGCCGGGGCTGTCGAACGCCTCCCTGATCAGGCGCAGCGCACGGTCGGGGCCGCCCACGAAGCGGTCATGGAGCTCGGGGTTCACCGTGTACAGGAGCGGGGCGAGGGAATCCGCCTCACCGGCGCGTGCCGGGCGCACATTCACGCCGCCCGCGGTCACGCGCCGGCGGCGGAGAGGACGTCGGCGACCGCCTCGGCGACGGCGTCCTCGGTCACGCGGGGCTCGCTGAGCACGGTGTGGCGCTCGGGCCTCATCGAGGGAGCGGCCTGCACGACCTTCGCGATGTCCCCCGCGGACAGGCCGAATCCGGTGGCCGCGTCCTGCAGCCCCGCAGCGCGCATGAACTCGCACAGTCCGCGCCAGTCGCCTCCCTGCAGATGGGTCGCAAGCAGCGCGCCGAACGCCACCTGCTCGCCGTGCTGCGCGGTGCCGGGGTGAAGCGAGTCCAGGGCGTGGCTGATCAGGTGCTCCGAGCCCGAGCAAGGACGCGAGGAGCCTGCGATCTCCATCGCGAGTCCGCTGAGGACGAGGCCGCGCAGCAGGCGGTGGAGGAAGTCCAGCGGCGGCGCTGCGGCGGCGAGCTGCGGCGGCGATGACGTGTAGACGAGATCGAACGCGCTCTGTGCCAGCAGCGCCGCGAAGTCGTCGAGCTCCTGGCCTCCCGCCGCCGCGGCCAACTGCCAGTCGCGCAGCGCGCAAGGGTTGGCGAGCAGGTCTCCGAGGCCCGCTCGCGTGCGTGCGGCGGGCGCCCCGGCCACCACCGCCAGGTCGACGGCAACCGCGATCGGGAGCCGACCGGAGCCGCTGCGCAGACGGCCCTCGGAATCCCGGATCACGCTCACCGGCGATGCGATGCCGTCCGCCGTGAGCTGGGTCGGCACCACGATCAGCGGCAGCTCCGCGAGCGCGCAGGCGGACTTGGCGACATCGATCGTCTTGCCGCCTCCGATCGCGACGACCGCGTCCGCCTGGCGCAGAGCGGGCGCCGCGGCGATGCGTGCGACCTCGGACTCCGCATTGGTCTCCACGCCGAGCGGCGCCCCGGCCGCGCGTGCCAGGGCGCCGGACAGGTCGCGCGCGAGTGGTGCGGTGAAGGTCGTGCCGCTGACCACGGCGAGGCGGTCGAAGTCCAGGCCGGCGGCGAGCTCGTCGAGCGCGCGGATCAGCTCCTCCTGCCCGTTGACGGCTCGCATGTAGCGAGGGAGCTCCATGTAGCGCCGCCATACCGCGAGGCCGTGGCGGCGGGGCGTCACCTCGGCCGGCCGGTCCGTCCTCACGCGACGCGGGTGAGGACCTCGTCGCGTGCCTGCGCGAGGTCCTCGTGGTCGTCGATCTCGATCCAGGCGTGCCCGTCGACGGGCACGAGGCCCACGGGGACGGCGGCGGCGAGCTCCTGGATCGCGTCCTCGTAGTACACGTCGAGGGGTCCATCCCGCACGAAGCGCTCGAGCACCTCGGCGAGCTGCGGGCCATGCGCGGGGTCGATCCGCAACAGGCCGATGTACTCGGGATGGGGCCCGACCGGCGCATCCTTGCTGAGAACCGCGAGCCGGCCGTCACGGGCCACGGCCTTCATCGACTCGGCGTCCACCCCGTGATCCGATGCGCACAGCACGGCAGAGCCGGCGGTGGCGATCAGCGCGCGGCCGATCGCGTCCTCGAACAGCACGTCGCTGTTCACGACGTAGCACCCGCGGGCGACCACATCGCGCGCGCACCACAGCGAGTAGACGTTGCCGTGCTCGGCGTAGTGGGGGTTGAAGCGCTCCGCGGTGACGAGGTCGCCGAGTGGGCGCAGCGCATCCCGGGCGTGACCCGTGACGGCCACGACCTCGCCGACGCCCGCCGCGCGCAGGCTCGACAGCGCCCGCTCGGCAAGCGACACGCCGCCGACGTCGAGCAGCGCCTTGGGAGCAGCGTCCGTGAGCGGGCGCAGGCGACGGCCTTCGCCCGCGGCGAGGTAGACGACAGGAAGAACCGTCATGGCTGGGAAAGTATCGGTCATGCCCGTCCCCCCCATCCGAGAGCTGGAGGCAATCTGTGGCGGCGAGGGCCGGGATCCGGACGCGCCGCGCGATTTCCGCAACGCCTACGCGGTGCTCGTCCGCAAGCTCTCGATCAGGATCACCTGGCTGCTCCTGCACACGCGCATGAGCGCCAATACGGTCACGGTCGTTGGCATCCTGATCGGCGTCGCGGGCGCCCTGATGCTCGCCTGCAGCCGTTTCTGGATCCTGGTCATCGGGCTCGCACTGCTGCAGCTCTCGTTCGTGATCGACTTCTCGGACGGCGAGGTGGCGCGCTACCGCGCCCGGGAGGAGGGCACACCGACCAACGCCGGCGGCGCCTACCTGGACTGGCTCGGCCACTACTACGTGCCCGCGATCGCGATCGGCGCGCTGGCGTGGGGCGCGCACACGCAGAGCGGCCGCGACTGGCTGCTGCTCGCTGCCCTCGTGGCGATCCTGAGCGTCGTGCGCGTCGCCTACTCGGCGCGCGACCACGTGCTGCTCGGCCTGTACCGGGACAAGCCGGAGCTGCGCGCATCACCGGAGTTCCTACGCGCGGTGCTCGCGCGCCAGGGCGGTGATCCGGAGCGGCTCGACCTCGAGGGCGACTACCGCGCGCGGCGGGCGGGCGCAGCCGGGACCACGTGGCTGTGGCGGCGGTGGACCGGCTTCGGGCAGCTGCTGGTGTTCCCCGGCTTCGTGAACATGCTGACCTTGTTCGTCACGATCGACCTCGTGCTGGGCGGGCTCGACGGCGAGTATCCCGTGGTCGAGCACGTCGCCGGGCGCGAGCTGCTGATCGGGCTATTGGGGGTCGTGCACCTCGTCCATCAGCTCCGCGCGGCTGCGCAGGGCTTCCAGGTCCTGCGGCGCCTCCCCTGAACCCGGCCGCGGCGCGCGCAGACGGTCCCGGATCGCGCGCAGCTGCTGCAGCTCCGCGGCGTGGAAGAACCCCGTGCCGTACAGCAGCGCCCAAAACGCCGGCACCAGCGCCGCGCGCGACACGAGGCCCACCGCGCCCGAGTCGGGCAGCAACAGCTCGCCCGCGGCGAACAGCGCGGCGGCGAACGCGACGATCCGCGCGAGCCGCGCCCATTCGAGGCCCAGGGGGAACACCCGGCGCGTGACCGCGTACATCAGCCCGACCATCACCACGTACGCCACGACCAGCGCGACGCCGGCGCCCACGATGCCGTACGGTGGGATCAGCACCAAGTTCAGGCCGATGTTGATCGCCAGCGCGACCCCTGTGACCGGGAAGTTGTACTCCGTGCGGCCCACGCGCCCGACCGCGACAGACAGCACGAGGTAGAGCGCGTAGAGCGTTACGCCGGTCGCGACGAGGGGGACTGCCTCGTAGGCATCGAAGAACTCGGGGGCCGCTAGCGCGCGCACCACCCAGCGGGCCACGAGCGACAGCGCCAGCACGATCGTGAACGACACGAGCAGGTAGTAGGTGACGACCAGGGAGTACGCACGGCGCGCGTCGTCGTCGGAGCGGATCGAGTACGCAAGCGGCGGCCAGGCGAGGTTGAACGCGCGCACCACCACGGTGACCACCTGGCTGAACTTGACCGCGAGGGCGTAGAGACCGGCCTCCGCCAGCCCCGCGAGGCGTGCGAGCGCCACGCGGTCGATGACGTTGAGGGCGTAGAGCGACAGCTCCGCGGGCATCGTCGGCAGGCCGAAGCGCAGCATGGGGCGCACGGTGGCGGCGGACGGGACCAGCGCGACGCGGCGGCGATGCACCCAGAAGAGCCCCGCCAAGATCACCGCCGAGCCGCCGAAGTTGCCGAGCAGCAGGCCGCGTGCGCCCTCGTCCGCGCCGACCACGAGCCACACGGTCAGCGCGATCGTGAGCAGCACGTTCGCCAAGCTCGCCGTGAAGTAGGCGCGCGCGCGTTCGTCCAGCCGGAACAGCGCCATCATCAGCTCGTACAGGGTGAACACCCAGAGGCCGCCGGTTGCGATCAGCATCAGCTCCGTGTCGCGGCGGTCGAGCAGCGCCTCCGACAGCGGCGCGGCAAAGACGGCCACGAGCAGCGCCCCGGCGGTGATCGCGACGATCAGGAAGCCGACCGCCGACCGAACCACCTCGCGCCGGTCGAGCGCGCGCTCGTCCTCCCTTTCGTAGTAGAACCGCAAAAGCGCCTCGATGATTCCCAGGCGGAAGAAGATGCTGAATGCGACGACCGTCGCGAGCAGCACCTCGGCCGCGCCGTAGTCCGCCCGCGTGAGGTGCCGGGTGTAGAGCGGCAGCAGCGCGACGGCGAACAGCTTCGAGATGACGCTCGAGGCCGTGTAGGCGGCCCCGGTCGACGCCAGCCGCCTGAACAGGTCGCCCATCTAGGAGGTTGCGGGGATCGGGTCGCTGCGCGCCGCGGACGTCCGCACCCGCGCCTCGCTCAGCTTCGCGAGCGGCGCCAGTGCCGCGCCGGCCGCGAGGATCACCCACGTGAACGGATCCTCGAGGAACGCGGCGTAGACCATCGTGTGGACGAGCAGCGCGACGAACATCGCCGCCAGTGCCGCGCGCGCGACGCGCGGGCCGCCGCCCGCTGTCCCGGGTGCACCTGCACGCGCGGCCGCGCGGTCGCCGAACAGCACCACCAGTGCCGACGCGACCACCGCGAGGTAGGCGGCGAGACCGATCAGCCCCTGCTCGGCCGCCACGGTCACCGGCATCGTGTGCGACGCCGACACCGCCTGCTGCTGGTTCCCCTTCCTCTCCTGCCGGTACGCGCGTCCGAACGCACCGGAGCCGTAGCCCTGCACCGGCCGGTTTGCGAACAGCTCCAGCCCTCCGCCGATCAGGTCCGAGCGGCCGCTGGTGACCTCCGTCAGTCCAGATGTGCTCCCCAACTCGATCTTCAGCGTGTCCTGGAACGCGACGGCGATCACGGCAGCCAGTGCGACACCCGCCACCGCAGCCGCAGCGGTGCGGCGCACGTCCCAGCGCAGCGCGGCGAGCACGGCGAGGCCGGCCAGCAAGGCGGCGAAGCTCGACTGGGAGAAGGTCAGCACCAGCCCTCCCCACAGCACGGCGAGGACCCCGCCCGCCACCACCGCGGTGGCAGGCCTGCGGGTCCACAGCAGAAATGCGGCTACCGCCGTCATCACCAGCGCGAGGAACCGGCCGTACACGTTGGGGTCCCAGAAGACCGAGTTCACGCGGAAATAGGACTCGAACTGGTTTGCGGCGATCACCTTCGGGTTCCAGAACAACTCGCGGCGGTGGTATTCCCAGAAGCCGATCGCACAGAACACCACCGCGAGTGCGACCAGCACGCCAAGGCAGGCGAGCACCATCTGGCGGGTCCATTGCACCTCTCGCAGTAGGACGAACAGAAGCGCGAACGGGACGAAGAAGAAGACCACCTGCTCGAGAGCGGTGTCGAAGTCCTTCGAATACAGCGCCTGAAACGCATAGAGCACGAGGAACGCGGCGAGCGCGAGCGTCAGGGGGCGGGCGGGATCGCCGTCTGCGGGGGAAGCTCGGTCGTGCAGCGCCCGCCAGGCATACGCGGCGCAGCCTCCGGCGATCACCAGGTACAGCGGCACCAGCAGGTTGCTCGTGGTGCCCGCGGCCTCGATCGGTACCCGGAAGGGGAGCACCGCCACGACGACCATCGGGAGCGCTTCGGGGCGACGCACGAACACCGACCCCAGCAGCGTCACGACCAGCAACGCAACGACGCTCAGCGCTGCGAACCGCGCCCCGCTGTCGGTCAGCGAGTGCCATTGGTCGGTGTCCGAGATGTGATCGATGAGGATCACCGCGGCGAGCACCAGCGCGAGCCCCATCCACGCGCACCGGCGGCGTGGGGCGCGATCCACCAGGACACAAGCCGCCGCGAGCGCCGCCAGCACGATCCCGGCCTTGGGCGCGGCGGCGCCTACCGCGAGAGCAGGACCCATAGCCGTCGCATTATCCGCTCGGCGGCGGGCGAGGTCCGAAGCGCGCGCGCGAAGCCGTCGATGCCGACGCGTGCCACGATCCCCGCGTCCTGGCGGTAGACCACGACTGCAGCGCGCTCGGCGCCAGTCCCGGCGGACGCGAGCACCCGCACGTTGCGCGGCAGGTCGACGGACTCTTCGAGCGGACCGAACGGGCCGAACGCCGCCGGCACCCCGGCGAAGAACCGGATGCTGTCACCGAGGATCGCGACCGGCGCAGCCTGGCGCTCGAGGCGGACCCGCTCCCCGAAAGGTGTCCGTCGTGATCGAGTCGCGCCCACCAGCTCGCTCGCCACGCCGCGATCGTCCCTCCGGACGCCGACGCTCCACTCGAATCCATGCCGGCCGGTCCACGCCACGCGGCCGCCTCCGCGCAGGTAGTCGCGCAACAGCCGCTGGACCCGCCGCGGGGCGAACCGCGGGGCGCCGGCAAACAGCACACCGCTGTACCTGTCGATCCGCGGTCCTCCGGGCTGGGCGAGCAGCAGGTCGGTCGTGATCTCGTAGCGCAGCCGCTCGCGATCGAGGAAGCCGAGCAGATTCGACTCGTCGGTCTGAAACCCGGGCGGCATGCCGTCCCCGGCAAAGGGCCGGCGGACGCTCACGCGGCGCTCGGCCGGCAGCACATCCGGGTAGCCGTCGCCATCGTGCTCGAGCCGGTTGCGCGCCTGCCAGGAGGCCGCGGGCAGCACGACCAGGACCCGCTCGTTCCGTGCGCCCTCTACCGCGAACGGGGTCGTGTACCGGTGCGCGCCGACCCGGACCGTGAGCAGGGCCACGCCGGAGCGTCCGCGCGGCGCCCGCACGACCAGCGTGCGGGACCGCCGCGACCCGCGCGCCACCGGGCGCCGGGCGCCGAGGCGGCGAACGCTCCATCGATAGCGACGGCCGTCCGCCGCGACGGTGAACTCGGTACGCGTCCCGGCTCGCACGGCATCTCGCCCGCCGGCCGCGACGTACGTGACAGCCAGTCCCGGGTGACCGCGGACCTCGCCGCGCGCGGGCGGGACGTCACGCGGCCCGACGTTGCCGGCGGCGTCCTGGCCGCGCACGACCATCAGGTACGCGCCCGCCGGCGCCGCGCCTCCACCGGTCACGCGACCGTCCCAGCGCACGCTCGACTTGTCGCGCGGGATGTCGCGCCGTGCGACCAGGCGCGGGCGCCCGCGGTCGGTGCGATAGACGAGCAACCTTGCTCGCCGCGAGGGGCCGGTGAACCGCAGCGTCGCCGAGTTTGCGCGACCCTCGCCGTCGGGCGATATCGACTCCGGCGACACGTAGCGCACGACCATCCGCGGCGGCACGGTGTCGAGGAAGAGCTTGCGCGATGACGTCACCGTGCGGCCCTGGTTTCGCAGGCCGGCACGCAGGTGGTACTCGCCGTTCGGAGCGACCCTGCCCGCATCGTTGCGGCCGTCCCAGCGGAAGCGATGGCGGGTGCCGCGCTCCAGGAAGACGTCCTCGGCAAGCGTGCGCACCTCGTCCCCGTCCCGCGTCACCATCGACACCGTCACATCGTCCGAGCGGCGCAGGCGGAACGCGAACAGGGCCGAGTCGAAACGCCCGTCGCCGTTCGGAGAGAAGCTGCGCCGGAACGTCAGCTGCTCGATCACCGGCGCGGCCCGCTTCAACCGCGTCGTCACGAAGAAGGCCGCGAACGTCGCGACCACGAGCCCCGCGAAGACGAGCGCCGGCACCGCGGCCGGCCGCACGAACCGGCGGGCCAAGCTACGACCGTCCCGCCACAAACCGGTCGATCTGGTTACAGATCAATCCCGTCACAAACCGGTCGATCTGCTTACAGATCGACCGTTGTTTTCTCACTGTCGATCCGTGCCGACCAGGATCAGGACATCGAACGAGCCGGCGATCTCCTGGTTGACCGAATCGACGGGGCCTGTCTTGCTGATGCCGAGCCGGTTTGCGACGGCCCGCGCCGCGCGGGCCTGCCCGGCCCTGTAGAGAACCTCGGACTCCGTCTGATCGACACGAGCCGCGTTGCCGGTCGTGCCCGGCGTGAACCCGGCGGCGCTGGCTTCCTCGGCCACCTGCGCCGCAAGGCCCTGGACTCCCGTCCCGTTCAGGACGGCGACGGTCACCTGCGACGGATCGATGTTGACGCGGCGACGGTCGGTGCGGTCGTCGCCACCGCGGTCCTTCTTCCGTTCAGGGGTGGGTTGGGATGCCGTGGAGGCGCCGTCGTCGCCGGTCAGCTGGATCACGCCGAAGGCGACGCCACCGGCCACCAGCAGGCCCGCGACGGTCATCGCGATGTACCGCGCGTACGGAATATGCACGTTGCGTATTCGCTCACGCAGCGGTTTTCGCTTGCGCGGCTCCGCGGCCTGGGAGAAAGGCGTGGCCGGCAGCGAATGCTGCGCCGCCGCGGTGGCCGGAGCGACCTCGGTCGCGCGGTCGCCCTGCTCCAACGCGCGCTCGGGAGCGCGGCCCGCCCAGTCGCGCAGGCGGCGCACGTCGCGCGCCTGCGAGAAGTAGAGCAGGGCCAGGATCGCCAGCCCCAGGAAGGCTGCCATCCCGACGTACGAGCCTACGCGCTCGACCAGCTCCACGTTTTAGCTGGCCACGATGGAGCCAGGGGCGTTCGCCTTCGCGTCCGTGCCGCCATCCTCTTCGGCCTCGCGGCCGGAGTCCCCGAAGGCCTCGCGGGCGAGCTCGCCGAGGGTCTGTGCCAGAAACGCCTCGTCACGCTGCTCGACCAGCTGCTCGACACGCTCGAAAACGGAGTCCACCCACTCGGGATCGAGCGGCGGTCGCTCCGCTCTCAGGATGCGGTCCGCAGCGGTGGGCACGGGGCGCTCGGCCGGATGGAACAGCTCTTCGCGCAGCTTCTCGCCGGGGCGCCGGCCGATGATCTCGATCGGCACCTCGTCGGGATCCTGCCCGGACAGCCTGATCATGTTGCGCGCGAGGTCGATGATCTTCACCTGCTCCCCCATCTCCAGAACGTACGTCTCACCGCCGCTCGCCAGGCGCGCGGCCCTGATGATCAGCTGTACGGACTCGGGGATCGTCATGAAATAGCGCTGCATGTCGGGGTGCGTGACCGTCACCGGCCCACCCTGCTCGATCTGGCGGCGGAAGATCGGCACGACGCTGCCGCTGGACGCGAGCACGTTTCCGAACCGCACCGAGCAGAACACGGTACCGGCGTGGCGCCGGCCGAGCGCCTCTACGACCCACTCGGCCATCGCCTTCGACGCCCCCAGCGCGGTCGCCGGATTCACCGCCTTGTCCGTCGACACCAGCACGAAGCGTGCGGTGCCGACAGCAGCCGCGGCGGCGGCGCAGACCCGTGTGCCGATCGCGTTGTTGCGCACAGCCTCGAGCGGATTCTCCTCGGTGAGGGAGACGTGTTTGTACGCGGCGGCGTGGAACACCACGTCGGGCTGGAAGCGCTGCATCACGTCGGCCATCCGGGCCGCCTCCTTACAATCGGCGAGGATCGACTCGCATGCCGTGAAGTGGCGCTCCCTGATCAGCTCCCGCTCGATCTCGAACAGGTTGTCCTCGGCGTGGTCGAGCAGCACGAGCAGCTTCGGGCGCACGCGCGCGATCTGGCGGCACAGCTCCGAGCCGATCGAGCCGCCGGCGCCGGTCACGAGCACGACGCGGTCGTGCAGGTAGGCGCCCGCCTCCTCGATCTCGACCGTCACGGGCTCGCGCCCGAGCACGTCCTCCACCTGGACCTCGCGCACCTGGCGCATCAGGTTGACCGACCCGGAGATCAGCTCGAACACACCGGGCAGCGTCTTCACGGGGATGTCGCGCTCGCGGCATGCGCGCACCACCCGCTCGCGCAGCACGCCCGGCGCGGAGGGAATCGCGATCACCACCTCGTCGGGCTCGATGTCGTCGAGCAGGCGGTCCAGCTCGGTCGTCGTGCCGAGCACCTTCAGCTCGTGGATCCGCATGCCCCGCTTGCGCGGGTCGTCGTCGACGAACCCCATCGGGGTCTGCCGCAACGACGGCGTGCGCAGCATCTCCTTGGCCACCAGCTGGCCACCCTCGCCCGCGCCGACGATCAGCACCTCGCGCCCCTTGGGCAGCACCGCACCGCGCGGAGGCCGTTCCACCACGCTGCGGATCGCGAGCCGCACGCCGCCGATCAGAGCCAGCGTCATGAGGCCGTCCATCACGGCGATCGACCGCGGCAGGTCGCTGTCGGTCGGCGACCAGACGTACAGCACGCCGACCATCACGAGGCTCGCGACCACGACCGCCTTCAGGATCGACTCGAAGTCGCGCAGCCCGACGTAGCGCCACCACTTCTCGTACATCCCGAACGCGGCGAAGATCAGCACCTTGCCGACGACCACGAACGCGATCGTCTTCCAGAGCAGATCGCTGTACCGATCCGGGATGCCCTGGTCGAACCGCAGCGCGAACGCGAGCCAGTAGGCAAGCGCCACCAGGCCCGCGTCGACCAGCAGCTGAACGAGGCGATGCCGGTAGACGGGGTCGTTCACGGCCTTCCGCATCTGCCGCAGTTTACGGGCTACCAGCGGCGAACCGGCACTGTGCCAAACCGCATGACCACCCTGTTTGCAGCGAGTTCTCGGCGCTAGCGGCCGCTGCGCAGCGCGTTCGCCACCGCTGTCGCGGTCTCGTGGCCCAGCGTCGGGCCCATCGGGAGCGCCAGGTTGGTGACCGCTGCCTGCTCAGTTACGGGCAGCTCGACGGCGGGCGGCCATTCCGCCATGGCGGGCTGACGATGGACCGGGACCCGGTAGTAGGAGCGGGCCGCAATGCCAGCGCCGGCGAGCCGTGCCGCGAGCTCGTCCGGATCCTCCGCCCGGGTCACGAAGAGATGATGAGCGGGCTCCTCTCCCTCCACCGTTTGCGGGAGCGAGACGACGTCGCCGATGCCGGCTTCGGCGTAGGCGGCCGCCAGCTCGCGGCGGCGTTCGTTCCACCCGTCGAGGTGGGACAGGGTCACGCGCAGCGCGGCGGCCTGCAGCGCGTCGAGTCGTGAGTTCCACCCCACCGCCTCGAAGCTCGACTTGTCGCGCGAGCCGTGGAAGCGCAGGATGCGCGCCTGCTCCGCGACCGCCGGGTCGTTCGTCGCGATCGCGCCACCGTCACCCAGGCAGAACAGGTTCTTGGACGGGAAGAAGCTGAAGGTCCCGGCGTCGCCGAGCGAGCCCGCACGGTGTCCTCCGCGGCGCGCGCCGGCGGCCTGCGCCGCGTCCTCGACGATCGCGACGGCGCGTCCGGCGAGCCGCTCTCGCAGCGAGTCGATCGGCGCCACCCGCCCGAACAGGTCGACCGCGATCACGGCGCGCGTGGCGGGCGTCAGCGCCTGCTCCACGGTGTCCGCCGTGACGCAGAACGTCTCGGGGTCGACGTCGCAGAACCCCGGCCGCGCGCCGATGTGGGGAATCGCCTCCGCACTCGCATAGAAGGTGAACGACGGCACCACCACGTCGTCGCCGGGTCCAACGCCCAGCGCCTTGAGCGCGATCGTGATCGCGTCGGTGCCGTTCGCGACGCCGACCACGTGCTCGACTCCCAGGTACTCCGCGAACTCGCGCTCGAACGCCTCGACCTCCGGCCCGAGGATGAACTGCCCGGAATCCAGGACTCTCGCGATTGCGCGTTCGACGTCCGCGCGCACCTCGCGCAACTGCTCCGGTGTGTCGAACAGGGGAATGCCCACGGGCCTTCACGCTACCCTGTCAAGGGAACAGAACGGTCGATCTGCAAGCAGATCGACCGGTTGCAGTCAGGATGGCCGCCTCCCTCTTCTACACCGCCTCGATCACCGAGCCGATCGTCGATTTCGCGACGAACGTGATCGGCGACCTCGGGCTCGCCGGGGTGTTCATCCTGATGCTGCTCGACAGCGCGTGCATCCCCACGTCGAGCGAGGCGATCATGCTCTTTGCGGGATTCGAGGTCTCGGACGGCCGCTTCACGATCCTGGAGATCGTGATCGCCGGCGCTGCCGGCAACCTGGTTGGTTCCTGGATCGCCTGGGGCATCGGCTGGTACGGCCGTGTGGAGCTGCTGGAGAAGCACGGCAAGTGGCTGCACATCACCCCCAAGCACCTCGCCTGGGCGGACCGCTGGTTCGAGCGTTACGGCGGGCCGACCGTGTTCTTCTCGCGCATGCTGCCCGTGATCCGCACCTTCATCTCGTTGCCGGCGGGGGTTGCGCGGATGCCGTTCTGGAAGTTCACGCTGCTCAGCATTGCGGGGATCATTCCCTGGGTGCTCGGGTTCGCGCTCCTCGGCCAGGCGGTTGGTGACCGCTGGGACGAGTGGCAGCAGAACCTGCACTACGTGGACTATGCGATCCTCGCGGCAATCGGCGCCGGGATCGTCTACCTGCTGTGGCGCCGCCGGCGCAGGCCGGGCGAGCCCGAGGCTGATCCCGCCGGAACGCCGGTCCCTGATACGACTCCGTAGATGACCCTCCCGCTCGGAGAGGCCGTGGCCCTCGGGGCGATCCAGGGGCCGACGGAGCTGCTGCCGGTGTCCAGCTCCGGCCATCTCATCCTCGTGCCGGCGCTGCTCGGGTGGCACTACCGCGAGCTCGATCCGGAGCTGCGCAAGTCGTTCGAGGTCGCGCTGCACGCCGGGGGAGCCCTGGCCCTGCTGATCGGCCTGCGCAGCGAGGTGCGGGAATACCTGAGCTCGTTCGGCCCGACCAACCTCGCGACGCTGACGCTGTCCTTCGCGCCCGCCGCGCTGGCCGCCTACCTGCTCGAGCGGCCGATCGAGCAGCGACTCGGGGAGCCTGTGCCCGTGGCCGCCGCATTGCTCGTGGGCTCTGCCGCGATGGCGCTGGCGGACGGCGCCCCCCAGGAGCGTGGGCGCGACCAGGCCGGCCCGCTCGACGCACTGGCGATCGGCGTCGCGCAGGCGTTTGCGCTCGCCCCCGGCGTGTCGCGCAACGGGGCCACCCTGACCGCTGCGCGCGTGCTGCGATTCCGGCGCGCGGACGCCAACGTCATTTCCAGGCAAATCGCGCTGCCGGTGATCCTCGGGGCCGCGGCATTGAAGGGCGCGCGCCTGGCGCGGCGCGGCGTCCCGCCGGAGATCGCGCGCGGCATGGTGGCCGGTGCGGCCACTGCGTTCGTCTCCACGCTGCTCTCGCTGCGGCTGATCACGATGCTGGAGCGCAGCCGCTCGCTACGTCCCTACGCCGCCTATCGCGCGGTGGTCGGTGCGGGCGCGCTGATCGCGCTTACGCGGAGGGCCGCATGAGCGACGCCTACGCGCGTGCCGGGGTCGACACCGGCGAGGCTCGTGGCGGCGTCAACGCGCTCGTCTCCGCGCTCGCACGGATCGACACCGGGCGGCCGAGCCGGTCGATCCTCCCGTCAGGCCACTACGCGAGCGTGCTCGCGCTGGACGAGCTGACCGCAATCGCCATCTGCACGGACGGCGTGGGAACCAAGCTGATAATCGCCGAGGCGATGAACCGCTTCGACACGGTGGGCATCGACTGCGTGGCGATGAACGTGAACGACCTCGTGTGCGTGGGCGCCGAGCCGATCGCGCTGGTCGACTACGTGGCCGTCGAGCAAGCCGACGAGACGATCCTCGCCGCGCTCGGCGAAGGCCTGCGCGAGGGCGCGTCGCAGGCGGGCGTCGAGATCCCGGGCGGCGAGCTCGCGCAGGTGCCGGAGATGCTGCGCGGCCATCCCTCTCCACGCGGCGTCGACCTCGTGGGAACGGCGATCGGCGTGGTGCAGCGCGACCGGATCGTCACGGGCGAGCACATCGCACCGGGCGACGTGGTGGTCGGCGTCCCGTCGAGCGGCTTGCACTCCAACGGCTACTCGCTCGCTCGCCGCGCGCTGCACGAGCAGGGCGGCCTCGGCCTCGGCGACACGCCGCCGGAGCTCGGTCGCCCGCTCGCCGACGAGCTGCTGGAGCCCACCGCGATCTACGTACGCGCCGCGCTGGACCTGCTGCGCTCGGAGATCCCGGTCCACGGCCTCGCCCACATCACCGGCGACGGGATGCTGAACCTGCTGCGCCTCAACGCCGGCGTGGGGTACCACATCGACGTCCCACTCGAGCCCCAGCCGATCTTCGGCCTGATCCAGCGCTGCGGCACCGTGCCGGCCGAGGAGATGTGGGAGGTGTTCAACATGGGCACCGGCCTGTGTTGCGTGGTCGACGGCGGCGATGCCGGCGCGGCGGCGGAGATCCTGAATCGGCGGCACCCAGGCGCACGCGTGATCGGCGAGGTCACCGACAGCGCCGGAGTGGTGCGCCTGCCGAGCGTGGGCCTGGTCGGCGACAAGGGTGGCTTCCGCCACGCGTAAATCGAACTTTTGCGTTTCGCGTCCACCCATCGGACGCAACGGGGGAAAGTTCGGCAGGTCCTAGGCCGCCTCCCACAGGTGGCCCGTCAGCACCGGCACCGCGCGCACCTTCCATGCCTCCGCCAGCCCCCACAGCTCAGCGCCCGCACGCGGGCCCGGTAACTCGCACAGCACCTCGACCTCGCGCGTCGTGAGCCGGCCGAAGCGCGTGAGGGCCTGCTCCACACCGATCCGCCGATCGGCCGACGGTGCGGCGCCGCATGCGATCGCGGCCTCGCGAAACGCCTCGTAGGGCGCCGCCCCACTCACCAGGCGCCTGTCCCCGCCGGTGAACACCGCTGTCGGCAGGGGCACGCCCTCCCTACCCACCGAGGAGCGTCCATCCGCATCACGAGCCTCCCCGGCCAGCGCCTCCGTCGCCTCGAGGTCGGCGCCGAATGCCTCCGTGATCGCGTGGGAGCGCAGGGACAGCCGGAACTGCTCCACGTCCAGGCGCGCCGCACGCGCTTCCTCGACCAGCGCCTCCGCCCCGTCCAGCTTGCGCCGCTCGCACATGATCGCCTCGCGCAGCCGGCGCAGATATGCGTAGGCGCCGTCTGCCGCCTGTTCCTGCGCCGCCTTCACGGCCATGCAGGCCGGATACGTGGTCCGCAGCGGGCTGTCCCGCCACAGCAGAGGGTCCAGCGGAGCGCCCGTCATTTCGCTTACACGCAGCCATTCCTCCATCCCCTGCGCACGGACGTCGGGCGGCAGGGGCGCCGCCGTGGACTCGCCGGGAGCCAGATCCCGCGCCAGGCCGGCCATCACCCAGCGCCACTTCAGGCCGTCCCCGAACTCGGTCATCAACTTGCGAACCGCAGGTTCAGCACCCCATGACCAGGGACAAGCGGGGTCGGTGTGGTAACTAACGGTGACCATCGCGATCAAAATACCGGGGTGCTCGCGAACCCCCGTACGGCGAGGGAGATGGACCTGCCAGACCGTCAACTCCTATGTCACCAACCGTCATGACAGTGATCGGCACCAGGCTCGACGGCCGCTACCGGATCGAGGACAGGATCGGGGCCGGCGGCATGTCGACCGTCTACCGGGCGTTCGACGAGACCCTCGAGCGGCAGGTGGCGATCAAGATCCTCCACGGGCACATCTCCGAGGACGCGCCGTCGCTGGAGCGCTTTCGCCGCGAGGCGCGCACGGTCGCGCAGCTCTCCCACCCGCACGTCGTGATGGTGATCGACGCGGGCGAGGACGAGGGCCACCCGTACATCGTCTTCGAGCACGTGCGGGGCGAGACGCTCAAGGAGCGCATCAGGCGCGAGGGCCAGCTGCCCGTCGCGGAGTCTGTCGCCTACGCGATCGAGATCGGGCGCGGGCTGCAGGCCGCGCACGAGCGCAGCCTCGTGCACCGCGACGTGAAGCCGCAGAACGTGCTGATCGACGACGAGGGCCGGGCGAAGGTGACCGACTTCGGCATCGCACTCGCGCTTGGCCTCGAGACCAACCAGCTGACGGGCGCGGGCAAGGTGATCGGCACGACGGACTACGTCTCGCCGGAGCAGGCGATGGGCCAGGAGGTCACGGGCCAGTCCGACGTCTACTCGCTCGGCATCGTCCTGTACGAGATGCTGACGGGCAGGGTGCCGTTCTCGGGCGAGAGCCACGTGAGCGTCGCGATGAAGCACATCCACGAGGGCATGCCGGACGTGCGCAGCGTCAGGCCCGAGGTGTCGGCGGTGCTCGCGTCGCTGATCGAGCGCGCGACCGCCAAGGACCAGCGCGCGCGGTATGCGTCGATGTCCGATTTCGTGAAGGACCTGGAGGAGGTGCTGGCCTACGAGAGCGCCCGCTCCGGGGGAGCGACCGGCGAGGCGACGGCGATCCTCAGCCAGCTCCCAGGTGCCGTCAGCGGGAGGCGGACCCGCCGCAGGCGAATCCTGCTCGCGATCCTGTACGTGGGCATCGTGGCGGCCGTCGCCACCCTCGCGGCGCTGCTGATCAACGGCGAGGACCAGCAGAGCGAGCCGCCCGCGCAGGGAGACCTGACCGCGATTGCCCTGGGCGACCGCGACGCGTTCGACTACGACCCGCCACCGGGCGACGGCGGCGAGCGCACCCCGGCCGTGCCACTCGCCATCGACGGGGACCCGACCACCGCGTGGGAGACCGAGCGCTACGACACCCCGGACTTCGGCAACATCAAGAAGGGCGTGGGCCTGTACCTCGACGCGGGGCGGCCGATCGTCGCACGCGGCATCCGGCTCGTGACACCCAAGGACGGCTGGAGCGTGAGGTTCTACGCCGCCCGCGATCGAGTCCCCGAGACGCTCAGCGGCTGGACCCTCGTCGGCAGCGGAGAGATGGACGCCGACCGCAAGACCTTCGGCCTCGACACCGCGGGAAAGCCGGCGCAGTACTACCTGGTGTGGATCACGAGCCTGACGGAGGGAGCGACGGGAGGCTCGAGCGCCGCTATTTCCGAGGTGCGGCTGCTCGGTTAGTGCGCCGTGCGCCGTTCGCCGGCGTAACGGCGTAACGGCGTAACGGCGAACTAGTAGCTGTGCTCCCGCTCGCGCTGATGGCGCTCGATCGCGTACCGCAGCAACCTGTCCAGCAACTCCTCATACGGCACTCCCGACGACTCGAACAGGCGCGCGAAGACGCTCGTGTTCGTGAATCCGGGAATTGTGTTCAGCTCGTTGAGCAATACCTGTCCCTCTTCCGTCACGAAGAAGTCGACGCGGGCGAGGCCGGCGCAGGAGGACTTCAAGAACGCGTCCTGCGCGATGCGCCGCACACGCTCGCGCTGGGCGGGGGCGATCGGGGCCGGCACGACCAGCTCCATGCCGCCCGCCGTGTACTTCGACTCGTAGTCGTACCAGTCGCCCTGCGCGATCACCTGTCCCGGCTCGGACACCTCCGGTTCGTCGTTGCCGATCACCGAGCACTCGACCTCGATCCCCGTGGCGGCCGCCTCGACGATCGCCACCGGGTCGTGCTGGAGCGCGGCATCGACGGCCGGCTCCAGCTCGTCCGGCTCGACCACCTTCGAGATGCCCACGCTCGATCCCAGCCGCGCGGGCTTGACGAACACCGGCCGGCCGAGACCGGCGAGCGTGTCGATCACGTCATCGCGGCGGCGCTTCCAGTCGCGTTCCGCCACGGCCTCGTAACGCACCTGCGGCATCCCGGCCTGCGCCATCAGGTGCTTGAAGGTCACCTTGTCCATGCAGACCGCCGAGCCCATCACTCCCGCGCCCACGTAGGGCACGTCCGCGGTCTCGAGCAACCCCTGCACGGTGCCGTCCTCGCCGAACGGGCCGTGCAGCACCGGGAACACGACCTCGGCATCCAGGACTCCACGGCCCGGAGTGATCGCAACGTCGGCGTCGCCCTCGCGCCAGACGCCGTCACGCCCGATCACCACCGCGCGCACCTCGTGCCCGGCGCGTGCGAGCCCGTCCTGCACCGAGCGGGAGGAGTCGAGCGAGACCGGATGCTCGCTCGACCGGCCCCCGCCCAGCACCACGACTCTCATGGCGCCGGCGTCTCGCCAGGCGTCGTGAGCACTCCCACGGTTATGGTCACCGTCGCGCGCTCACGCCGTTCCGCGCCGCCGCGTGGCGACTGCGACAGCACGGTCCCGTCCTCGTCGGGCTGATCGGTCTCGCGTGTGCGCACGCTGGCGTTGAAACCGGCGTCCCCCAGCTCGGCCTCCGCCTCGCCCTGCGTGAGACCCTTGACGTCGGGCACCTCCCGCACCTTGCCGTCGGAGACGAAGATCGTCACGCTGGAGCTCTCGTCGACGCGCTGACCGCTCGGGGGCGTCTGGTCGACGACGGTGTCGACCGGCTCGCTGGAGGAGCGTTCGCGGACGATCGGGCTGAGGCCCTCCTCGCGCAGACGTGCAATCGCGCTCTCCTGGTCCTCGCCGACGACGTTCGGCACGACCACCTGTCCCGGGCCGGAGCTGACGAACAGCGTCACGGACGAGTCGCGCTCGGTCAGGCGACCGGGACCCGGGTCGGTCCGGATCACGGTGCCCTCCGCGACCTTGGTCGAGCTCTCGCGCTCGATCTCGGAGCGCAGGCCGGCGCTTCGCACCCGTCGTTTCGCATCGGCTTCGCTGAGGCCGACCACGTCCGGGACCTTGACCGTGGTGGGGCCGTTCGACACGAACAGCGTCACGACGGAGTCCTTCTCCACCCGCTGACCCGGGTTGGGCGACTGCTCGAACACGAAGTCTTTCGGCGCCTGGTCCGCGCGGCGCTTGACCTCGACGCCAAGGCCGGCGCGCTCGAGCCGCTGCGAGGCCTGCTCGAGCGTCTGCCCGACGACCGTCGGGACCGTTTTCTTCTCGCCCCCGCCCAGCAACAGGAAGCCGCCCACCACGATCGCGGCCAGCGCCGCCAGGACGCCCGCCACCATCCACGGGTTGCGGCGACGCTCCTCGGGAGCCGGGAAGTCGCCCGTCGCCGGGACCGGCACCGTGCCGTCACCGGTCGGCGGTGGCGGCGCGAGCGGCGCAACCGGAGGTGGCGCGGCGACCGCCGCGGTAGGTGACGGCGCGGCACGGACAGGTGCGTAGATCGCCGTGCTCTCGGTGTCCACCGGGCCACGCAGCAATTCCGCCTCCACGCCTTCGAGCGCCTTGATGAAGGAGTCGGCGTCCGTATACCGCTCGGCCGCGTCCTTCGCCATCGCCTTCATGACGACCGCCTCGAGTGCAGGCGGGATCGACGGCTGCACCTCGCGCGGCGACGGTGCCGGCTGGTTGACGTGCTGGAGCGCAACGGCCACCGGGCTGTCGCCGCTGAAGGGCGCGCGACCTGTGAGCAGCTCGAACAGCACCACCCCGACGGAGTAGAGGTCGGATGCCTCGGTCACCGGCCGTCCCTGCGCCTGCTCCGGCGAGAGGTACTGGGCGGTGCCCATCACCGCGCCGACCTCGGTGATGTCCGACGCGCCGGCCCGCGCGATGCCGAAGTCCGTGACCTTCACGTTGTCCTCGTCGTCGAGGATCACGTTGTGCGGCTTCAGGTCGCGGTGGATCACGTTGCGCCGGTGCGCGAAGCGAGACGCGACGAGGATCTGCTTCGTGATCGCGATCGCACGCGCCGGGTCGAGCGGCGCCTCGCGCACGATCACCTGCTTGAGGGATTCGCCCTCGCAGTACTCCATCGCGATGTAGTAGGTGTCGTCGTACTCGCCGCGGTCGTAGACGCCCACGACGTTGGGGTGCTGAAGACCGGCCGCCGACGAGGCCTCGCGGCGGAATCGCTCCACGAACTCCTGGTCCTGCGCGAAGCGGGAGTGCAGCAGCTTCACCGCGACCTTGCGGCCGAGGTGCATGTCCTCGGCGCAGTAGACGTCGGCCATCCCGCCCGCGCCGAGCTTCTGCAGCACGCGGTAGCGGCCGTCGATCACGGTGCCCGCCTGCAGCTCAGCCACCGTTGCCTCGCAGCAGCGTCTCCATCACGCTCTTCGCGATCGGCGCGGCGACCGTGCCGCCCTGGCCTGTGGTCCGTTCGACGGTCGCGGCGACCGCCACGCGCGGATTGCCGACCGGCGCGAAGCCGATGAACCACGCCTGGTTGATCACCGTGCCCACCTCGGCCGTCCCTGTCTTGCCGGCCACACTGATGCCCTGCAGCGCAGCCGCGGTTCCCGTGCCCTCCTCGACCACGTTGGCCATCATCGCGCCGAGCTGTGCCGCGGTGCTCTCCTTCATCACGCGATTCTGCTCGCTCGGCTTCACCTCTCGCACCGTCCTGCCATCCCGGTCTTTCACCCGGTCGACGAGGTGCGGGCGCATCAGGCTGCCGCCGTTCGCGACGCCGGACGCCACCAGCGCCATCTGGAGCGGAGTCACCTGCAGGCGTTCCTGCCCGATCGCGACGCGGCCGATGTCGATCGCGTCCGAGGCGCTCAGCAGGCGGCCGTTGCGCGCGTACACGCCGCTTGCCCGGATCTCGTCGTTGGGAAGGTCGATCAGAGGCTTGCGGTCGAAGCCGTAGCGCCGCATGTAGTCGAACATCGTGCGCTTGCCGAGCTTCTCCCCCACCTCGCCCCAGACCGTGTTGACCGAGTTGGTGAGCGCCGTCGTGAGCGTGATCGGACCGAAGTCCTCGTTGCCGAAGTTGCTGAGCGGGACTCCGCCGATGCGCTTCGGCGATTTGCCGTCGACGACCGAGTTCGGGTTGAACTTGCCGGAGTCGAGCGCGGCCGTCGCGGTCACCACCTTCATCGTGGAGCCCGGCGGGTAGCCGCTCTGGACGGTCCGGTCGAGGAGCGGCGAGCCCGGCGCCCGGCGCAGGTCGCCGAAGCGGCGCGGGATCTCGTTGGGGTCATAGCTGGGAATGCTCACGAGCGCTCTGATCCTGCCCGATTGCGGCTCGATCGCGACGACCGCGCCAACGCGGCCGGCGAGCCCGTCGCGCGCAACCTGCTGGGCCTGCGGGTCGAGCGTGGTGAATACGTCGTTGCCCTCACGCTCGCGGCCACGCACCTCGTCGAGGAGGGACTCGAACTCATCCTGCTTGCCGGTGAGGTCGTCGTTGTACTCACGTTCCAGGGCCACGCGGCCACGTTCCACGAAGCTGTAACCCACGGGATGACCGAACAGGGCGCCCGCGGGATAGATGCGCTCGTAGAACCGCGGCGACTCACCGACTGCCCGGTTTCGCACGAGCACCCTTCCGTCGCGCGCGACGATCAGCCCGCGCCGGATCTGCTGCTCCTCGAGCAGCGGGCGCTTGTTCGCGCGGTTCGCCTCGAGCTCGTCGGCCTCGAACACCGCCCAGTAGGTCGTGAAGGCGATGAGTAGCGTGAACAGGGCGGTGACCAGGCCAAACAGGTTGCGGATGCGAGCGTTCACCGCTCCACCACCGGACTGCGCCACGCACGCGGCGCCCGAGCCTGCTCCGACACCATCAGCAGCAGCGCGAGCAGCACGAAGTTCGCGACGATCGAGCTACCGCCGTAGCTGACGAACGGCAGGGTCACCCCCGTGAGCGGGATCACCCGCGTGACGCCGCCCACGATCACGAACGCCTGCAACGCGAACACGGCCGTGAGCCCGGCCGCCAGCAGCTTCGAGAAGCCGTCCTCCGAAAGGACGGCGACGCGGAACCCACGCTCCGCAAAGAGGAGGTAGGCCAGCACCACGCCCGCGGCGCCGAACAGGCCCAGCTCGTTCGCGATCACCGCGTAGATCAGGTCGGTGTCGGGCGCGGGCGGGATCTGCGCACCGCCGGGCAGGTTGAGCAGCGCGTTGCCCAAGCCCTCTCCGAACAGGCCGCCGTCGGCCTGCGAGAACAGCGACTGCGCGATCTGGAAACCCGATCCGTCCGCGTCCTTCCAGGGGTCGAGCCAGATGTCGATGCGCTCCTGGACGTGACTCACCGTGTGCGCGAAGAACCACGCTCCTGCAGCGAACAGCGTCAGCCCGGCGACGACGAACGACGCGCGGCCGGTCGCCACGTAGAGCACCGCGAGGAACGCACCGAAGAACATCAGCGAGCTCCCGAGGTCGCGGATGAAGACCAGCATGAACATCGAGGCGCCCCATACGACCAGCAGCGGCCCGAAGTGCTTGAGCCGCGGGATCGTGACGCCCAGCACGCGGCGAGACGCGGCGACCATCGCCTCCCCGCGCTCGTTCAGGTAGCTCGCGAGGAAGATGACGATGCACAGCTTCGCGAACTCCGTCGGCTGGAAGCTCAGCGGCCCGATGTCCACACCCAGGTAGGCGCCGTTCACCTGGGCGCCGATTCCGGGAAGGCGTGGAAGCATCAACAGGCCGATGCCGATCGCGGCGATGATGTAGCGGTATCGCTCGAGCACCCGGACGTCGCGCAACAGGAGGATCGTGAGCGCGAACAGGACGATGCCCGCCACGAACCACCCGGCCTGCTGCCGCGCGAGCGTGTCGTCGATCCGGTAGATGATCACGAGGCCGATGGCGGCCAGCAGGGCGCACAGCGGGAACAGATACGGGTCGGCGTGCGTCAGCGTCGCCCGGATGAAGATGTGGACCGCAAGGCACAGCCCGAGGAAGATCGCCCCGTAGACGAGGCTCGCGTTGCCCACCTGCGTCTGCTGAGCGGCGAAGACCGCGGTGAACCCGGCGGTGACGAGCAGCGAGACGGGGATCAATCCCATCAGCTCCCGGTTGCGCGCAGTCACTCGTTGCCCCTTTCGAGCCTGCGCACGATGTCGGCCGCATCGTCGCGCGAGCGCAGCTGGTGATCCAGCACGCGCCGGCGCTCCCGTTGCGACAGTGCGCGGGCGGGCGTCGAGCTGACGTAGACGGTGTCGTAGAGATCGATCCCGAGCGGCAGCTCGTAGGGAACGCCCCGGTAGAGCGTCACGAGCCCACGATCGTCCTGGCCGACGAAGTAGACCTGCCGCAGACCCACGACCGCCCCGATCGCCAGCCCGGCCAGCGCGCCCAGCACGACCACCAACGCCACGAACCGCTTGAAGGTGAAGCGACGTCGACGAGCTTCCGGCGCACGGCGAACGGCATCCGGCGGACGTTCCGCGGGCGGCGGCGCAACCGCCGCCTCCACCTCATGCGTATCCGTATCCGCCTCGACCGTCGGGGCGCCCACCATCGTCTGCTCCACTGCTCCGGCCGCCGGTTCCTCACCGCCGAGGCGGAAGAGGATCACGGTGATGTTGTCGCGGCCGCCCATCTCGTTCGCCTCCGTCACGAGCCGGTCGCCCGCCTGGCGCAGCGAGTCGCTCCCGGCGACGATCTCGCGTATGCGGTCCTGCCGGACCATGCTGGTGAGGCCGTCGCTGCAGAGCAGGAACAGGTCACCGCTGCGCGCCTGGTGGGTGTGCACGTCGAGCTCCACGTCGGGCTCGACGCCGAGCGCGCGCGTCACGACGGATCGCTGCGGATGCTCCTCGGCCTCCTCGCTCGTGAGCCGGCCCTGCCGGCGCAGCTCCTCGACGAGGGAGTGGTCGCGGGTGAGCTGGCGCAGCTCGTCGTCGCGCATCAGGTATGCGCGGCTGTCGCCGACGTGCACGATGGTCACCTCGTCGTCGGCGACGAGTGCACCCGTCAACGTGGTTCCCATACCGCGCAGGCTCGGGTCTCCCTCACCCAGCTCGAAGATCCGGCGGTTGGCGGCGATCGCCGTGCGGGAGAGCTGCTGCTCGGGGTTGCCGTCCTCCGTGCGCTGCTCGAAGGATTCCACCGCGATCTGGGATGCGACCTCGCCCGCCTGGGCACCGCCCATGCCGTCGGCGATGGCGAAGGCAGGAGCGCGGGCAAAGTAGGAGTCCTCGTTCGCCCGCCGCTGTCGCCCGGCATCAGTCCGCGCCGCCTCGTCAACGATCCTCAGCATGAGAAAAGAGCGGCCGATCTGTAAGCAGATTGTCCGGTTTGCGAAGGGACGGTGTCGCGGTGGCTCATTGCTCGAACCGGAATTCCGTGTCGCCGATGCGGATGCGGTCGCTTGGTCGAAGGACCTGCTGCGCGCCGAGCCGGCGGCCGTTGACATAGGTGCCGTTGGTCGAGTTCATGTCCTCGATGTAGACCGCGCCCTCGCGGTCGTAGAGCCGCGCGTGGCGGCCGGACGCGAACGAGTCCTCGATGCAGATGTCGTTGGCGCTTGCGCGGCCGATGCCGAGTGCGGGCCCGACTCCGTACTCCGCGCCGCTCGCGAGGCCGGCGCCGCGTTCGACGACCAGCCTGCCCGAATACGGCCGCGCATCGTTCGGGGCGCGCTCGTCAGCGCCGTACGAATCGACGGCCGGCCGGCCGAGGTCGCGCAGCGCGGAGCGCGCAACCCACAGCAGGAACAGGTACAGCACGCCGAGGAAGGCGAATTGCAGCAGTACCTCTAGCGGATCGGACATTCTGGTCCTCGACCCACTCAGTCCGCGTCGAAGCGCATGCTCGAGGTACCGGCTGCGATCTCGTCGCCCGGCTCCAGCCGGGCGCTCGGGACACGCCGGCCGTTCACGGCGATGCCGTTGGTCGACTCGAGGTCCACGACATACCAATCCGCGCCGCGCTGCTGCAGCTCGAAGTGCCGGCGCGACACGTTTGGATCCTCGAGCACGAAGTCGCAGCGGCGGCTGCGGCCCACGACGGCGCGCGGCTGGTCGAGCACGAACGTCTTGCCCCCCAGGGTGATCAGCGCACGCGCGGCCGGCCGCTCGGCCACCGGCTGCTCGACGGCCTGGCGCACCTTCGTCGCCGAGTAGACCATGGTTGCGCCGAGGTCTCCCTGCGAAGCTTCCTCCTGCGCCGACTCCGGCGGCTTCACCAGCCGGGCCTGAATGCCGAACTCGCCCATCCGCAGGCGCTTGTCGGTCTCGAACGAGACCTTGGGCCTGGTCAGCAGTGCCAGGCCCTCCCTGGCCGCGTGCTCGAGCAGGTGGGAGGCCAGCTCCTCGAGCAACGCCGGCTCGTAACCCTCGAACTGCCGGCGGTCCTCACGGGAGAGGAAGACGATGTACTCGTTGGGCACATAGGTCCGCGATACCGACACGGCCTTGTAGGACTCCATCTCCTTGGCCAGCCGCCGGGCCAGCTCGACCGGCTGCACCCGCGCCCTGAAGGCACGGTTGAACACGCCCTCGACGAGGCCTTCGAGCTTCGATTCCACGGATCTCAGGATGCCCACGGCAAAACGCCCCACGGAGTGGTTCGGAGTCGCCCGGGGGGAGGGGCAATGCTACGAAACACGTCCCGCGCCACGGGATACCCCCCGCACAACCCCTGCCAGGGAGCGCTTGCGGGTACCGATCGGCCGCCCCGCTCGTCATACTCTCCGCCTGAAAGCAGGCCAAATAGCGTTCGCGCACTGAGGAGAGCGCAACTTGTCGTCTTCGCAAGGAAGACGGGCCGACCGCCCCCGGAGGGGCTCCAGAGGGCCCGGGTCGATGGATTCCCAGACGCTGATGGTGCGGCGCACCATCGCTGTGGGCGGAGCCATCCTGCTCGTCGGCCTGCTCGTCTTCGGCGTGAACGGCTGCCTGGACAGCCGCAAGAATCGCGCCTTCCGCGACTACGCATCGGACGTGCGCGCGGTCGTGCGGGGCTCCAACGACATCTCGCAGAGCTTCTTCGACCTGCTCTCCAGCCCGAGCAACGCCGATGCGCTCGACGTGCAGACCCAGGTCAACGCTCAGCGAGCCGACGCGGAGCAGCTCGTCCAGCGCGCGCGGGATACGGATCATCCCGACGAGCTCGACGGCGCCCAGGGCTGGCTCGTGGAGGCACTGCAGTTCCGTGCCGACGCGATCGAGCGGATCGCTTCGGCACTCCCCGAGGCGCTCGGCGACCAGCGTGGCTCGAGCGACGCGATCAACGCGATCGCCGGACAGATGCAGGCGCTCCTCGCCAGCGACGTGATCTACCTGCAGCGCACGGTTCCGGCGCTGGTCAAGGCGTACGACGACCGGGGCATCGATGAGAAGTTCCCGACCGACCGGTTCCTGCCCGACCTCGGCTGGCTCGACCCCGACACGGTGCAGACCAGGCTC
Organism: Solirubrobacterales bacterium; assembly: GCA_038203635.1. Taxonomy (GTDB): domain Bacteria; phylum Actinomycetota; class Thermoleophilia; order Solirubrobacterales; family JBBDJG01; genus DASRIA01. The sequence continues at coordinate 41,465 of JBBRDT010000008.1, forward strand.
AGCCGCATCGGCGGTAGTGGCAGCAAGACGGCCGCGCCCGGGCTCCACGGCACGGGCGTCCAGACCGCCACGGTGCAGCCTGCCGGCGTCGAGCTGAGCGAGAGCGGTGTGAACCGGGTACCCGTGAGCGACCGGCTCACGTTCGACGTGGCGGTCCAGAACCAGGGCGAGTCGGAGGAAACGGACCTCGGCGTGTCGGTCACGATCGCCAACGGCGAGCGGATCAACGTCGACCAGACGATCCCGCGCATCGCAGCGGGCGAGGCGGAGACGGTGAGCATCCCGATCCCGAAGGCGCCGAGCACCGAGGCCGTCAGTACCGTGACGATCGCCGTCGACCCGGTTCCGGGCGAGGGCACCCGAGAGAACAACCGCATCCAGTACCAGGTGGCGTTTACGGCGGAGTAGCGCCGTTCGCCGTTCGCCGTTCGCCGTTCGCAGTCCCACCTGCTGGTTATCCTTCGCGCGTGCCTGACGATCTCACTACGGCTGCCGGCATCGCAGCGCTGGCGGCGGGCGGCGTCGCTGCGCTGGCGCTCCTCTCCGTCTTGATCCTCTGGATCAAGCTGCGGCGCGTCCGCACGGCGCAGGTCGCGGTGCTGGGCACCAGCGGCGAGCGAGATCTCGTCACCCACGCGGAGAACCTCGAGATCGGCTTTGCGCAGCTGCAAGGGCTGGTCGAGGAGACGTTCCGGCGCGTCGAGGAGCGCCTCGAGAAGGACGAGGGCCGCATCCAGCGCAGCATCAGCAAGACCGCTGTCATCCGGTATGACGCGTACGGCGAGATGAGCGGCCGCCAGTCGAGCTCGATGGCGCTGCTCGACGACACCGGCACAGGGGTGGTGCTGTCCTCCATCCTGCACCGGGACCAGGCCCGCATGTACGTGAAGGGCGTGCGTGACGGCCGTTCGGAGATCGAGCTCTCCCCCGAGGAGGACGAGGCAGTCCGCACCGCTCTCGGCGCGCCCGCGGTCGCCGAGACGCGCAGCTAGTGGCCCTGAGGGTCGCGTTCCTCGGCCCCGAGGGCACGTTCTCCGAGGAGGCGCTGCTCACGACGGCCGGCCACGAGGGGATCGAGGCAGTGCCGCTGCCGACGATCTACGAATGCGTGATGGCCGTCGTCGACGGGCGCTGCGATCGCGCGCTGGTACCGATCGAGAACTCACTGGAAGGATCCGTCAACGCCACGCTCGACGCGCTGGTGTTCGAGACCGACGAAGTGCAGATCGTCGGTGAGGTCGTGCACCCGATCGCACACACCCTGATCGCCAGGACGCAGCTTCCGCTGGAGCGCATCGAGCGAGTGCTCTCGCACCCCCAGGCCAGCGCCCAGTGCGCGCGTTTCCTGCGCGAGCGGCTGGGACACGCCGAGGTCATGGGCGCGCAGAGCACCGCCGACGCGGTGCGGATCGTGGCCGAGTCCGATCAACCATGGGCCGCGCTCGGTAATCACATCTCGGCCGAGCTCTACGGCTGCGAGGTACTGGCCGATCGCGTCGAGGACACGCCCGAGAACGAGACGCGGTTCGTCTGGCTGGCCCGCTCCGGCGAACGGCGCACGGCGCACGGCGAACGGCCTTTCAAGACGTCCATCGTGTTTTGGGGGATGTCCGACCACCCGGGCGCGCTCGTGGACGTCCTCCAGGAGTTCGCGGCGCGGAAGATCAACCTCAGCAAGATCGAATCAAGGCCGCGCAAGCAGGGCCTCGGGCGCTACGTGTTCTTCGCCGACCTCGTCGGGCGGGCCGACGACCCGCCGATCGTCGAGGCTTTGGAGGCAGTCGGCGACGCAGTCGAGACCCTGCGGGTGCTGGGGTGCTATCCGACCGGCTGAGTAGGTCGCCCCGGTGTGTGGTTACACTTTCGCCACCGCAGTGGAAGCCGCGACCGCCACAGTCACACCGGCGGGGCCCGCAGGGCAAGGCCGGGAGACAGACAGGGAGAGTGAGCCAGCCGGGGAGCAGGTGGCTGCATCCGCGGGCGCGTCGAGGCGCGTCGAAGGGGGTCGGGTGCTCGTGCTCAACGCCTCCTACGAGCCGCTCAACGTGTGCACGGTCCGCAGGGCCGTCGTGCTCGTGCTGAAGGAGAAGGCCGAGCTCGTGGAGAAGAGCGAGCGCAGGGTGCGGGCGGAGAGCATCACGCTGCCGCACCCGGTCGTGATCCGCCTGGTGTCCTACGTGCGCATTCCGCGCGACCAGCGCCGCCGGCGCATCACGCGCAGGGCCGTGTTCGCGCGCGACTCCTGGACCTGCCAGTACTGCGGAACCACTGCCCACCTGACGGTCGACCACGTCATCCCTCGAAGCCGGGGAGGCGCCAGCGACTGGGAGAACATCGTCACGTCGTGCGCGCCGTGCAACAGGCGCAAGGGCAGCCGCACCACGGTCGAGACGGGAATGCACCCACGGCGCAAGCCGCGGGCCCCCGGCCCGACGATCTTCATCCGTGTCGCCGCGCCCGTGGTGCCGACGGCGTGGAGGCAGTACTTGCGCTAGTCGGCCCCGTTGCCCTCGGGCGACTCGGGCTCGGTTCCGTCCTCTTCCATGAGCTGCGGTGACGCTCCGTTCTCGTCGCCCGCCGATGCGCCGATCTCGGCGTCGCTCTCCTGAACGAGCGCCACCGCGCTGACCGTGTCGTCCCCGCGCAGGTTCATCACCTTCACGCCTTGGGTGGCTCGCCCCATGGTGGAGATACCGCGCACGCTCGTCCGCTGCACCATGCCGCTCTGTGAGATGAACACCAGCTCCTGGTGCTCGCGCACGATCAGCGCACCGGCGAGCGCGCCCTTGCGCTCGGTCATCTGGATGGTCTTCACGCCCTTCGTACCGCGACCCTTCACGGGGTACTCGCTGATCGGCGAGCGCTTGCCGAACCCGTTCTCGGTCACCACGAACAGCTCCGTGTCGTCCCGGGCGACGTCCATGGCGAGCACCGCGTTGTCCTTCTCGGACACGTTCATGCCGCGCACACCACTCGTGTCGCGCCCCATGGGCCGCACCCGGGACTCGTTGAACCGCGCGGCATAGCCCGAGCGCGAAACCATGATGATGTCGTCCTCGCCGCTCGTGCCGCGCACGTCGACGAGTGAGTCGCCGTCGCGCAGCTTGATCGCGATGATCCCGTCCGCGCGGATCGGCGTGTTGTAGGCGGTCAGCTCGGTCTTCTTGATCAGGCCGTTGCGCGTGCCGAACACGACGTACTTGTGCTCGGAGAAGTCGCGCGTGGGAATCACGGCGCGGGCCCGCTCGCCCTCGCGCAGCGGTAGCAAGTTGATCAGCGCGCGGCCCTTGGCGGTGCGCGCGCCCTCGGGCAGCTCGTAGACCTTCAGGCGATACACCTTGCCCATGTTGGTGAAGAACAACAGGAAGTCGTGCGTCGAGCAGATGCGCAGGTGCTCGATGTAGTCGTCCTCCTTGGTCTCCATCCCGATCACCCCGATGCCGCCGCGATGCTGCTTGCGGTAGGTCGAGAGCGGGAGGCGCTTGATGTAGCCCGAGCGCGTGATCGAGATGACCATCTGCTCCTCGGCGATCATGTCCTCGAGGTCGACCTCGCCCTCGGCGGCGATGATCTCGCTGCGGCGCTCGTCGCCGTAGATCTCCTTGATCTCGAGCAGCTCCTCCTTGATCAGCCCGTACAGGCGCTCCTCCTCGCCGAGGATCGCGCGCAGCTCCTTGATGCGCTCCATGAGGTCCGCGTGCTCGGCCTTGATCTTGTCGGTCTCGAGTGCGGTCAGGCGCTGGAGGCGCATGTCGAGGATCGCCTGCGCCTGCTCGGGCGACAGGTCGAACGCCTCGACGAGGCCGGCACGTGCCTGCTCGGGGTCGGGCGAGGACCGGATCAGCTTGATCACCGCGTCGATGTTCGACAGCGCGATCAGCAGGCCCTCGAGGATGTGCGCTCGGCGCTCGGCGCGCTCCAGCTGGTCCTTGGTGCGCCGGGTCACGACCTCCTTCTGGTGGAGGACGTAGTAGCGGATCACCTCGCGCAGGTCGAGCGTGCGCGGCACGCCGTCAGCGAGCGCCACCATGTTGACGCCGAACGTCTGCTGCAGGGAGGTGTGCTTGTAGAGCTTGTTGAGCACGACCTCGGGAATCGCGTCCCGCTTCAGCTCGATCACGAGCCGCATGCCCGACCGGTCGGTCTCGTCACGCAGGTCGCTGATCTCGGAGATCTTCTTGTCGTGCACGAGGCTGGCGATCTTCTTGATCAGCCCGCCGTCACCGCCCTTCTTGACCATGAAGGGCAATTCGGTGACGATGATCGCCTCCTTGCCGCCGCGCAATGGCTCGACGTGGGCGCGGCCGCGCATCACGACACGACCCCGGCCTGTCTCGTAGGCGTCCTTGATCCCCTCGCGGCCGACGATGTAGCCGCCGGTCGGGAAGTCCGGCCCCTTGATGTGCTTCATGAGGCCGGCGACGTCGATCTCCGGATCGTCGATGTAGGCCACCACCGCGTCGATCGTCTCGCGCAGGTTGTGCGGCGGGATGTTGGTCGCCATACCGACGGCGATGCCGGAGGAGCCGTTCACGAGCAGGTTCGGGAAGCGCGCCGGGAGGATCAGCGGCTCCTGCCGCGACTCGTCGTAGTTCGGGGTGAAGTCGACCGTGTTCGCGTCGATGTCGCGCAGCAGCTCGGTCGCGAGCCGTGCGAGGCGGGCCTCGGTGTACCGCATCGCCGCGGGCGGGTCGTCGTCGATCGAACCGAAGTTGCCCTGGCCGTCGACGAGCGGATAGCGCAACGCGAAGTCCTGCGCCATGCGCGCGAGCGTGTCGTAGATCGCCGAGTCGCCGTGCGGGTGGAAGTTCCCCATCACGTCGCCGACGACGCGGGCGCACTTGCGATACGCGCGCGTCGGCTGCAGGCCGGCCTCGTGCATCGCATACAGCACGCGGCGGTGCACCGGCTTCAGGCCGTCGCGCACGTCGGGCAGCGCACGCCCGACGATCACGCTCATCGCGTAGTCCATGTAGGAGGAGCGCATCTCCTCCCGCAGGCCGCGGGGTTCGATGTTGCCGGTTAGTGCGTCAAGCGTCGCCATATCTCGGTTACGCCGTTACGCCGTTACGCCGTGCGCCGGAAAATCGGCGATACGGCGAACGGCCCACGGCGAACTCATCCTTTCTAGACATCCAGGAATTGCACGTCCCTTGCATGCTTCTCGATGAAGGCACGCCTTGGTTCGACCTGATCTCCCATCAGCATCGAGAACAGTTCGTCGGCGGCGTAGGCGTCGTCGATCGTCACCTGCATCAGGGTGCGTGACTCGGGGTCCATCGTGGTCACGCGCAGCTGGTCGGCGTTCATCTCGCCGAGGCCCTTGAACCGTTGGAGCCGTACGCCCCGCTTGGCCAGGCCAAGCACCTTGGCGCGCAGCTCCTCGAACGAGAGCGCCTCGGCCGTGTCGTCACCGAGCTTCAACTTGAACGGCGGGGTACCGGAGAGGTTCTGGAGCTCCTGGTGCACGCGGGTCAGCTGCCGGTACTCGCGCGAGTCGAAGATCGCGCCGCCGAGCGTGTGTGTGATGGCCAGGCCGCTCTTGCGCTCGATCACCTTGATCCGGATCGAGCCGTCGCCGTTCTGGGAGAGGACCTCGGTGTCGTAGGGCTCGCCTGCGGGTGCCTTCTTCTTCAGCTCCGCGACGACCTTGGCGACATCTGTCAGCCCCTGGTCGAGTATCTGGGACTCCTCCAGGAACGTGATCACATCAGTGCCGTGCGCCGCGCGCAGCGCGGACGCCCAGCCCTCGTACTCCTTGACCAGCCTGGTGAGCCGCTGCCACCGCTGCTGGGTGAGGTTGAGCGCCGTGCCCGCGTGATCGAAGATCTCGATCCGGTCGAGCTTGTCGCGCAGCAGCATCTCCTCGAGCTCCGACTCCTTGTCGATGTACTGCTCCTTGTTGCCCGTCTTCATCCGGTACAGCGGGGGCTTTGCGATGTAGACGTGGCCGGCATCGATCAGGCCCTGCATCTCGCGGAACAGGAATGTCAACACGAGCGTGCGGATGTGCGCGCCGTCCACGTCGGCGTCCGTCATCAGGATCACCTTGTGGTAGCGCAGGTTCTCGGGGTCGTACTCCTCGCGGATACCGGTGCCGATCGCCGTCACGAGCGACTGGATCTCTTCGTTCGAGAGCACCTTGTCGATGCGGTTCTTCTCGACGTTGATGATCTTGCCCCGCAGCGGGAGCACGGCCTGCGTGTTGCGATCGCGCGCCTGCTTGCCGCTGCCGCCGGCCGAGTCGCCCTCGACGATGAACAACTCCGCGAGCGCCGGGTCCTTGACGGAGCAGTCCGCCAGCTTGCCCGGCAGCGTCGAGTTCTCGAGCGCCGACTTGCGCCGTGTCAGGTCGCGCGCCTTGCGCGCTGCGTCGCGCGCACGTGATGCCGCGATCGCCTTGCCGATGATCTGGTTTGCCTCGGCCGGGTTCTCCTCGAGGAACTCGCCCAGCTTGCGGTTGACGGTCGACTCGACGAAGCCCTTTATGTGTGGGTTGCCGAGCTTGGCCTTCGTCTGCCCCTCGAACTGCGGGTCGTGCAGCTTCACCGACACGATCGCGGTGAGTCCCTCGCGCACGTCCTCGCCGGCAAGCGAGTCGTCCTTCTCCTTGAGCAGGCCCTTCTTGCGCGCGTAGTCGTTGAGCGTGCGCGTCAGCGCCGAGCGGAAGCCAGACAGGTGCGTGCCGCCCTCGGCCGTGTTGATGTTGTTCGCGAAGCTGAAGATGGACTCCTGATAGGAGGAGTTCCACTGCATTGAGATCTCGCCCTGCCCGTCATCGGTGCTGCCCTCGAAGTACACGATCTTGCTGTGGATCGGATCCTTGTTCTGGTTGAGGTAGGCGACGAAGTCGCGGATGCCGCCCTCGTACTGGAACTCGGCACGGTCGCCCGAACCGCGCTCGTCGACGATCTCGATGCGCAGTCCGCGTGTCAGGAACGCCGTCTCGCGCATGCGCTGCGCGAGCGTCTCGAAGTCGAACGAGATCTCGTCGAAGATCTCGAGGTCCGGCAGGAAGGTGATCGTGGTGCCGTGCTCCTTCGTGGGCTCGCCCTTCGTGAGCGGTCCCTGGGGCACTCCACGCTCGTAGGCCTGGGTCCAGACATGGCCGTCGCGCTTGATCACCAGGTCGAGGTGCTCCGAGAGCGCGTTCACGACCGACACGCCGACGCCGTGCAGCCCGCCGGAGACCTTGTAGCCCCCGCCGTCGCCGAACTTGCCGCCTGCGTGCAGGACCGTCAGCACGACCTCGGCAGCCGGGCGCTGCTCCTTCTCGTGCATGTCGACGGGGATGCCGCGGCCGTTGTCGGAGACCGTCACTCGGTTATCGGGATGCAGACGGATCTCGACGGAGTCGCAATGGCCGGCGAGCGCCTCGTCGACCGAGTTGTCCACGACCTCGTAGACGAGGTGGTGCAGGCCGCGCTCGCCCGTCGAGCCGATGTACATGCCGGGGCGCTTGCGAACTGCCTCGAGGCCCTCGAGCACCGTAATGTCAGAGGCCTTGTAGCTTGCCGATCCGGTCGTCTCCTGCATGTGGGAGACGCCAGTCTCGTCCGCGGCCTTATCCGACCCGTTTTTCGGCACTAAGTTCCTTCCTGCTGAGGCGGCGGCAGCCGCATTGATGAAGACCCGTTCAATATGCGCGCACGCGCCTAATTCGACTGCGGTGTGCGCGCGGTACCGGGCGCCTAAAAGGTGCTGCCAATTCTAGCAGGTTGGGGTGCCGGATCTGGCCTTGAACCTGTCGAAATTTCCCTCTGGAATGCGGAAAAACCCGCGCAGCCCGGGGCCGTCTGTGGGGACACTCTCCCCAGACTTTAGAGAGCCTCCGAGACGCCTTCGCGCGGTTCGGTCAGCCGCCCACGACGTAACGGATCTCGCGCACCTGGCGGTCGGGCGGGCGAGCCTCGTTGAGCCGCTCCAGCAGCTGCCGGGACATCATCGAGAGCTCGGCCGCCCAGACCGCCGAACTGCAGCGCACGGTCACGATCCCGGCCTGCTCGGAGGCCGGCTCGGAGTGCCGCGCGATCTCCGGACCGGCGACTGCCTCCCATCCCTGCTGAACGTCCGCAAGGAGGGTGCGCGGCGCCAGCCTTTCCTTGAGCCCCGGAAGGGACTCCGCGAGCGGCCTCGGCCGCCGGCTCACGCGATCTCCTCGGAGGGACGTTCCTCTTCGGCGGGCTCCGGTGGCCGCACCGGCACCCGTGCAGCATCGACGTGGTCGGGAACCGTGCGCGCGTCCGCTGTCGATATCAGGGCTTGCCCGGGACCGGTGAGCGTCTGCAGCAGCCGTGCGCGGCGGTCGGGGTCGAGCTCGCTCAACACGTCGTCGAGCAACATCACGGGATGCGTTGCACGCAGGCTTGTCAGGACATCGCGCTCGGCGAGCAGCAGGGCCAGCAGCCCGAGGCGCTGCTGGCCCTGCGATCCGTAACGGCGCAGGTCCCGCGAGGACACGCGCAGCACCAGGTCGTCCCGGTGCGGGCCGTGCAGGGTGAAACCACGGTCGAGATCGGCGTCCACGCGCTCGCGGAGCTCGCGTTCGAGCTCGTCGGCAGTACGCGCTGCGCTGCGGGGGCGATAGTCGAGCGCGGCGGGGGTCGGCAGGCCCAGCTCGGCGGCTCGGCGTGCAAACGGCTCGGCGAGCGCATCGATCAACTCGCGCCGATGGTCCATCAGCTCCACGCCGTGCCGCGCCAGCTCGCGGTCCCACGGGTGTAGCGAGTCAGGCCCCACCGCACGCGCACGCGCCCGTCCAAGCAGGGCGTTTCGCTGTGCGAGCGCTTTCGCGTACGACGCGCGCGTGCCGCGCCGGGCGGGCCACACGGTCGCGGTGAGATCGTCGAGGCGGGCACGCCGGTTCCCGCCCGGGCCCTTCACCAGCTCGAGGTGGTCAGGTGCGAACACGCACACGAAGAACGGCGGGTCGCCGGCCTGTGGATGCGTCACGCGCGTCCCGTCGCGTAACACGGACTTGGGGCCGCTCGACTGGACCGTCACGTCCGTCGTGTGGACGGCTCCGCCGACGGCCACCCGCAGGGACACGCGTGCCGACCGCGTGCCGAACCGGATCAGCTCACGCTCGTTCGACGTCCTGAAGGACCGGCCGGTGCAACCCACGTGCACCGCCTCCATCAGATTGGTCTTCCCGGCGCCGACCGGTCCCTCCAACACCGTGATGCCTTCGGCCAGTTCCAACTCGGTCCGTGCGTAGCTGCGAAAGTCGCGGACCTCGAGGCGCGAGACGTGCAACGGACTCTCTAGACGTTTAGGCGCACCGGCATGATCAGGTAGAGGAACTGGTCCTCCTCACCCGCGCCGGCCGGCTCGATCAGACCGGGACGCAGGGCGCTGATCAGGCGCAAGCGGACCTCCTCGGCCCCCACGCTCTCGAGACCGTCCTGGAGGAACTGCGGGTTGAAGCCGATCTCGAGCTCGTCTCCCTGGAAGTTTACGGGGACCGACTCCGAGGCCTCGCCGACATCCGGAGTCTGCGCGGAAAGCGTCACTGTCCCCTGCTCGAAACGCAGGCGCAGCGGGGCATTGCGCTGAGCCATGAGGCTCACCCGGCGCACCACGCCGAGCAGCTCGGACTTGTCGATCACGATCTCGTGCTCGTAGGACTCCGGGAGCAGCTGGCGATAGTTCGGGAATTGACCATCGATCAGGCGCGATGACAGCGTCACGCGGCCGGACTCGAACACGACCTGGTTGTCCTTGGTGGTGATCGAAACCGTCTCGGGCCGCGTCTCTCCGACGACCCGGCCGAGCTCCTGCAGCGCCCGGGCGGGGACGTTGGCCTCGAACGCGCTTCCGTTCATGCCGGGGACGGCCGCCTCCTTGACGCTCAACCGATACGAGTCCGTCGCCACCATCCGCAACGTGCCCTCCTCGAGGGAGACGAGGATCCCGGTCAGGACCGGGCGAGTCTCGTCACGTGAGGCCGCCTTCGCCACCCGGTCGATCGTCGCGGCGAGCGCGGCGGCATCGAGCACTACCGCCGTCTCGGCGTCGGCGGTGGGGAGCTTCGGGAAGTCCGCGGTCGGCAGGGTCCGCACGGCGAACGAAGCGCGCTGCGAGGTGACCTTCACGACTCCCGGGTCGGATGCCGCGTCGATCGAGACCCGATCCCCATCGGCAACGCGCACGATGTCCAGCAGCAAGCGCGCCGGGAGCAGCAGCGTGCCCTCCTGTTCGACATCGGCGGGAATGGCGGACTGCAGTGCGATCTCGGTATCGGTCGCGGAAAGTGCGACACCCTCTCCCGTGGCCTTCAGCATCACTCCTCCGAGCGCCGGGATTGCCGACCGGGTGGCGGCAGCGCGAGTCACGAGCTGAAGCTCGGAAAGAAAAGGTTGCCTTTCGACAGACAACTTCATGCGGACATCCTCATAGTTATGGAAGTAGGTAGAGGGTGTGGATTCTCTGTCTTACGGTCGAGAGAGGCGCAAAGAGGGGCGTTCCGGGCTGTGTCATCGCCTGTGTGGCCTGCTGTGTGGGAAGGCATGGGTGGACACGTCCTATGAGTCCTTGAGCTCGCGGACGAGCTCGTCCACAAGGTCTCTTGTGGGTTGATCGACGAGCAACTGGCGCTGGACCTTGCGGTGAGCGTGAAGGACCGTGGTGTGGTCCCGGCCACCGAACCGGCGTGCGATCGCTGGCAGGGAGTGGTCGGTGAGCTCGCGGCACAGGTACATGGCGACCTGGCGAGCATAGACAACTTGACGGCTGCGTCTGGCCGAAGTGAGGGTCTCCGGCTCGAGTTTCAGCGCCAGGGAGGTCCTGTCCTGGATGCGCTCGATGGACAGGGGCGGGGAGGCCCCTTCGGTGGCGCCGGGCGCGATCGCGGCGACCACCTGCTCGGCAAGCTCGAGCGTGAGGGGCTGCTGCGTCAGCGATGCGTAGGCACGGGCTCTCACGAGTGCGCTCTCGAGCGAGCGCACGTTGCCCGCGACGCGCCGTGAGAGCAGCTCCAGCACGCCACTCGCGGTGAGCTCGTCAACCTCGGCGCCGGCCTGGCGGCGCAGGATCGCCAGGCGTGTCGCCTGGTCGGGCGGGGTCAGCTCCACCAGCAACCCGCCCTCGAAGCGCCCCTTGAGGGGAGCGTGCAGCAGCGGCATCGCGGCCGGCGGGCGGTCGGCGGCCAGGACGACCTGGGCGCCGGCGGTCAGTGCTGCCTCGATCGTGTAGAGGAACTCCTCGGAGGTCCGTTCCTTGCTTTCCAGGAACTGGACGTCATCGAGCAGCAGCACGTCGGCCGAGCGGTAGCGCTGCTTGAAGGACGGGATCTGATTGTGCTGGAGGGCCGCGAGAAACTGGCTCGTGAAGGTCTCGGCATTTGCATAGCGCACTGTCAAACCGCTCACACAGAGCGAGACGTAGTTGCCGATCGCCTGGAGCAGATGGGTCTTGCCGATCCCCGGAGGTCCGCAGATGAACAGCGGGTTGTAGACCTGGCCGGGCAACTCGGCGACCGCGAGCGAGGCCGCGTGGGCGAAGCGATTGGCGGACCCGATGACGAATGCCTCGAAGGTGTAGCTCGGCTTGAGCTCGGTGTGACCCGCGGCTGGCGCCGGCGGCGCGTCACCGGCGACCAACTCGATTCTGCGGACGGGCGCGGTGGCGGCCAGCGCGGCGTCGAGCAGAGCGCCGAACCGGCGCCGCACCCAGTCCCTCGTGCTCGCCGGCGCACGCATGTAGAGCACACCGTCCTGTGCCCCTACGGGCAACAGCGGTTCGATCCAGGTTCGATACACGTCCGGCGGAAGTGAACCGCGCAGGGTGTCATCGACGTGGCGCCATATCTTCTCGACCTGATCTTCCACGCGTCCTCGCCGACTCTCGAAGCTGACTCCGCGCGGGTGTGGCACGACGGCCGAAAAGACCGCAAATCCCTCCCACGGGGCGCGCGATTCTAGCGCTGCGCAAAAGAGCTTCCGTCATGGCGCGACGCGGCTCCAGTGGCCATGTCGCAATACGCGCCCAAAAAGATTCTGCGCCTGCCGAGAGGTGCTAGCGGGGTGGTACCAAGGCAGCCGCGAGCGGTTGCCGAGAACATGAGAGGGAGGCCTTATACTGAGCGCCCAGCCGCAGCGTGACCACGATTCCAGGCTCTTCACCACCTCTCCTGTATGAAGCGTACGTACCAACCGAAGAAGCGCAAGCGCGCGCGGACGCATGGCTTTCGTGCTCGGATGCGGACACGTGCCGGCCGCCTCACGATCAAGCGCCGGCGCAAGAAGGGCCGCTCGCGCCTGACGGTCTGAGGCGGGGCCGGTGGCCATGAACGAACGCCGGGGCGGCATGCGGCACAGGCGTCCACGGCTGACGCGCAGCGCCGACTTCGACCGGGTCTACCGGCGCGGCCGCTCCGCAGCGACACGCTCTTTCGTGCTGTACGCATTTCCGTCCGCCACAAGCGACGGGGATGAACACGAAGAGGAGCACGCCGACGTACGGCTGGGCGTGTCCGTCGGCCGGCGGGTCGGCGGTGCGGTCGACCGGAACCGGGTGAAGCGACTGTTGCGAGAGGCGTTCTGGGCGTTGGACGACCAGCTGCCCGAAGGGCACGACTTCGTGGTTGTCGCGCGCGCCGGCGCTGCCCAGGCGGCGGAGGCCGGGCTCGACGGCGTGCGCTCGGAGCTCGCGGAGCTGCTCGGCCGGCTCGCTGACGACCCCGCAAGGGCGGAGGGCCTGACATGACGACAGGTTTTGCCGGGCGCGTCCTCGTAGCCCCGATCAGGCTGTACCAGCGGTTGATCTCGCCCGCGCTGCCACGGCGCTGCAAGTACGAGCCAACCTGCTCGGCTTACACCGCGCAGGCGATCCGCGAGCTCGGGCCCGTGCGGGGCCTGGTGCTCGGCGTGTGGCGCCTGTTGCGGTGCAACCCGTGGAGCCACGGGGGGTACGACCCGGTTAGCGCCCGGCGCCTGTTCAGATGACCCTCTTCGTCCTCGCCAACATCTTCCAGCCGCTGGTCGACGCGGCCGACTGGCTGATCACGAGGCTGCACGACGACGTCGGCCTCAGCTGGGGCTGGTCCATCGTGGGCCTCACCGTGATCGTGCGGCTGCTCATGATCCCACTGACGATCAAGCAGATCCGCTCGATGAACGCCATGCGCGTGCTGCAGCCTCAGGTCAAGGCGCTCCAGGAGAAGTACAAGGAAGACAAGCAGCGCATGCAGCAGGAGATGATGAAGTTCTACCAGGAGAACAAGGTCAATCCCTTCGCCTCCTGCCTGCCCCTGCTGCTCCAGCTGCCGGTCTTCATCTCGCTCTACTCCCTGCTCAAGGGGAAAGAGTTCATCGACCAGGTAAATGCCACCGGGGAGCAGGGCTTCCTGTTCATCAACGACATCACGCAAAAGGCCACGGGCGGAACCCTGATCGTGCTGATGGTGCTGTTCATCGGGTCCCAGATGGCGTCGACGATGGTGATGTCCATGACCGCCGACAAGACCCAGCAGCGCATCATGCTGCTCCTCCCGCTGGTGTTCGCCGCGATCGTGCCCAGTTTTCCGGCCGGCCTGCTCGTGTACTGGATCACGACCAACTTCTGGACGCTCGGGCAGGCGATGGTGGTGCGGCGCACGTCTCCGCCACGGCAGCCGGTGCCGGCCGACGGAGCCAGACCGGGCCCACAACCGGCGGCTGCGTTGGTGGATGGCGGGACGACGGCCCCGCGCAGGCCCCCGCCGCCACCACCCCGGAGGAAGAAGCGCCGGCGGCGCTGAGGTAGACGGTGGCGGACGACTCGCACGATCCGAGCGCGGGGCGGGCCGAGGCCGAGGCGTCGAGCGCGGGCGCTGCAAAGTGGGCGGCGATGAAGGACCTCGAGCGCAGCTATCCGGGCATCTCGATCGAGCAGGTCACCTTCGAGGTCTTCGAGGAAGCGCCAGAGGGCGAGGCGGACCCAGTCATCCGCGTGGTGGCCACGGCTGACGTCGATGGTTGGGAGGCGGCGGAGCGCGAGTTCGAATGGCCCGACGAGCCAACCGAGCGGGTGAGGGAAATTCTGAAGCGCGTCGTGTCCGCGCTGGGACTGCGGGCCAGTGTCGATGTCTCGGAGCGCGATGGGGAAATCTGGGCCGAGGTCAGCGGGCCGGAGCTGGGGCTGCTGATCGGCAAGCACGGCCAGACCCTCGATGCGCTGCAGTCCGTGTGCGGACAGGCCGCGTTCCGGGGCAGCGAGGACCGGGTGCCCGTGGTCGTCGACGCGGCCGGGTACCGGGAGCGCCGGGAGGGGGCGCTGCAGCGACAGGCCGACCGCGGCGTCGCGGACGCGTTGCGGTATGGCCGCGCCATCGAGCTGGACTCGATGGGCTCCCAGGAACGCAAGGTGGTCCACAACTACCTGAAGGACCGCCCGGACGTGGACACGCATTCGGAAGGCGACGAGCCCTTCCGCAGGATCGTGATCACACCGCTCCGCTCGCGCCTCGCGTAAAACGTGAAACGCCGCGCCGAGGCCGAGGCACACGTGGCCCAGCGCCTCGAAACACTCGGCTCCGAGTGGTCGCTGCAGCCCGATGCCACCCGGAAGCTTGCCGACCTGCTGAGCCTCGTCCGCGACGACCCGCGGGCCGCCACCTCGGTGCGGTTGCCTGAAGAGGCTGTCGACGTGCACGTCGCCGACAGCCTCTCGGCTCTTCCGCTGCTGGACCAGCTCGAAAGCCCGGCGCGGGTCGTGGACATCGGCAGCGGCGCCGGTTTCCCGGGCCTGCCGGTCGCGATCGCTCGACCGGTCCTCCACGTGGATCTGGTCGAGTCCGTGCGGCGCAAGTGCGACTTCATGGAGGAGGCGGCACGTGCGCTGAGCGTGGACAACGTGGCCGTCGCGAACGCCCGGGCGGAGGACTGGGCCCGCACCGAGGGACGAGAGCGCTACGGAGCCGTGCTCGCCCGCGCTGTGGCGTCACTGGCGACGCTCGCGGAGTACGCCGCTCCCCTGCTGGCCATGGGCGGGACCCTGATCGCCTGGAAGGGAGAGCGCGACGAAATCGAGGAGGAGGCGGCCGCAGGCGCGGCCGCCCGGCTCGGTCTGCTCTCCGCCGCGGTCGACCACGTGCGTCCGTATCCGGGTAGCCGCTCCCACAACCTCCACCTCTACACGAAGGTGAGGCCCACGCCGCCCGAGTTCCCGCGGCGGGCCGGCAGTGCCCACAAGCGCCCGCTGAGCTGAGAGAAGGTTCGGTCGCGAACCGTTCCGTCGAGCCGGGGAGCAGAAGGTTCGGGGCCGAACATCTCGTCGGCAGTCGGCAGTCGGCAGTCGGCAGGAAGGACCTGTTCGGTGCCGAACTACATCCTGGGCGCTCGATGCGTGGCTGCGACGACCGCGGCCGGGTGTATCGTCGGCTCCCTGACGATGGCGACTGTATACGCGGTGGCAAATCAGAAGGGCGGTGTGGGCAAGACCACGACCGCGGTCAACCTCGCCGCCTGCGTGGCGGAGGCGGGGTGCAGGACGCTGCTCGTGGACCTCGACCCGCAGTGCAACGCCACCGTGGCGCTCGGCCTCCCGAAGGACCACGAGCCGAACACCTATACCTGTCTCCTCGACGGCACGCCGATCGCGGCCGCAGCCGTTCCGTCGGCGATCGACCTGCTGCAGGTGGTGACCTCGACTCCCGACCTCGCGGGCGCGACGGTCGAGCTGCCGCGCCTGGACTCGTCCGAGCAGCGCCTCCGCGACGTCCTCCAGCCGGTCCGCGAGTCCTTCGACCACATCGTCCTGGATTGCCCCCCGTCGCTCGGCCCGCTGTCGGTCAACGCCCTC